>NZ_JBIUYD010000020.1:0-175471 GCF_044744345.1 Kitasatospora sp. NPDC087315 | reverse complement strand
ACTGCAGGGGGGACCCTGTGGGAGAGTAGGACGCCGCCGAACAATCATTCCAGAGAACCCCCACCCGATTCCGGGTGGGGGTTCTCTGCGTTTACAGCGCGAGTTTGAAACCGAGGTGCGACGGGACGAAGCCGAGGCGCTCGTAGAAACGGTGCGCGTCGGTGCGCGTCGCGTCGGAGGTGAGCTGGACGAGATCGGCATCGAGCTCGCGGGAGCGGTCGATCGCCCAGGTGATCAGCTCGCTGCCGAGGCCGGTGCCCCGTTCGTCGGCGTGGATCCGGACGGCCTCGATGATGGTGCGGGTGGCGCCCTTCCTGGCGAGACCGGGGACGACGGTGAGCTGGAGGGTGCCGACGGTCCGGCCGGCGCGTTCGGCGACCACCAGGTGCTGCTGCGGGTCGGCGTCGATGCGGGCGAAGGCGGCGTGGTAGGGGGTGAGGTCGCCGGGGCTCTCGCGGGTGGCGCCCAGCGGGTCGTCGGCGAGCATCGCGACGATCGCCGGGACGTCGTCGGCGGTGGCGCGGCGGATCGTCAGGCTGTCCATGATCAGGTTGTCCATGACCAGAGCGTAGGGCCACCCCGGGGACCCGGCCCCGCGACCGTGGCCCTCTTCTCGCCCCGGGCCGAGGGTCCAGGGCCACCCAGGGCCGCTCAGGGGCCGTCCACGCCCGCGGTGAGGGGTGAGTGGGCGTCACTCACCGGGCGCCGCGCTGGTGATGACGGCGAAGACCGCGCCGTGCGGGTCGATCAGCTGGGCGAGACGGCCGACGCCGTGGACGTCCATGGCCGGGATCCGGGTGGTGGCGCCCAGCTTGTCGGCGATGGCGAGGCTGGCGTCCACGTTGGGGACCTCGAAGTAGGGGAGCCAGTGCGAGGAGGTGCCGGCGGCCGTCTGCTCGGGGCCGAGCTGCATGATGCCGCCGAGCGCGTCGTCGGTGCCGCCGCCGGCCGGGGTGAGGACGGTGTACAGCGCGCCCTCGAGCGGGACGTCCTGCTCCTGCCAGCCGAAGACACGGCGGTAGAAGGTCTTCGCGGCCTCGGCGTCGATGCTGTAGCACTCGGCCCAGCAGAGGGTGTTCTCGTCGGTCACGGCGTCGAGGCCCCTGGTGTCGCGGGGCTGCCAGACGGCGAACTCGGCGCCGGTGGGGTCGGTGAAACCGGCCATCCGGCCGTTGGTGAAGACGTCGAACGGGGTGAATCGCACCCGGCCGCCGGCTTCCTCGACGAGTTCGGCGGTGCGGTCGGCGTCGAGGGTGCAGAAGTAGAGCGTCCAGGCGGGCGTCGAGCCTTCCTCGGTGAGCGGGCCGAGGGCGGCGACCGTGCGCCCTTCCTGCTGGAAGAAGCCGTAGCCGCCGGCCTCGGGGCCGGCCGAGTCGAAGGTCCAGCCGAACAGGGCGGTGTAGAAGTCGACGGAGGCCCGGGTGTCGGGGCTGCCGAGGTCGAGCCAGTTGGGGGAGCCGGGGACGAAGGCGGTGGTGAGCATGGTGGCACTGCTCCTTGGACGGGCACGCCGTGACGCGGGTGCGGTCGGTGCCCCCCGTGGTTTTCTCCCAGCCTGGCACCTCGGCCGGACCGCTGCACCGCAGGGCCCGGACCCGGCTGTCGTGGCCGGGCGGTACGGTGCGTAGCGGAATGGTCCACCCGCACTGGTGAAGGGGGTCCGGTGGCCAGGCAGGCGCAGGCGGGCCAGGTAGCCGCGCCGCGCCAGCTCGCCCAGGTCGAGGGCGTGCTGGAGCGGATCACGTACGCCAACGAGGAGACGGGGTACACCGTCGCCCGGGTGGACACCGGCCGGGGCGCGAACGACCTGCTGACGGTGGTGGGCGCGCTGCTGGGGGCGCAGCCGGGGGAGTCGCTGCGGCTGCACGGGCGGTGGGGGTCGCATCCGCAGTACGGCAAGCAGTTCGTGGTGGAGAACTACACGACGGTGCTGCCGGCCACGGTGCAGGGGATCCAGCGCTATCTGGGCTCGGGGCTGATCAAGGGGATCGGGCCGCGGTTCGCGGAGCGGATCGTGGAGCGGTTCGGGGTGGACACCCTGGAGGTGATCGAGAACGAGCCGGGCCGGCTGATCGAGGTGCCGGGGCTCGGGCCGAAGCGGACCAAGAAGATCGCGGCCGCCTGGGAGGAGCAGAAGTCCATCAAGGAGGTGATGGTCTTTCTGCAGGGGGTCGGGGTGTCGACCTCGCTGGCCGTACGAATCTACAAACAGTACGGGGACGGCTCGATCGGGGTGGTGAAGAACGAGCCGTACCGGCTGGCGTCGGACGTGTGGGGCATCGGCTTTCTGACGGCGGACCGGATCGCGCAGGCGGTGGGGATCCCGCACGACAGTCCGGAGCGGGTGAAGGCGGGGCTGCAGTACGCGCTGTCGCAGAGCAGTGACCAGGGACACTGCTTCCTGCCGGAGGAGCGGCTGATCGCGGACGGGGTGAAGCTGCTCCAGGTGGACGTGGGGCTGGTGATCGACTGCCTGGCGGAGCTGGTGGCCGTGGAGGGAGTGGTGCGGGAGTCGGTGCCGGGGGAGAGCGGTGAGCCGATCACCGCGGTGTACCTGGTCCCGTTCCACCGGGCGGAGATCTCGCTCGCCAACCAGCTGTTGCGGCTGCTGCGGTCGGACGTGGACCGGATGCCGTGGTTCGCGGACGTGGACTGGCCGGCCGC
The DNA here is from genome assembly GCF_044744345.1 of Kitasatospora sp. NPDC087315. NCBI lineage: Bacteria > Bacillati > Actinomycetota > Actinomycetes > Kitasatosporales > Streptomycetaceae > Kitasatospora > Kitasatospora sp. NPDC087315. Next base: position 172,807 of record NZ_JBIUYD010000020.1, on the reverse strand, counting down.
GCTGGGCTGGCTGGCGAAGCGTACGGGGGTGGAGCTGGCGCCGGAGCAGGAGCAGTCGGTGCGGCTGGCACTGACCGAGAAGGTCGCGGTGCTGACCGGGGGCCCCGGCTGCGGCAAGTCGTTCACGGTGAAGTCGGTCGTGACGCTGGCGCTGGCGAAGCGGGCGAAGGTGGTGCTGGCGGCACCGACCGGCCGGGCGGCGAAGCGGCTGTCGGAGCTGACCGGGGTGGAGGCGTCCACCGTTCACCGGCTGCTGGAGCTGAGGCCCGGCGGGGACGCGGCGTACGACCGGGACCGCCCGCTGGACGCCGACCTGGTGGTGGTCGACGAGGCGTCCATGCTGGACCTGATCCTGGCGAACAAGCTGGTCAAGGCGGTGGCGCCGGGGGCGCACCTGCTGTTCGTGGGGGATGTGGACCAGCTGCCGTCGGTGGGCGCCGGCGAGGTGCTGCGGGATCTGCTGACGCCGGGTGGGCCGATCCCGTCGGTGCGGCTGACCAGGATCTTCCGGCAGGCGCAGGAGTCGGGGGTGGTGACCAACGCGCACCGGATCAACGAGGGCCTGCCGCCGCTGACGGAGGGCCTGCCGGACTTCTTCCTGTTCGTGGAGGACGACACGGAGCAGGCAGCGGGCCTGACCGTGGACGTGGTGGCGCGGCGGATTCCGCAGCGGTTCGGGTTCGACGCGCGGCGGGACGTACAGGTGCTGGCGCCGATGCACCGGGGCCCGGCGGGCGCGGGGAACCTGAACACGCTGCTGCAGGCGGCGGTGACGCCGGCCCGGGAGGGGCTGGCGGAGCGGCGGTTCGGCGGGCGGACGTTCCGGGTCGGGGACAAGGTCACCCAGATCCGGAACAACTACGACAAGGGGCGGAACGGCGTCTTCAACGGCACAGTGGGAGTGGTGACCGCGCTCAGCGTGGACGACCAGCGGCTGACGGTGCTCACCGACGAGGACGAGGAGGTGCCGTACGACTTCGACGAGCTGGACGAGCTGGCCCACGCGTACGCGGTGACGATCCACCGGTCGCAGGGCAGCGAGTATCCCGTGGTGGTGATTCCGGTCACCACGTCCGCCTGGACGATGCTCCAGCGGAACCTCCTCTACACCGCTGTGACCAGGGCGCGGAAACTGGTTGTGCTGGTCGGGTCACGGAAGGCGATCGCTCAGGCTGTTCGAACCGTCAGTGCAGGTAGGAGGCATGCCGCGTTGGATCACCGGCTGGCAACTGGATGATTCTCCAAGGGATGGTTGCCTCTATTGTTCTCTTGACGTGAAGAGATTTACGACAGAGCCTAGGGTGGTGCCGATCTTGTCCGGTTCGTACCGGCTGCGGCAGAAGGTTTTGTAGGGGCGGGCCCTTCCGGGCCACCCCGGGTGCGCGGCTGTCCGCCAGATGGGGGATGGTAGAGACAGTCAGGGCACCTTGGAAGAGGATTCATTTCGTCGGTGAGGAAGACGTGAGCGACAACTCGGTAGTACTGCGGTACCAGGACGGCGAGTACGAGTACCCCGTCGTCGAGAGCACTGCGGGCAACGCCGGCTTCGACATCTCGAAGCTGCTCCCGCAGACCGGCCTGGTCACCCTGGACAACGGCTTCGGTAACACCGCCGCGTACAAGTCCGCGATCACCTTCGTGGACGGTGACAACGGCATCCTGCGGTACCGCGGCTACCCGATCGAGCAGCTCGCCGAGCAGGGCAGCTTCATCGAGACCGCGTACCTCCTGATCAACGGCGAGCTGCCGACCCCGGACCAGCTGGCGGAGTTCAACCGCGAGATCACCCAGCACACCCTGCTGCACGAGGACGTCAAGCGCTTCTACCAGGGCTTCCCGCGCGACGCCCACCCGATGGCGATGCTGTCCTCGGTGGTCGGTGCGCTGTCCACCTTCTACCAGGACAGCCACAACCCCTTCGACGCCGCCCAGCGCCACCTGTCGACGGTCCGCCTGCTGGCGAAGCTGCCGACGATCGCGGCCTACGCGTACAAGAAGTCGGTCGGCCAGCCGTTCGTCTACCCGCGCAACGACCTGAGCTACGTCGAGAACTTCCTCCGGATGACCTTCGCGGTCCCGGCCGAGGACTACGAGCTCAACCCGGTGATCGTCAACGCGCTGGACAAGCTGCTGATCCTGCACGCGGACCACGAGCAGAACTGCTCGACCTCCACCGTCCGCCTGGTGGGCTCCAGCCACGCCAACCAGTTCGCGTCCATCTCGGCCGGCATCTCGGCGCTCTGGGGCCCGCTGCACGGTGGCGCCAACCAGGCCGTGCTGGAGATGCTGGAGAGCATCCAGAAGGACGGCGGCGACGTCGACGCGTTCATCCGCAAGGTGAAGAACCGCGAGGACGGCGTCAAGCTGATGGGCTTCGGCCACCGCGTCTACAAGGCCTTCGACCCGCGCGCCGCGCAGGTCAAGATCCTTGCGCACGAGGTGCTCGGCCAGCTCGGCAAGTCCGACGAGCTGCTCGAGATCGCGCTGAAGCTGGAGGAGCACGCGCTCAGCGACGACTTCTTCGTCTCCCGCAAGCTGTACCCGAACGTGGACTTCTACACCGGCCTGATCTACCGCGCCATGGGCTTCCCGACCAGCATGTTCACCGTGCTGTTCGCCCTCGGCCGGCTGCCGGGCTGGATCGCCCACTGGCACGAGATGATCAACGACCCGACCAGCCGGATCGGCCGTCCGCGCCAGATCTACACCGGCACCGCGATCCGCGACTACGTGGCTCTCGACGCCCGCTGACCCAGGCACCGGAAGGGCCCGGCCGCACTCCCGAGATTCCGGGGAGTGCGACCGGGCCCTTCCGCGTCCCTCGCGGGGCCGCACACGTACGGCGCACGACTCCGGGGCCGGCCGCAGCCCGGGACGGCCGCTCAAAGCGTCCCTGACCCGCCACACCCCGGCGTCGTGCGCGAAGGCCGTCGAAGTCGACGACCGACCCGGGGCCCGCCGGAGCCCCGTCGGCGGCAGCGTGGCAACGCGGTGACATGATGCCGTTCGCCACGTCTCCGCCCACCAAAAAAACTGCCGCACTACCAACCTAAGACGTATCAGGGTGCGAGAAGTTACGCCGGGGGGGTGTGAGCTGCCTCTCGCCACGCTCCGTGTGCGCGTGGTGCCGCGCCCATACCACACCTTCCCGCGCGCGCGACGTCACCCTCCCCGCAGTCACGGCAACCGAGCGTGATAGGAATCGTGGCATTCCGGTAGGGACCGTCCCGCACCCTCGCAGCGTGGCGGCGGAACTGGGGAGGGAGCGCGCAGATGGCCAGGAACGTCGTTGTCACCGGTGGTGGCACGGGTATCGGGTACGAGGTGGCGCGGCGGTTCGCCGAGGCGGGCGAACAGGTCGTGATCGTCGGCCGCCGGCGGGCGGTGCTCGAACAGTCCGCCGCCGACCTCGGGCCGAACGTCACCCCGCTGGTCTGCGACCTCGCCGACCCGGACGCGGTGGAGGCCGCGCTGGCCGCGCTGCCGGAGCGGATCGACGTCCTGGTGAACAACGCGGGCAGCCGGGAGACGGTGATCGGGGCCGGGCCGCACGCCCTGCTGGCCCGCTGGCGCGGGGACTTCGAGCGCAATGTGCTGACCGTGGTGATGCTCACCGAGTCCATCCGCGACCGGCTCACCCCGGGCGCCGGCCGGGTGGTCACCATCAGCTCGATCGCGGCGCTGCGCGGCGCCGGTTCGTTCGGGGCGGCCAAGGCCTCGCTGCACGCCTGGAACCACTTCCTGGCCGCGCAGCTGGGCACCTCGGGCATCACCGCCAACATCGTCGCCCCGGGAACGGTGGCCGGCACCGAGTTCTTCGGTCCGCGGCTGGACGAGGCGGAGGTTTCCCGCCGGGCCGCCCGGACGCTGCTCGGCCGGGTCGGCGAGACCGGCGAGGTCGCGGCGGCGGTCTACTTCCTGGCCTCGCCCGAGGCCGGGTTCATCACCGGCGAGATCCTGCACTGCAACGGCGGCGAGCTGCTCGGCCGTTGACGGCCCGGCCGCGCGGTCGCGGACGCCGAAGGACCCGCACCGCTTGGTACGGGTCCTTCGGCGTCCGTAGGTTCAGGCGGCCCGGAAGCGGCGCAGCCGGAGGCTGTTGGTGACCACGAAGACCGAGGAGAAGGCCATCGTGGCACCGGCGATCATCGGGTTGAGCAGGCCGGCCGCAGCGAGCGGGATCGCCGCGACGTTGTAGCCGAAGGCCCAGAACAGGTTGCCCTTGATGGTGCCGAGGGTCCGCCGGGAGAGCCGGATGGCGTCCGCCGCTGAGCGCAGGTCGCCGCGGACCAGGGTCAGGTCGCTTGCCTCGATCGCGGCGTCGGTGCCGGTGCCCATCGCCAGGCCCAGGTCGGCCTGGGCGAGCGCGGCGGCGTCGTTGACGCCGTCGCCGACCATCGCGACCGAGCGGCCCTCGGCCTGGAGGCGCTTGACGGTGCTGACCTTGTCCTCCGGCAGCACCTCGGCGATCACGTCCTCCGGGGCGATGCCGACCTCGGCCGCCACCGCCTCGGCGACCAGCCGGTTGTCGCCGGTCAGCAGGACCGGCCGCAGGCCCAGGGCCCGCAGGTCGGCGATCGCCTCGGCGCTGGTCGGCTTGACCGCGTCGGCGACCTCCAGGACAGCCCGCGCCTCGCCGTCCCAGCCGACCGCCACGGCGGTCCGGCCGGCGGCCTCGGCGGCGGCCTTGGCGGCGGCGAGGGCCGGCGGCAGGTGCTGGGCCCAGTCGGCGAGCAGCGCCTCGCGCCCGGCGACCACGGCGTGGCCCTCGACGACGCCCTGCACGCCCCGGCCCGGGACGTTCTCGAAGCCCTCGACGGGCGGCAGTTCGCCGGTCCGCTCGGCGGCGGCCGCGGCGATCGCGGCGGCGATCGGGTGCTCGGAGGCGTGTTCCAGCGCGCCGGCCAGCCGCAGCGCCTCGGTCTCGGTGACACCGTCGGCGGTGTGCACGGCGGCGAGCGCCATCCGGCCGGTGGTGACGGTGCCGGTCTTGTCCAGCACGATGGTGTCCACCCGGCGGGTGGTCTCCAGTACCTCCGGGCCCTTGATCAGGATGCCGAGCTGGGCGCCGCGCCCGGTGCCGACCATCAGCGCGGTCGGGGTGGCCAGACCCAGGGCACAGGGGCAGGCGATGATCAGGACGGCGACGGCGGCGGTGAACGCCTCGGTGGGGCTGTTGGAGACCAGCAGCCAGCCGACCAGGGTGCCGAGCGCGATCACGATGACGACCGGCACGAAGACGGCGGAGATCCGGTCGGCCAGCCGCTGGGCGGCGGCCTTGCCGTTCTGTGCGTCCTCGACCAGCCGGGCCATCCGGGAGAGCTGGGTGTCGGCGCCGACCCGGGTGGCCTCGACCACCAGACGGCCGCCGGCGTTGACGGTGGCGCCGGTGACGGAGTCGCCGACCGCGACCTCGACGGGCACGGACTCGCCGCTGAGCATCGAGGCGTCCACGGCGGAGGCGCCCTCGACGACCACGCCGTCGGTGGCGATCTTCTCGCCCGGGCGGACCACGAAGCGCATCCCGACGGCCAGTTGGGCCACCGGCATCCGCACCTCGCGGTTGTTCTGGAGCACGGCGACGTCCTTGGCGCCCAGGTCGAGCAGGGCGTGCAGGGCGGCGCCGGCGCGGCGCTTGGAGCGGGCCTCCAGGTAGCGGCCGAGCAGGATCAGCACGGTGACGGCGGCGGCCGTCTCCAGGTAGAGCGTGGAGGAGGCGTCGGTGTCGCCGATCGAGAACGAGAAGTCGTGCCGCATCCCGGCCATGCCCGCCTCGCCCCAGAACAGGGCCCAGAACGACCAGCCGAAGGCGGCCAGGGTGCCGAGCGAGACCAGGGTGTCCATGGTCGCGGCGCCGTGCTTGAGGTTGGTCCAGGCGGCCTTGTGGAACGGCAGGCCGCCGTAGACGACGACCGGGCCGGTGAGTGCGAAGGCCAGCCACTGCCAGTTGGTGAACTGCAGGGACGGGACCATCGACAGCATGACCACGGGGATGCTGAGGACGGCGCTGATCAGCAGCCGGTCCAGCAGCGGGTCGGCCGGCGGCTGCTCCTCGGCGGCGGCGGCCGTGCCGGGAGCGGTGGCCGCGGTGGCCGGCGGCGGGGGCAGCTCGGCGGTGTACCCGGTGTTCTCGACGGTGGCGATGAGGTCCGCCACGCTCACTCCGGGCCCGAAGTCGACCCGGGCCTTCTCGGTGGCGAAGTTGACGGTGGCCTCGACGCCGTCCATCCGGTTGAGCTTCTTCTCGATCCGGGCCGCGCAGGAGGCGCAGGTCATCCCGCCGATCGACAGCTCGACCCGGTCCTGTACGGCGGCCCGGCCGTCCTGGCCGCCTATGCCGGCGGTCGCTCCCGGGGCGCTGGTGCCCGGAGTGGAGGTGCTCATGCTGATCAGCTCCTTGAAGAGAGCGTACGGCGGGGGCGCGGGGTGGGGCTCGTCCGGCCCCCGCCGTACTGCGGGGGGCTCAGGCGGACCGGCCGACCAGCTCGTAGCCGGCCTCGTCGACCGCGGCGCGGACCTGGTCGTCGTCGAGCTCGGTGGCGGAGGAGACCGTCACGGTGCCTGCCTTGGCGTCGGCGGCCACCTCGGTGACGCCGGTCAGGGTGGAGAGCTCCTTGCTGATCGAGCTCTCGCAGTGGCCGCAGCTCATGCCGGTCACGGTGTAGGTGATGGTGCTGGACATCGGGGCCTCCGAAAGGATTTGCGCTGCCACGGGTCTGCGCCCGGACTCTGATTCTGATAACACCATACCCCCAAGGGGTATTCCTCGGGAGAGTGAGTGATGTGGCGTGGATCGCATTGCGGTGCGATCCGAGTGCAGAGCGTATGCGTGTGACTACGTCGTGCCGGAATCCACGCCGGGGGCGGGCGGGGCGATGGGGCGGGTGGGTGGGTGAGTGCGTTGATCGTCCGTTATGTTCGATATGTGTTTCCGATCCGCCGTGCCCAGTCGCCCGCGGTCCCGACTGCCTCGGGACTCCCGCCGGACCGGCGACGTGGCGCCCTGCTGGCCGCCGATCTCCAGGACGTGCCGTTCTGGCGGCGGGCCACCCCGGCGCTGATCGCGATCCTGCTGGTGGCGCTCGCGGACTTCCTCTCCGGCAAGGACCGCTACCTCGCACCGCTGATGTCCGTCGTCCCGACCATCGCCGCGCTCACCCTGCGGCCGGTCGAGCTGCTGATGGTCTGCTCGCTCGGGCTGCTCTCGGTCTTCGGGCTCAGCCACTACGACGAGGTCGCCGACGTCAACGACGACCGCTTCCTGTACGGCGCGATGGTCAGCTACCTGATGCTGACGCTGTTCTCCGCCTGGGTGGCCAAGATCCGGATGCGGCGCGCGGCGGCCTTCGCGGCCGTCAGCTCGGTGGCCGAGGCCGCCCAGCGGGCGCTGCTGCGGCTGCCGGGCCCGGTGGTCGGACCGCTGCATCTGGCGGTGCGGTACGTCTCCGCCGCCGACGCCTCGCGGATCGGCGGCGACCTCTACTCGGTGCTGGAGACCCCGCACGGCACCCGGGTGGCGGTCGGGGACGTCCGCGGCAAGGGGCTGGGGGCGGTGCAGACCGCCGCCGTGGTGCTCGGCTCGTTCCGGGAGGCCGCGTACGACGAGGCCGGGCTGCGCGGGGTGGCCGCGCGGATCGAGGCCAGCGTCGAGCGGCACGCGCCGGCCGGGGAGTTCACCACGGCGCTGTTCGCCGAGTTCCGGACGCCGGGGGTGATGGAACTGCTCCAGTACGGGCACGTCCCGCCGATCCGGGTGGACCGGGAGGGCCGGGCGCACGTGCTGGACGCCCCGGACCCGTGGGTGCCGCTGGGCCTCGGCCGGCTGGCCCCCGGTGAGCCGGCCACCTGGGACCAGCCGTTCGGCCACGACGACGTGCTGGTGCTCTGCACCGACGGTGTGGTCGAGGCCCGGCACCGGAAGAACGGCGAGTTCTACCCGCTGGCGGAGCGGGCCGGCCCGTTGGTCCGGGGCGCGGCCCGCTCGGCGGCGGAGCTGGAGGCGGCGGTCGGCCGGATCTACGCCGACCTGCTGGAGCACACCGGCGGGGAACTGCGCGACGACGCGCTGCTGCTGCTGATCACCCGCACCGACCGGTAGCGGGCACCGGCCGGCTCCCGGTTCAGGCCGCGGTGACCTCCGCGAGGGCGCGGAAGATCAGCGCGGTCGAGGTGGCGCCCGGGTCCTGGTGGCCGATGCTGCGCGGGCCGAGGTAGGAGGCGCGCCCCTTGCGGGCCTGGAGCGGTACGGTGTCGCGTGCCCCCTGCTCGGCCGCGGCCGCCGCCGCCGAGGCGGCCCCGGGCAGCCCGGCGCCCGCCGCCACCGCCGCCCGGTAGGCGGCCACCGCCGGGGTGTACGCGTCGACGATGGTCTTGTCGCCGGGCTCGGCCTTGCCGAGGGCGCGGATCGCGTCCAGGCCGGCGGCCAGCGCCTCGCCGAGTGCGGCGGCGTCGGGCAGAGCGGTGTCGGGCAGGGCGGCGCCGATGGCGCGGAAGGCCTTGCCGTACAGCGGGCCGGAGGCGCCGCCGACCTTGGAGATCAGCGTGGTGCCGGTCCTGTTCAGCAGTGCGCCCGGGCCGGCCGGGTCGAGGCCGTCCAGGGCGGTCAGCACGGCGGCGAAGCCGCGCCGCAGGTTGCTGCCGTGGTCGCCGTCCCCGATCGCCGAGTCCAGTTCGGTGAGCCGATCCTGCTCCTTCTCGACGGCCGTGGCGATCGCGCGGACCCAGGCCTCGGCGCGGGCGGTGCCGAAGCCCTCGGCCGCACCGCCCTCGGCCGCGCCGTCCCTGACTGCGTTGTCCATGACGGTGGTGTCCGCCTTCCGTTCAGGCCCGCTTGAGGGCGGGGGTGTCCACCGGGGCGTCCCACAGCTCCAGCAGCTGGGCGTCGGCCTTGGTGAGGGTGAGGGAGAAGCCCGCCATGTCGAGGCTGGTGACGTAGTTGCCGACCAGGCTGCGGGCCACCGTGATACCGCGTCCGGCCAGCCGGGCGGCGACCTCGCCGAAGACGATGTACAGCTCCAGCAGCGGGGTGCCCCCGAGGCCGTTCAGCAGGGCGATCACCTCGTCCCCGGCGGTCAGGTCGTGGTCGGTGAGGATGGTCTCGACCACCTCGGCGGCCAGCTCGCGGGCCGGGCGGAGCTTCTCGCGGCGCCGGCCGGGCTCGCCGTGGATGCCGACCCCGACCTCGATCTCGTCCTCCGGCAGGTCGAAGCCGGGCTTGCCGGCCGCCGGGACGGTCGCGGCGGTCAGCGCGACCGCGAAGGAGCGGGAGGCGGCGTTGACCCGCTCGCCCAGGGCTGCCACCTCGTCCAGCGTCGCGCCGCGCTCGGCCAGCGCACCGGCCGCCTTCTCCACCAGCACGGTCGCTCCGGTGCCCCGGCGGCCCGCCGTCCAGGTCGAGTCCTCGACCGCGACATCGTCGTCGACCAGGACGGTGCGGACCTCCAGGCCCTCCTCGGCGGCCAGTTCGGCGGCCAGCTCGAAGTTCATCACGTCGCCGGTGTAGTTCTTCACCACGAAGACCACCCCGGCGCCGGAGTCCACGGCCCTGGCGGCGGCCAGCATCTGGTCCGGCACCGGGGAGGTGAACACCTCGCCCGGGCAGGCCGCGTCCAGCATGCCCGGGCCGACGAAGCCACCGTGCAGCGGCTCGTGGCCCGACCCGCCGCCCGAGACCAGGGCGACCTTGGACGCCTCCGGGCGGACCGCGCGGGTGATCACCCGGTTCGCGATGTCCACCGTCAACTCCGGGTGGGCGGCCGCGACTCCGGCCAGCGCGTCCTCCAGGACGCTCTCCGGGGTGTTGATCAGCTTCTTCACAGCGCTTCGCTCCCTCGGCAGACGGTGCTGCCCCGACGCTACGCCAGACGGGGGTGGTCGGCACCGGTTGCGACACGCGGAGGACGGGGTCGGACGGATCACTCCGCCGGAGCAGCGGGCCGGTCGTAGGGTCGGGGCCATGAGCGACTACGTGGGCATCGTCCTGGTCTCGCACAGCGCGCAGCTGGCCGCCGGGCTGCGCGAGCTGCTGGGCGAACTGGCTTCGGACGCGGTGCGGGTGGTGGTGGCGGCCGGGACGGAGGACGGCGGGCTCGGCACCAGCTACGACCTGATCGCGCGGGCCGTCGTGGCGGCGGACGGCGGGGCGGGGGTGGTGGTGCTGCCCGACCTGGGGAGCTCGGTGCTGACCGCCGTCGCGGTCCTGGAGGACGAGCCGCGCCCCGGCACGGTGCTGGTGGACGCGCCGTTCGTGGAGGGTGCGGTCGCCGCCGCCGTGACGGCCTCCACTGGGGCGGCGCTGGCCGAGGTGGTCGCGGCGGCCGAGGAAGCGCGGGCCTTCCGGAAGGTGTAGGGCCGGAAGGCGGTGGCCCGGGAGGTGTGGGCGAGGGGGCGGCTCAGGCGCTACTTGGCGTCGGCGTAGCAGTCCACCACCGCGGTGGTCAGCGGGAAACGGACCGGGGTGTCCCCGAAGACCAGCTGCCGGGCCTCGTCGGCCGCCTCGGCGACGGCCGCCGCCACCTGGTCGGCGAGATTGGCCGGGGTGTGCACCACCACCTCGTCGTGCTGGAAGAACACCAGGTGCGGGCGGTCGTCCGGGCCGGCCGCCGGCAGCGCGTTCAGTCGGCGGCGCAGCGCGGCGAGCAGCGCCAGCGCCCAGTCGGCGGCGCTGGCCTGGATGACGAAGTTGCGGGTGAAGCGGCCCCGGGCGCGGGCCGAGCGGCCGCCCGCGTCCGCCGCGTTCTCGGGGGCCTCGGTGAGGTCGAGCCAGTCGGCCGAGGGCGGCGGGCAGGCCCGGCCCAGCCGGGAGACGACCACGCCGCCGTCCTCGCCGGTACGGGCGGCCGCCTCCACGTACCCCATGGCGGCGGGGTAGCGGTGGCGCAGGGTGTTCAGCAGCGGGCCGATGTCGCCGCTGGTCTGCCCGTACATGGCGCCCAGCAGGCCGAGCTTGGCCTTGTCGCGGTCGCCCTGGAAGGCGCTGGCGGCCAGCGCCTCGTACAGGTCGCCGCCGGCGGCGGTGCGGGCCAGCCCGGCGTCCTGGGAGAGGGCGGCCAGCACCCGCGGCTCCAGCTGGGCGGCGTCCGCGACGACCAGCAGCCAGCCCGGGTCGGCGACCACGGCGCGGCGCAGGATGCGCGGGATCTGCAGGGCGCCGCCGCCCCGGCTGGCCCAGCGGCCGGAGACCACGCCGCCGACCACGTACTCGGGGCGGAACCGGCCACCGCGGGCCCAGGCGTCCTGCCAGGCCCAGCCGTGCGCGGCGTGGATCCGGGACAGCTCCTTGTAGCGGATCATCAGCGCGGCGGCCGGGTGGTCCACCTCCTTCAGCTCCCAGGAGCGGGTGGAGCCGAGCTGGATGCCCCGGTCGGCGAAGGCGCGCAGTACCTGGCTGTGCGAGTCGGGGTTGAACGGGCGCCCGCCGAGCGCCTGCTGGAGCTCGACGGCCAGCTCGGCCAGCAGCCTCGGCTGGGTGCCGGGGACGGTCGGACGCGGGCCGAGCAGTTCGGTGAGCAGCCGGTCGTGGATGTCGGCGCGCCAGGGCAGGCCGTCGTCCGCCATCTCGGCGGCCACCAGTGCGCCGGCCGACTCGGCGGCGACCAGCAGCCGGAACCGGGACCGGGCGGCCGGGTCGGCGATGGCGGCCAGCCGGCGCTGCTGCTCGGCGTGGACGGCGACCACGGCGGTCAGTGGGTCGGCGCCCGGCGGCAGTTGCAGGCGGTCGGGGGCGAACAGGGTGTCCTGCCCGTCGCCGGAGTCGGCGGAGCCCGGCTCGGGCAGATCGGCGGGGACGGGCAGGCCCTTCAGCCGGGCCCAGGCCGCGCCGAGCGAGCGCGGTGCGCCGAACCGGCCCTCGTGGGCCAGCAGCAGCGCCTCGACCAGTCGCAGGTCGTGGCAGCGGGCGAGCCGGTCGGGCAGTCGGGGGAGCAGCGGCGCGTAGCCGCTGTCGGCGGCGGCCCAGACCCAGCGCGGGTGCTCGGCCGCCTCCCGTTCGGCGACGGCGGCGGCGAGGTCGGCGGTGGCGGCGGGCGGACCGAGCGGGGCGCCGGAGTCGTCGAGGGGCTGGAGCCGGCCACCCGGGCCGTGCGGGTCGGGGACGAGGGCGATCCGGGGTGCCACGGGGGCTCCTCCTCTCGGGCGTACGGGCGTGTGACCTCGACGGTAGCCGGTGGGTACGACAACCGGCGTCCGGCTCGGGGCGGGGGGCGTAGGCAGCCCGGGTGACACCGCGTAGGGTCGGCGAAATGACCGAGAACCCGTTCTTCAAGGCCAGCACCCTGGCCTACGAACTGCCGCCGTTCGCCGAGATCCGGGAGGAGCACTACCTGCCGGCGTTCGAGCGCGGTATGGCCGACCAGCTCGCCGAGATCGCCGCGATCACCGCCGACCCCGAGCCGCCGACCTTCGACAACACGGTGATCGCGCTGGAGCGTTCGGGGTCGCTGCTGCGCCGGGTGAACGCGGTGTTCCTCAACCAGTCCTCCTCCGACACCACACCGGTGATCGACCGGATCGACGCCGAGGTCAGCCCGAAGCTCGCCGCACACGACGACGCGATCCACCTGGACGCCGAGCTGTTCGCCCGGATCGAGGAGCTGTACGGGCGGCGCGACGGGCTCGGCCTGGACGGGGAGTCGCTGCGGCTGCTGGAGCGCCGGCACACCGCCTTCGTCCGGGCCGGCGCCCGGCTGGGGGCCGCCGACCAGGAGCGGCTGCGCGGGCTGAACGCCGAACTGGCCGCCGCCGAGACGGCGTTCCGGCAGAACGTGTCGGCCGACTCGCAGGCCAGGGCGCTGGTGCTGGACTCCGCCGAGCAGCTGGACGGGCTCTCCCCGGACGCGATCGCCGCGGCGGCGGAGAACGGGCGGGCGCTCGGGCACGACGGCAAGTACGTGCTGAGCCTGAAGAACTTCTCCAACCAGACCGAGCTGGCCTTCCTCACCGACCGCTCGGTCCGCGAACGCCTGATGGCCGCCTCGCTGGGCCGCGCGGCCCGGGCCAACGGCCCACTGGCGATCCGGATGGCCACCCTGCGCGCCGAGCGGGCCAGGCTGCTCGGGTACGGCACGCACGCCGCCCACGTGGTCGCGGACGAGACCGCCGGCACCGTCGAGGCGGTGGACGGGCTGCTGGCCAGGCTGGTGCCGCCGGCGGTGGCCAACGCGCGCCGGGAGGCGGCGGAGCTGGCCGCCCTGGCGGCGGCCGACGGGATCGACGAGATCGCGGCGCACGACTGGGCGTACTACTCGGAGCTGGTCCGGCAGTCCTCGTACCAGGTGGACGCGGCGGCGCTGCGCCCGTACTTCGAGCTGGAGCGGGTGCTGCACGAGGGCGTCTTCTTCGCGGCGAACCTGGCGTACGGGGTGACCTTCACCGAGCGGCCGGACCTGACGGCGTACCACCCGGACGTGCGGGTCTTCGAGGTGTTCGAGGCGGACGGCGGCTCGCTGGGCCTGTTCCTCGGGGACTTCCACGCGCGGGCGTCCAAGCGCGGCGGCGCCTGGATGGACGAGCTGGTCACCCAGTCGAGGCTGCTCGGCCGGCGGCCGGTGGTGATGAACAACCTGAACATCGCCCGCCCGGCGTCCGGCGAGCCGGTGCTGCTCTCCTGGGACGAGGTGCGCACGCTGTTCCACGAGTTCGGGCACGCGCTGCACGGGCTGTTCTCGGACGTCCGCTACCCGTACTTCGCGGGGACGGCCGTGCCGCGGGACTTCGTCGAGTTCCCCTCGCAGGTCAACGAGATGTGGATGGTTTGGCCGGCCGTCCTGGCCAACTACGCCAAGCACCATGTGACGGGCGAGCCGCTGCCGGCCGAGCTGGTCGAGCGGATGGCGGCGGCGGAGGGCTTCGGGCAGGGCTTCCGCACGGTCGAGTACCTGGCGGCGGCGCTGCTGGACTGGGCCTGGCACACCGTGCCGGCCGGCCAGGAGATCGCGGACGCCGAGGAGTTCGAGGCGCGGGCGCTGGCCAAGGCGGGGCTCGCGGTGGCGGCGATCCCGCCGCGCTACCGGACGGCCTACTTCACGCACATCTTCGCCGGCGGGTACAGCGCGGGCTACTACGCCTACATCTGGTCGGAGGTGCTGGACGCCGAGACGGTGGAGTGGTTCAAGGGGAACGGCCGCGGGGTGCGGGAGAGCGGCGAGGTGTTCCGGGCCGAGCTGCTGTCGCGCGGCGACAGCCGGGACGCGCTGGACTCCTTCCGCGCGGTGATCGGGCGGGACCCGCAGACCGGGCCGCTGCTGGCGCGCCGGGGCCTGGCGTAGGGGAGCGCCCGTCCGGTGGCCCGCCCCTCGTCGGCGGGCCACCGGTGCCGGGCCACGGGCCGGGGGCCTCAGCGCGGGTCGGACGCCGGTGCGGCGGGATCGGGGGCCGGTGCGGTGGGCGGGAGGGCGGTCGGCAGGTCGGCGGCCGCGGCCAGCCGGCCCCAGAGCAGGTCGGCGAGCGCCTGGACCATCCGGGGGCGTGAGCAGGGCCGGGACTCCAGCCACCAGTCGCCGGCCGCCAGCACCATGCCGGTGATGCCCCGGCCCCAGGCCTCGGCGAGCAGGTCGCGGTCGGGGCCGAGGTCCACCTGGCTCCGCACGGCCCCGGTGATCTCCTCAGCGATCTGCCGCAGGGCCGGGGCGAGCGCGTTGCCCGCGCCGCTCGGGTCGCCGGGCTCGGGGTGGGTGAGCAGCCGGTAGACCTGAGGGCGGGCCTCGATGCCGGCCAGGTAGGTGTCCAGTACGTGTTCGACCCGGTCCCGGCGCTCCAGCGGTTCGGTGAGTGCGGCCCGGACGGCGGCCAGCAGACTGCGGGTGTGGCGCTCGGTCAGGGCCCGGATCAGCCCGTTCCGGTCGCCGAAGTGGCGGTAGAGGATCGGTTTGGTGATCCCCGCCTCGGCGGCGATGGCGTTCATGCTGGCGGCCGGCCCGTCGCGCCGGATCACCCGGTCGGCGGCGTTGAGCAGTTGCTCGCGGCGCGGCTCGCCGGGGTTGGCGGGGTCGGCGGATGGCATACGGGGGCTCCTGGCTGGTCCGGGCGGGGGCGTTGACACGTGTTGCCCATCAGTAGCAGACTCCGGCGATGTTACCGCCGGTAACACCGGCTCGACACCGTTTCGGCGCCCGCTCCCCGGGGGCCGCTCGCGGGCGCCCGTTCCCCGGGCCCGCCGCGGGTGCCGCCGCAGACCCTCCCGCACCGTCCGGACCCCCTCGACCCCTTCGACCGGAGGCACCATGGGCACGTTCTCGCTGGACCCGGGCGCGGACCAGCTCGCCGTACGCGACTGGCTGCACGGCTTCGCCGCCGACGTGATGCGGCCCGCCGCGGCCGAGTGGGACGAACGCGAGGAGACCCCCTGGCCGATCATCCAGGAGGCCGCCAGGCTGGGCGTCTACTCCCCGGACTTCTACGCCCAGCAGTACTTCGACCCCTCCGGCGTGGGCATCCCGATCGCCATGGAGGAACTGTTCTGGGGCGACGCGGGCATCGGCCTCGCCATCGTCGGCACCACGCTGGCCGCCGTCGCGGTGCTCGCCAACGGCACCGACGAGCAGATCGGCACCTGGGCGCCGCAGATGTTCGGCACACCGGGCGACGTCAAGGTCGCCGCGTTCTGCTCCTCCGAGCCGGACGCCGGCTCCGACGTCTCCGCGCTGCGCACCCGCGCCGTCTACGACGAGGCCAAGGACGAGTGGGTGCTGAACGGCACCAAGACCTGGGCCACCAACGGCGGGATCGCCGCCGTCCACGTGGTGGTGGCCACCGTCGATCCGCGGCTCGGCGCGCGCGGGCAGGCGTCCTTCGTCGTCCCGCCGGGTACGCCCGGGCTGAGTCAGGGCCAGAAGTTCAAGAAGCACGGCATCCGCGCCTCGCACACCGCGGAGGTCGTCCTGGACGGTGTCCGGGTGCCCGGCCACTGCCTGCTCGGTGGCCGGGAGAAGCTGACGGAGCGGCTGGCCCGGGCCCGCGAGGGCGCCCGGAAGGGCGGCGGCCGGGGAAACGCCGCGATGGCCACCTTCGAGGCCTCCCGCCCGGCGGTCGGCGCGCAGGCGATCGGCATCGCCCGGGCCGCGTACGAGGTGGCGCTCGACTACGCGAAGACCCGGGTGCAGTTCGGCCGTCCGATCATCGACAACCAGGGTGTGGCCTTCCAACTGGCCGACATGAGGACCCGGATCGACGCCTCCCGGCTGCTGGTCTGGCGGGCGTCCTGGATGGCGGCCACCAACCAGCCGTTCACCTCGGCCGAGGGTTCGATGTCCAAGCTGTACGCGGGTGAGACCGCCAAGTGGGTCACCGCGCAGGCGATGCAGATCCTCGGGGGCAACGGGTTCACCCGGGAGTACCCGGTGGAGCGGATGCACCGGGACAGCGCGATCTACTCGATCTTCGAGGGGACCAGCGAGATCCAGCGGCTGGTGATCGCCCGGGCGATCTCCGGCCTGCCGATTCGGTGACCGGTCGCGAAGCGGTTCGGGCGGGTGGGTTCGGGTGGGTGATCGCGCGGGTGATTGCGGGCGGCCACGGGTGGCCGCTCCGGTGGCTGTTACCGGGCGGCCCAGAAGGTGAGTCCGGCGGTCAGGGCACCCACCGCCGCGCCGGCGACGGTCTGCGCGGCGGTGTGGTCCCGCAGCACCACGCGGGACCAGCCGATCAGTGCGACCACCGGGGCGAGCAGCAGCCACCAGGGGCCGAGCGCGACGGCCAGACAGACCACCGCGCCGCCGGCGACGGCGGTGTGGATGGAGACCTTCCACCAGACGGTGATCACCAGGATCGGGACCAGTGAGGCGAGCATCGCCAGCACCATCGCGGTCAGGTCGGCGGGCGCGTCCAGCCAGAGCATCACCGCGAGGCTGGTCAGCACCGACAGCATGATGAACGGGATCACCACCAGGCGCCGCTGCCGGTGGCCGACGTGCCGGTCCTCCAGGGTGCCCTTGCGGATGCCGCGCTGGATGAACAGGGTCGGGACGACCGCCGCGAACAGTGCGGCGAACGCCGCCCAGCCGAGGCCCTTCCAGCCGTAGCGCAGCACGCCCAGCAGCGGCAGCATCGCGATGATCACGTTCTTCGGCTCGACGCCGTCGGTGACTCGCCGGGCCCAGGTCGTCTTGGTCGTCGGCTCGGCCATCGGGGTGCGTGCTCCAGGCGGGATCGGGTGCGGGGCGGTCGGATGATCGTAATGTCCCGATGCCCGATGCCCGATGCCCGATGCCCGATGCCCGATGCCCGGGAGCCGGGGCGAGGGGCCCGGGGCGAGGCCGTTCGGAACCGGCGGAGGTCGATCAGAACCGGGGCGGGCGGCCCTCCAGGAAGGCGGCGAGGCCCTCGCGGACGTCCCCGGCCTCGCGGGACCGCCGCTCCCAGGGCTCCAGGGCGGCCGCGGCGTGCTCCGGCGGCACCGCCAGCGCGGCCTTGACGGCGCCGATCGTCTGCGCCGAGCGCCGGGTCAGCAGCCGGGCGAACTCCAGTGCGGCGGCGTCCAGTTCGGCGCCCGGCGCGACCCGGTCGGCGAGGCCGATCGCGGCGCTGTCCCGCCCGGTCACCAACTCCCCGGAGAACAGCAGGTACTTCGCCCGGGCCGGGCCGACCAGCCGGGCCAGCCGCAGGGTCGGCACCGCCGGGTAGACCACACCGAGCTTGGCCGGGGTGATGCCCAGCCGGGCGTCCTCGGCGACGAAGCGCAGGTCGCAGGCGACGGCCAGCTGGCAGCCTCCGCCGACGCAGGCGCCGTGCACCACCGCGACGGTGGGGTGCGGAAAGGCGGCCAGCGCCTCCTCGGCGGCGACGTTGACGGCGTGGTAGTCGTCGGCCTGGTCCGGGTCGGCGTAGACCTCGACGAGTTCGGCGATGTCCGCGCCGGCGCTGAAGGTTCCGCCCGCCCCGGTGACCAGCAGGGCGCGGACGCCCGGTTGTTCGGCGAGCCGGAGCAGGACCTTGGGCAGCGCCTGCCAGATGGCCAGGGTGACGGCGTTGCGCCGGTGCGGGCGGGCGAACTCCAGGACGGCCACGCCGTCCTCGCCGGTGAAGGCGTTGAGGCCCTCGACCTGGGTCGGGAACGGGGAGCGGTCCCGCGTGAGCGGCGGCCGGGCCATGCGTACCTCCGGGAGATCGTGGTGGGGCCCACTCTCTCAGGGCGTGGCGGCGCAGTGGTCGCCGAGCCCCCGTTCGATCAGGGCGAAGGCGCGCAGGGCGTTTTCGGTGGCCTCGGGCCGGACGCCGGACGCCGGACGCCGGGCGGGTGCGGCGGGGCCCGGTGGTGCGTCCACCGGGCCCCGTCCGGGGTCGGCGTCAGCCCGCGGGCTTCCACTCGGGGGCCAGGATCGACCAGACCTCCTTGTTGTGGCGGACCCCGTTGTGCAGGAAGAACTCCCGCAGCGTGCCGTCCAGCTTCATGCCCATGCGCTGGGCGACCGCCCGGCTGCGGGCGTTGGCCGAGCTGCTGTACCACTCGACGCGGTGCAGGCCCCGGGTGCCGAAGGCGTAGTCGATCAGATGGCGGACGGCGGCGCCGACCAGACCCCGGCCCTCGCCCGCGGGTTCCGTCCAGACCCCGATCTCGCAGTTGCCCGCGTCGGCGCTGAAGTGCACGAACATCACGCCACCGACCAGCGTGCCGTCCAGCCAGATGCCGTAGATCCGGCCGGTGTCGGCGGCCTGCCTGTCGGCGTAGCCCTGGAGGGTGGCGCGGGCCGAGTCGAGGTCGGTGGAGCGGGAGGCCCAGGGGATCCAGGGGTCGGTGTGGGCGCGGGCCCGGTCGATGTGGGCCAGGAACTCGGCCGCCTGCCACGGCTCCAGCGGGCGCAGTTCGGCGTTCTCGGCGAGCGGTACGGCAAACACGGGCGGGCCTTTCGGAGCGAGGGTCGGGGTGCGGCCGGAGTGCGAACCGGTTGAGTCATATATACATAACAAACGTTTGGTACGTAAGATAGCGGCATGACGCCAGCCCGTGGAGACCATGCCGCCCGCCGCCTGGAAGTCTCCGAAGCGGTCTGGCGGGTGCTGTCGGCCCATGGCTTCGAAGGCCTGACGCTGCGTGCGGTGGCCGCCGAAATGGGCGCCTCCACCGGGCTGTTGACGCACTACTTCGCCAACAAGCGGGCCCTGGTGGCGTATGCGCTCGACGTGCTGGACCGGCGGTCCGGCGAGCGCCCGCGCCGCGCCGCCCCGGTGGACGGCCCCCCGCCGCCGGCCGGGCTGGCCCGGCTGCGGGCGGCGCTGCTGGACGTCCTGCCGCTGGACGAGGCGGCCGTGGCGGGCAACCGGATCTGGGTCGGCTCCTGGGACGTGGCGCTGGCCGACCCCGAGCTGGCGGCCGCGCACGCCGGCCGCTACGGGCGCTCGCGGGAGGCACTGGCGGGGCACATCACGGACGCCCAGCGGCTCGGCGAGCTGCCGGCCGGCGCGGACGCGGCGCGGCTCGCGGCGGGCGCGCAGGCCTTCGTGCTGGGGCTGGTGGTCCAGGCACTGTTCGCCCCGGGG
Organism: Kitasatospora sp. NPDC087315; assembly: GCF_044744345.1. Taxonomy (NCBI): domain Bacteria; kingdom Bacillati; phylum Actinomycetota; class Actinomycetes; order Kitasatosporales; family Streptomycetaceae; genus Kitasatospora; species Kitasatospora sp. NPDC087315. Next base: position 153,337 of record NZ_JBIUYD010000020.1, on the reverse strand, counting down.
GAGTTCCCGGCCGAGCGGCAGACCGCGTTGCTGGACGGCTATCTGGCCGGTCTGCCGACGGCGGCGGACCCGGCGGACCCGGCGGACCCGGCGGTTGCGACGGCGGGTTGAGCGGGGCGGTGCCCGCTTCGTGGTGTGCTGCCGGGCGGGGAGGAACCGTGGTGTCATCCACCGGCCGCTCGGGGGCGGCTCTCGGGCTGCGGAATGCCAGGTGCGCATTTCCGTCCCGAGGCCCGCTCGGGGAGGTCGGTGATGTGAGCTTCGCTGTGTTCGCGGCGAATGTCCTCCGGTACCCCGGGTGCGGGTGTTCCGCTTCTCCGTCGTGCATATGCCAGCAGAAAGTGAGCGGGCTGCGACGCCTCGTGTTCGCCGATTTCACCGAGTGTCCGCGGGTGGGTTCCGGGCGTGCGGGGATCGGACCCGGGAGGTAATGGGAGAGTCGGGCGGAACGGGCGGGGGGATTCGGTGAAACCGGCGCCGGCGTTGCCGTGTGGTCACGCTGGGTAGTGATGGCCAATTTGCCCGGGCGGTTGGTGTCCAACCGCCGCGTATTGGGCCAAAGTGCCGAACGCCTGGCGACTTCCCAGGTGAGAGGTGAGGTGTGCCCCCAGCAGGATTCGAACCTGCGACCTACCGCTTAGAAGGCGGGTGCTCTATCCGCTGAGCTATGGGGGCGGGACGGGCGGCGCCCTGGCGGGCGTGACCGTTGCCGGGGTCGGGCGACGGGCGCGTGCTGCGCCCGCTGCCCGGCCCCGTGCCTGAGGGTGCGGGTGGGGGTTGGCGGACCCTTGCCCTGTCGGGGACAGGATAAGGGTGTCCAGTTCCTCGGCCGGGTGTAACAACACCGTCGCGGGTGTGTCGGCTTCGGTGGAGCGGTCCGATAATCGCAGGTGAAGGCCGTGAGTGCAGCGGTCTGGCGGCCTTCCGTGCCGGACGTTGTGCAGTCGTTACGGGGCTGCCGCCCCACCCGTTATGGATTCGGCACGGAGAAAGTGTCGCGGCCAACGCGGGTGGGGGGTCGTATTCGGGTTCGTTCGGTCGGATGACGTGCGCGGACGGTGGAGTGAACCACCCTTCGGGGTGTGCGGTCGGGGCGGGAAGCGGCCGGTTTCTTGTCATGGCCGCGCGGAAGTGGGTGTGAAGCGGACTCTTGAAGGGCTCAAATTCACTCCTGCGAGTGACCCCGGTTTTCCACAGGCCCGAGTTGTCCACAGGATTTCCGATCTCGCTGGCGTTGATTTCCGGAGAAGAGCACTCTCAACTCGCGCCGATCGATTCCGTACGGTGCATCGCGGAGAACGGAGAGTGTTCTGTGAACGAGACCCAGGTGACGGTGATCGGCAATGTCGCGACCGAGGTGAGTTACGCCGAGACGGCCGGCGGTGTCCCGATGGCCAACTTCCGGCTGGCGTCGACGGAGCGCCGTTACGACCGGCAGAAGGACGGCTGGGTGGACGGCGAGACCCAGTGGGTGACGGTGACGGCCTGGCGTGCGCTGGCGGTGCATCTGATCGGCTCTCTCGCCAAGGGTGATCCGGTGGTGGTGAACGGTCGGCTGAGGGTGCGCGAGTGGACCGAAGGGGAGGCACGGCGCAGCAGGGTCGAGATCGACGCCCGGTCGGTCGGACACGATCTCACTCGCGGTACCACGGTCTTCCGCTGGTCGTCGGGGGTCAGGGGCGAGTCCGTGGGCGGTGCCGGGCCGGCGGCCGGTGTGCTCGTCGGGGAGGCCGTGCCGGGCTGGATCGCGGACGCGCTGGAGGCGCGAAAGGCGTCGGCGATGGCGTCGGTGACGGGCACCCAGGTGGCCGACGAGGGGAATGGGGGTGGCGAGCAGGCTGCCCTGATCTGACCGGCGGGTGATCTTAACTGTCGACAAATATGTTGATCGAGACGGTTGTTGTGCCCGCACGCGCAATCCCGGATCGGTTTACCGAAAGATCCAGACTTTCTGGCTGAGCGTCAGCTTGTGTGGAAGCTGGGAGTGTTGATAACGATACAGATACGGAATCGTCCTGATTTCGCATGGGGGTTTGCGCGCCTCCTGGACTCAATAGGATTCGTCTGGTTCACACACATGCGGCTGCGCCACAGGGGGCGCGGCAATGCAAGGCGGGCTGCCCATCGGCATGGCCCGGCCCGGAGGGATCCCAGATGTTCCACAGGCAGGGGCGGAGTCTTCCGCGCGTCACCACTGTCATGCTCACGACTAGCTTGGTGCTGGGCGGAAGCCTGCTCGCGGCCGGTGCGGCGGCTGCGGCTGACGCGCCCGGTGCGGGCGTCACGGCTGTCATTCAGCCGACGATGACGAGTGAGGAGATCGCCATCGAGGGCGGTCACTCCATACAGGGCGGTCTGTTCACGCTCAAGACGGCCAACGGTGTGATCCAGACGTACTGCATCGACATCGACCACCCGGTCAACATCACCAGCGGGGTGGAGTACCAGGAGTCGGACTGGAAGTCGAGCTCGCTCGGCCGCAAGGAGAAGGCGCAGGACGCCGCCAAGATCCGCTGGATCCTGGAGAACTCCTACCCGCAGGTGACGGACCTCAAGAAGCTCGCCACGGACGCCGGCGTCCAGGGCGAGCTCACCAAGGAGGACGCCGCCGCCGGCACCCAGGCCGCGATCTGGCGCTTCTCGGACGGCAAGAACGCCATCCCGAAGGACTCGCAGGCCAAGCAACTGCGCGACTACCTGGTCAGCGAGAAGAACAAGGGCATCGCCGCCGAGCCCAAGCCCTCGCTGAGCCTCACCCCGGACTCGGCGTCGGGCAAGCCGGGCAACAAGCTCGGCCCGTTCACCATCAACTCCAGCGCCTCCGAGGTGAAGCTGGCGCTGTCCGGCGACGCCGCGGACAAGGTGAAGCTGGTCGACAAGGACGGCAAGCCGGTCACCGGCCTGACCGGTCCGGTCGCCAAGGACACCCAGCTGTTCCTGGACGTGCCCGCGGGCACCCCGGACGGCGCGGCCACCGTCACGGCCGCGGCCGACACCGTGGTGCCCAGCGGCCGGGTCTTCCTCAGCAAGGGCTACACCCCCGAGAAGCACAGCCAGACCATGATCCTGGCCGGTTCCACCAAGCTCAGCGTCACCGACGCGGCCAAGGGCTCCTGGAAGCAGGGCAAGGGCGCGCTGCTGGACAGCACCGCCCAGGTCGAGTGCGACTCCAACGGCGTCCGGGTCACCGTGACCAACGGTGGTGACGAGGCGGCCACCGTCACGGTGAAGCCGGGCAAGTCGCTCACCGTGCAGCCGGGCAAGGCCGAGAGCGTCGTCGTCCCGGTCGCGGAGGACACCGCCTACGACATCACCGTCACCGGCCCGAACGGCTTCAGCAAGGAGTTCAAGGGCATCCTGGACTGCAAGGTCTCCAGCGTGACCCCGCCGACCTCCAGCCCGTCGGCCACCCCGGTCCCGACCGGCACCCCGACCGGCACCCCCAGCGGTACGCCGTCGGCCGCCCCCAGCACCGCGGCCGGGCAGCCGACTCCGGCCGGCAGCAGCTCGGCCCCCGGCACCACCGGTGACCTGGCCCAGACCGGTGGTAACGACGCCACCCCGATGATCGCCGCCGCCGCCGGCGGTCTGGTCGTGGCCGGCGGTGCCGCGGTCTTCGTCCTGCGCCGTCGCGGCCGCCACGGTCGCAGCGCCGCCTGAGGCCGCTGAGGCACTGAGGCTGCCGGCCCACTGAGGCAGCCGGGGCGCCGAGAGCGCCCGAACGCCACCGGCGCCGGACGCCGAAGGCGGCTGTACTCCCGGCCCGGCTCCCCGCACCTGTTGCGGGGGGCCGGGCCGCTTCGCGTCCGGGGCACCCCGCCGTCATGCCCGTCCCTGCCCTCGCGCCGCCGCGTCCGCCGCCCCTGCCCTCGCGCAGCCGTGTCCGGTGGCCCGGGCGGATACCCCGGTGGGGCAGCCGGGGCGGTTCGGGGCTCCCGGCGGGTGCGGCACAATGGAAGGCTGCAAGCCGAATTACTCCCGACGACGCCGGAGCGATCTCACGTGGCGGAATACATCTACACGATGCGCAAGGTACGCAAGGCGCACGGAGACAAGGTCATCCTTGACGACGTGACGCTCAGCTTCCTCCCCGGAGCGAAGATCGGCGTCGTGGGCCCCAACGGCGCGGGTAAGTCCACCGTGCTGAAGATGATGGCCGGTCTGGAGCAGCCCTCCAACGGCGACGCCTTCCTCTCGCCCGGTTACACCGTCGGCATGCTGCTCCAGGAGCCGCCGCTCGACGAGACCAAGACCGTCCTGGAGAACGTCGAGGACGGCGTCAAGGAGATCAAGGGGAAGCTCAACCGCTTCAACGAGATCGCCGAGCTGATGGCCACCGACTACTCGGACGCGCTGCTCGACGAGATGGGCAAGCTCCAGGAGGATCTGGACCACGCCAACGCCTGGGACCTCGACGCCCAGCTGGAGCAGGCCATGGATGCGCTGGGCTGCCCGCCCGGCGACTGGGCCGTCACCAAGCTCTCCGGTGGCGAGAAGCGCCGCGTGGCGCTCTGCAAGCTGCTGCTGGAGGCCCCCGACCTGCTGCTGCTCGACGAGCCCACCAACCACCTGGACGCCGAGTCGGTGAACTGGCTGGAGCAGCACCTGGCCAAGTACGCCGGCACCGTCGTCGCCGTCACCCACGACCGGTACTTCCTGGACAACGTGGCCGGCTGGATCCTGGAGCTCGACCGCGGCCGCGCCATCGGCTACGAGGGCAACTACTCCACCTACCTGGAGAGCAAGCAGTCGCGCCTCAAGGTCGAGGGCCAGAAGGACGCCAAGCGCGCCAAGCGGCTCCGCGAGGAGCTGGAGTGGGTCCGCTCCAACGCCAAGGGCCGCCAGGCGAAGTCCAAGGCCCGTCTGGCCCGCTACGAGGAGATGGCGGCCGAGGCCGACAAGATGCGGAAGCTGGACTTCGAGGAGATCCAGATCCCGCCGGGCCCGCGTCTGGGCAGCATCGTCATCGAGGTGGAGAACCTCTCGAAGGCGTTCGGTGACAAGATCCTCATCGACGACCTGAGCTTCACCCTGCCGCGCAACGGCATCGTCGGCATCATCGGCCCGAACGGCGCCGGCAAGACCACGCTGTTCAAGATGCTCCAGGACCTGGAGACCCCGGACTCCGGCAAGGTCAAGGTCGGCGAGACGGTCAAGATCAGCTACGTCGACCAGACCCGCGCCAACATCGACCCGAAGAAGACGCTCTGGGAGGTCGTCTCCGACGGCCTGGACTGGATCAACGTCGGCCAGGTCGAGATGCCGTCCCGCGCCTACGTCTCGGCGTTCGGCTTCAAGGGCCCGGACCAGCAGAAGCCGGCCGGCGTGCTCTCCGGTGGTGAGCGCAACCGCCTGAACCTGGCGCTCACCCTCAAGCAGGGCGGCAACCTGCTGCTCCTCGACGAGCCGACCAACGACCTGGACGTCGAGACGCTCTCCTCGCTGGAGAACGCGCTGCTGGAGTTCCCCGGCTGCGCCGTGGTCATCTCCCACGACCGCTGGTTCCTGGACCGAGTGGCCACCCACATCCTCGCCTACGAGGGCGAGAGCAAGTGGTTCTGGTTCGAGGGCAACTTCGAGTCGTACGAGAAGAACAAGATCGAGCGGCTGGGCGCCGACGCCGCCCGTCCGCACCGGGCCACCTACAAGAAGCTGACCCGAGGCTGACATCCAGCTGTCACAACGGCCCGGCAGACTGCCCTCCGGGGCGGCCTGCCGGGCCGCGGCCCGCCGCCACAGCCGTCCGGCGGGTCAACGGACGTCGAGGAGAACACTCGTGGCACGCCACATCTACGCCTGCCCGCTGCGCTGGTCCGACATGGACGCCTTCGGGCACGTCAACAACGTGGTCTTCCTGCGGTACCTGGAGGAGGCCCGGATCGACTTCATGTTCACCCAGGCCGCCGCGGCCGGGGCGGGGGAGTTCGCGGGCGGTTCGGTGGTGGCCCGCCACGAGATCGACTACAAGCGCCCGCTGGTGCACCGGCCCGAGCCGGTCACCATCGAGACCTGGGTGACCAGGATCGGCGGCGCCTCGCTGACGGTCTCGTACGAGATCAAGGACACCGCCGAGGACGGCACCGAGACGGTGTACGTCCGGGCGTCCACCGTGGTCGTCCCCTACGACCTGGCCGAGGGCCGGCCGCGCCGGATCAGCCCGGTGGAGCGGGAGTTCCTCACGCGCTTCATGGACGACCGCAGCATGGACGACCGCAGCCCGGCCGGGGAGACGGCCGGCGCGGCCGCCTGAGCATCCGCTCCACCACCGACGACCTGACGATTCGAGCTGACGAGCGTTGACCACCACCGCCCCCCTCGCCCTCGCCGACGCCGGGGAGGCCGCCGACCTGGCCGCCTTCCTGGTCCGCCTGCTGCGCTTCGACAAGGCGGCGGCGGTGCGGTTGCAGGCGGTGGCCCGGCCCGGGGCCGACAGTGTGCTGGCGGTCTTCGGGCGGCTGCCGCTGGGTGGTTCGGGCGCGCTGGCGATCCGCACCGCGCGGCTGACCGCGCTCGCCGCGCCCGTCGACCGCACCGTCTCGGCGGGCCAGTTGCTGGACGGTGTGAACGGCGAGGCGAACACCGTCACGCTGCCCGCGCCCGTCACCGGCCCGGCCTGGGCGGGTCTGCTGCCGCCGCGCTCCGGCTGGCGGCCGGCCGGTGAGCCCCCCGTTGACGAGGTGTACCCCGAACTGATGGCCGGGGTGAGGGAGTTCCGCGAGCGCAGCGAGGCCGTTCCGGAGCACCACCGGACCCGTGCGGTGCTGGACGCGCTCGCCGACGAGATCTGGTCCCGGCCGGTCGCCGCCCTGCCCGAACTGCCGCTGCGCGCCGTGCACGCGGCCTATGTGATCGGCTTCCTCAAGCCGGCCGTCCCGCTCACCGTGCACCGGGCCGGCGGCTGGCTCCGGCTGAGCGCCCCGGCCGGATCGGTGGCGGTCCGTACGGCGGCCGCGCCGGGCGCGGGTCTGGGGCTCAGCCCGGTCCGGTAGGACCGGACCCGGCGCGACCCGACCCGTCGCGTTCCGGGCGGCAGGCCGGGCCGGTCAGCCCTCGGTGTTGATCATCGAGGCGGCGGCGTAGACGAGATAGTCCCAGAGCTGGCGCTCGGCGTCGGCCGGCAGGGCCAGTTCGTCCACGGCGGTCCGCATGTGCTTCAGCCAGGCGTCGTGCGCCGCGCGGTCCACCTTGAACGGCACGTGCCGCATCCGCAGCCGCGGGTGGCCGCGCTGTTCGCTGTAGGTGCGGGGGCCGCCCCAGTACTGCATCAGGAACAGGGCGAAGCGCTCCTCGGCGGGCCCGAGGTCCTCCTCGGGGTACATCGGCCGCAGCAACTCGTCCTCGGCGACGCCCTGGTAGAAACGGTGCACCAGTCGACGGAAGGTCGGTTCGCCGCCGACCTGCTCGAAGAACGTCTCCTCGCTGAGCGTGCCACGCCGGATCTCTTTCACCCGACCATGGTCGCAGACGCCGACGGGGTCGTACACCGGGACTTCCGGCCTACGACCCCGTGCGGGACCCCTCGACGGGGAGCGGCTGCTACGCGTCCTCCCAGCGGAACAACCGCCCGGCGATCGCGGTGAGCACGGCGGCGAAGGCCAGCAGCCCGCCCATCGTCGGCAGCGCGTCCATCACGCCGCCGCCCCGGGAGAGCACCGACTGCGCCGCGCTGACCAGGTGCTTCAGCGGTAGTACCTCGGAGAAGGTCTTCAGCCAGCCGGGCATGTTATCGGCCGGGAAGAACGAGCCGGACAGGAACGACATCGGCAGCACGATGATCTGCGAGATGCCGTTGGCCGCCTCCTCGGTCTTGGCGACCGACCCGGCCAGCAGGCCGATCGACATGAAGGCGATCGTGGCGCACACCACCAGCGGGATGATCAGCCACCAGTCTCCGGTGAGCTTCAGCCCGAAGAACGGGGTGGTGGCGACCGCGATGAAGACGGCCGTCTGGACGAGCGCGGTCAGCACCGAGACCGCGATCCGGGAGGCCACGATCGACCCGGCGCTGACCGGGGCCAGCCGCAGGCGCCGCAGGACCTTCTTCTGCCGCCAGGAGACCAGGGTCAGTGAAGCGCTGAACACCGCACCGGTGGCCACCGCCCAGCCGAGCAGGCCGGGAGTGAGGAATTGGATCGGCTTCAGCGAGTTGTCCTCGACCTGGCTCGCGTCCAGCACGAAGGCCGGCGGTTTGCCGGTGGCGGCCTGGTTGGCCTGCTGGACCACCGAGTTGACGATGCCCTGGACGGAGCCGGCGCGGACCTGGTCGGCCGCGCTGAAGCGCAGTACCACCTTGCCGTCCGGCCCCTCCTTGATCATCGCGTCCAGGTCGCCCTTGCGGACCTTGTCCAGCGCGGCGGCCTCGTCGTCGCTGCGGTTGATCGTCAGGACCTTCTCCAGCTGGGCCCGGCCGTCGCCCTGCACCGAGTCCAGGATCTGGACCGCGCCGACCTGGACGACCTTGGCGTGCGGGCTGGTGGCGCCCTTGAGCAGGGTGCCGAGCAGCAGCAGGAACATCAACGGGAAGAGGATCACGAAGAAGACGGCGGCGCGGTCCCGGACGAAGGAGACCAGCATCACCCGCGAGAGACTCCCGAAGGCGCTGACCCGCTCGCGTTCCGGCGTTCCGGCGGGGCCGCCGGCCGGGGCCTGGGCCCGCTGCGCGGGCACTGCGGTGGCCTGGGTGCGGTCGGCGCTCATGCGCGATACTCCCGTCCGGTGAGCTGGAGGAAGACGTCCTCCAGGGTGGCGCCGCGCACTTCGAGGCCGCGCAACGCGTTGCGCTCGGCCAGTACGGAGAGCACCGGGGCCGGGAGCCGGGTGGAGACGGAGAGCGAGACACCGTCGTCCTCGATCGAGGCGATCTCGGCACCGGCCGCCGCGAGCAGTTCGCGGGCGGTGTCGGCGCTCAGCAGGCCGGACTCCACGCTGACCCGCACGGTGTCGTCGATCTCCCGGACCAGGGCGGCCGGAGCACCGGTCCTGAGGATCCTCCCGTGGTCCATCACCGAGACGCGGTCGCAGAGCACCTCCGCCTCGTCCAGGTAGTGGGTGGTGAGCACGACCGTGCGGCCCTCGGAGTTGATGCCCCGCAGCAGGTCCCAGAGGTTGCGGCGGGCCTGTGGGTCGAGGCCGGTGGTGGGCTCGTCCAGGAAGACGAGCTCCGGGTCGTGGGCCAGCGCGCAGGCGATGGAGAGTCGCTGGGCCTGGCCGCCGGACATCTTGTCGGTCATCACCGCGGCCGACTCGGCCAGGCCGACCCGCTCCAGCATCGCGTCGGCGCGCTTGGGGCCGACGCCGTAGAAGGAGGCGAAGGTGCGGATCGTCTCGCGTGCCGTCAGTTTGTTGAAGAAGGCCGAAGCCTGGAACTGCACGCCGATGCGCGGCAGCAGCTTCGGATTACGCGGCCAGGGAGCCATCCCCAGCAGCTCGATCCGGCCCTCGTCGGGTTTGCGGATTCCCTCCAGGATCTCCAGCGTGGTCGTCTTCCCGGCGCCGTTCGGGCCCAGGATCCCGTAGAACTCGCCGACCTCGACGGTGAGTGACACTCCGTCGACGGCTTGTACGTCCCCGTACCGCTGACGGATTCCGTCGGCGGATATAGCAGCAGTCATACATCCTGACCCTACGGGTATTCAGGAACGCCGTGCAGGTGGAGCACGGTCTTTGGGAGATCATTTTGCCTGGGGCGGTAATACGCCCGGACCGAGCGGTGGTTGACGACCGCTCGGCCCGGGCCGGAGGTTCAGGCGCGGTGCAGGGTGATGGTGGTCCATGCTCCGATGTGGATCCGGTCGCCGTCGTTCAGCGGGATCGCGGTGTGCGGGGCGATCGGTTCGGCGCCGCCGTTCACCGTGGTGCCGTTGGTGGAGTCCTGGTCGACCAGCACCCAGCTGCCGTCCGCCTGTTCGGCGAGCAGCGCGTGCTGGTGCGAGGCGCCCGGGTCCTCCGGCGGTACCGACAGGTCGATCTCCGGTACGGTGCCGCGGTGCTGGCTTCGCCGGCCGATCCGCAGCTGGCCGCGACCGGTGATCGGAATGCGCCGCTCGGGGCAGTACGGCGGGAAGAACAGGCCCGCCGCCTCCGGGCCACTGCGGGCCATCATGTCGGTGAAGTAGTCGCGGTCGGCCGAGACCACCGCGAGCCAGTTGGACCGCACCGGCTCGGGCCGGCCGGGGTGCCCTGGTTGGCCGGGGTGGCCCAGCGGGGGCTGCTGCTGGGCCTGCGGGGGAGCCTGCTGGACCTGCGGCGGCACCGGCGGGGCCAGGTTGAACGAGGTGCCGAACTCCTCGCCGCGACCGGTCGGGCCCGGCTGGGCGTAGACCGGGCCGGAGTCCTCGCGGGGCGGGTTCTCCTGGTACGGCGAGCCGTGCGCGGGTGCGGGCGCCTGCTGCCCGTTGGCGGGCTGGGGCGGCGGGTAGCCGTAGCCGGACGGCGCGCCGCCGTGGGGGCCCTGCGGGTGCTGCGGCTGCGGTGGCTGCTGCAACTGCGGCTGGTGCTGGGCCTGTTGGTGCTGACCGTGTTGGTGCTGGCTGTGCTGGGGCTGGCCGTGCTGGGGCTGGGCGTGCGACAGCTGGCCGTGCTGGGGCTGCTGGTGCGGGGCCGGCTGCTGCTGTCCCTGGCCGCCGGGCTGCGGGCTGCCGCCGTACGCGGCCGGGATGTTCAGCGGGGCGGGCCCGGCCGCCTGCCCGGGGATGCCGCCGTCGGCCGTGGGCTGGCGGTGCGAGGGCGCGGAGAGGTCGTAGTCGTACCCGCACTCCTCGCAGAACCGGCCGGTCTGCGGGCTGCGGCAGATCGGGCAGACCACCAGGCCCTCGGTGAGCTCCGGGTAGCCCTGCGTGGCGGGGGGCGGTACCGCGCCGGGCGCCACCGGTCCGCCGAACGGCGCTCCGCCGTGACCGCCGGGCGCCCCGTGGGAGCTGTGGGAGCCGTAGCCGCCGGGGGCCGCGTGCCCTCCGGGCGTCCCAGGGATCCCGTGCGCGCCCGGGAGAGTGCCGGGCGGCGGCGGGACCGGTGGCGGTGGTGTCATCGGGAAGCCGCAGAAGTCGCACCAGTCCTCGGCCTGCGACTCATGGCCCCTCGGGCAGATCGGCATCAGGTCCCCCCTCAATTCCAGCCAGCTGGGGCAGCGTCAGGCCGGGCTCGGGCCCGGTCACGTCCTCACCGGTCACTTCTTCACACGTACGGTCTTGGTCGACCGGGTCTCAAGGGTCATCGAGTCGGCCTCGCTCACGTCCTTACGGAACCGAACCGTACCCTCCTTGGGGTCGACCACGTCCACCACCTTCTGGAGCAGTTTGAAGGTGCCCTCGTTGCCGGTCGCGTGGGCGATCCGGACGGCGGCGCCGAGCTTCGCGGTGGCGCGGTCCACGTCCCCGGCCCGGTGGGCCTCCAGCCCCTCCTGGATGGAGGAGGCCAGTTCGGCCTGCCCGGTGTAGTGGGCCACCTGCGGGCTGATCCGGGTGGACGAGGCCAGGTCGTCCGTCCAGACCGCCTTGACCAGGCCCTGGGTCAGCACCTCGGGCCCGCCGCCGGCCTGCGGCGGCAGGACCAGGCTGACCCGGGCGGCGAGCATCTCGTTGCCGACGGCGGCGGCCGGGACCTCCACGCAGACGTGGTAGTCGCGGCTCTCGTCGCCCCAGGAGCCGGTGGGATAGTCGCCCGCGCGGGGGCCGGCCTCCGCGCGGCGGCCGGTCAGGTCCTCCACCGAGGGAGCGACCTGCTTGACGAACTTGACCACCGCGTTGGCCGGCGTCCAGATCCGCAGCGCGACGTCGGCGACCTGCTTGCCCATCGCGCCGGCCATCATCGAGCGGAAGTCCTCGGCGAGGCCGGACGGTTCGGCGACGATGTCGACGGTGCCGAGCAGCGCGGAGGAGATCTTGCGCAGCTCGTCCACCTTCCAGTCGGTGCCCACGCCTCGGCAGTCGGCGGTGAAGTGGCCGGTCACCCGCTCGATGGCGCGGTCCAGGTCGGCCGCCGACTCGTGCTCGTTGTTGCCGTCGGTCAGCAGGATGGCGTGCCGGATGGCGATGTCGCGGCGGCTGAGGAAGAGCTTGTCGGCCTTGGCCAGCCAGGTGCCCATGGCGGTGCCGCCGGCCGCGTTGAGCCGGCGCAGCGCCTCTCTGGCCCGGGCGCGGGTGGCCTCGGAGGCGATCGCGAGGGTGCCGTCCCCGGGATAGATGTCGCGGGCCTCGTGGGTGCCGGCCACCACGGCGAAGGCGACGCCGTCGCGGACGGTGTCGATGGCGGCGGCGGTGGCCTCCCGGGCGCCGCGCATCTTGCTGGCCGGGTAGTCCATCGAGCCGGAGCAGTCCACCATGATCACCACGGCGGCGGACTGGTTGCCCGCGCCCTGCGACCCCGCGTCGGACACTCCCAGCGGACGGCCGCCGGACGTGCCGCCGCCGGTCGCGGTGACGGTGACGATGGCGTTCACCTCGCGGGCGCCGTCCGCGAGGAACTCGTTCTGGAAGATGTCCACGTCGAACCTGGGCAGGTTCGGCTTCGCCAGTGTTGCCATGGGCCGGTGGCTCCCGTCGGGTGGTCGAAGGTGCGAAACGGTCGGTGGGGGCGGGTGGGGCCGGGGCGGCGCGTGCGTCAGGCCGTCGGCGGGTGCGGCGGTCGCGGGGGGACGACCGGCGGTGCGGCGGGCGGCGCGGCGGGCGGCAGGGGCGCGGCGGGCGAGCCGATCACCGGCAGGTCGGGGAGGGTCGGGTCGTGTTCCTCCTCGGGGCCCTCCGGTGCGGCGCCGATCACCGGCAGGTCCAGCGCGGTCGCCGTCCGGGCGTCCTCCCCGGTGTCCTCCCCGCCGGCGGGCCCGGCGGCCGGCCCGGTGGTCGGGTCGATCGGCAGGACGGCGACGGTGATGTTGTCGTGCCCGCCGGCCGCGACCGCGAACTTCACCAGGGTCTGCGCCGCGGCGAGCGGTTCGGCGCGGGCGTCCTGGCGGACGAAGTAGGCCAGGTCGGTGGCGGCCTCGGCGTAGTTCCAGAGGCCGTCGGTGCAGATCAGCAGCACACCGGGGACGTGCGGGGTGAAGTCCAGGGTGTGCGGGACGACCTCCTCGGCGTCCGCGCCGAGCCAGCCGGTGATGGCGTGGGCGCGCGGGTCGGCGTAGGCCTCGGCCTCGGCCATCAGCCCGGCCTCGACCATCCGGGCGGCCCAGGAGTCGTCCTGGGTGAGCCGGAACGGCTCGGCGCAGGCCCGGTCGTCCGGGATCCAGTAGGCCCGGGTGTCGCCGACCCAGCCGATGGTGACCCGGCCGCCGGACGCTATCGCGCTGACGTAGGTGCAGGCGGGCGCGTTGAGGTCGGGCCGGGTGGGCGAGGCGCCGTCCACGGCGAGGTCGGCGACGGCCTTGGCGGCGTCGGCGATCGCCTGGCGCATCGCCGCGTTGGGCTCGTGGCCGGCCTCCAGCGCGGTGAGCAGCGACTCGGAGGCGGTGTCGACGGCGGTCTCGGACGCCTCGTCGGGCCGGTCGGAGGAGGAGACCCCGTCGCAGACCACGGCCACCACGACCGGCTCGCCACCGGGCAGCGAGGTGGCGGCGACGGTGAAGGAGTCCTCGTTGCGGTGGTGGCGCACGCCCCGGTCGCTGACCCCGGCGACGCCCGCGAGGGACTTCTCCATGTGGTCGCGCGGGCGGGGCTGGGCGCCGCCGCAGGCCTCGCAGTAGCCGTCGGTGGTGACCTGCGGCACGCCGCAGTGCACGCAGACCGAAGCGCTCTGCGCCGGGACGGTCGGCGGGTGGTCCTCACCGCGGGCGGCGGACCAGCTGGCGGGCATCGCGCCCGGGGCCGGGCGGCCGTCCCGGCCGGCCCCGCAGGAGCCGCAGAAGACGTCCTCCGGATCCAGCGGCTCGGAACAGCTCGGGCACACGGTCTGCTGTGGCATTGGCTACACCCACGTCCTGGGGCGGGCACGGTTGGCCCGCTCCACCATCTCGATCCTGGTCTCGGCCCGGTCGGCCAACCGGGCGAGTACCCGGTAGGACTGCTCCAGTGCGAACCGCAGTTCCCGTTCGACGGCCGGCCGTCCCAGTACGGTGACCTCGCCGGCCGACCGGGCCTGGCCGCCCTCTCCGGGAGAGCCGGCCGTCACCCAGCCGAGCGCGGCGCCGAGCACCTCCACGGCGAGCTCCTCGCGGCGGCGGTCGTCCAGGCGCAGCGCGGTCAGCTGCGCGGAGCTCGCGCCGAGGTCGGCGCCGAGCGGGTCGGTGGCGGGCCGTTCGCGCAGCCGGGCCCGGACGGCGGCGATCCGGGCGGCGGTGAACTGGCTGGAGGTGGCCGGCACCGACTCCAGGACGGCGACGGCGCCCGGCCGGTCGAGGTCCCCGAGCCGGACCCGGGCCAGCCCGAAGGCGGCGCTCAGGTAGGCCTGGTCGGTGCTCCACACCAGCCGGTAGAACTCGGCCGAGTCGCCGCCGGAGCCGAGGAGTTCGGCGCAGATGGCGAGGGCCAGCTTCGGGGCGCTCTCGCCGGGGAAGGCGTCGTAGACGGCGTCGAAGGCCTCGGCGGCGGCGCGTACGCCGCCCGGGTCGGGGGCCCGGTCCGCCGCGGTGGCGGAGCCGGCCAGGGCGGTCAGGCCGCGGTACCAGACCACCCGCCAGTCGTCGGGGTGGTCGTTCTCCAGAGCGGTCAGGGCGTCCGCGGCCTCGCGGTGCCGGCCGAGTTCCAGCTGGGCGCGCAGCTCGCGCAGCCGTCGCTCGACGGAGTCGGCGGGCGCGCCGGCCAGGGCGGTCAGCGCCTCCTCGGGGTCGGCCCCGAGCAGGGTGGCGAGGAAGCCGGCGTTGGGGTCGGCGGGGTCGACCCGGGGGGCGGGCAGCGCCAGCGCGGCGGCGGCCGGGTCGAGGGCGGCCACCCGCAGCTCGCCGGGTACGGTGCCGGGCAGTACCAGCTCGGTGTCGACCACCCGCAGCTCCGGGCCGAACAGGGTGGAGAGGGCGGGGCGCGGCCGGCCGTCCTGGAGCGCCAGCACCTCGCGCAGCACGCCGGTGAGCTGGTCGGCCATCTCCTCGGCGGAGGCGAACCGGCGGGCCGGGTCCGGGTCGGTGGCACGGACCAGGAAGCGGTAGTACGACTCGTACGCGGCGAAGACCGGTACGGCCTCGGGCCCGGGCAGGGAGTGGCGGTAGGTGGTGCTGTAGCCCTGGAAGTCGAAGGTGAGCACCGCGAGGGTGCGGGCCACGGTGTAGAGGTCGGAGGCGGGGGAGGGGCCGTCGGTGGCGATCTCGGGGGCCTGGTAGCCGATGGTGCCGTAGATCGGGCCGTCGTCGTCCAGGTGGCGGACCGCGCCCATGTCGATGATCTTGAGCGCGTCGCCGCTCTGGATCACGTTGTCGATCTTGAAGTCGCAGTACACCAGGCCCCGGCTGTGCAGGTACCCGAGTGCGGGCAGCGCCTCCAGCGCGTACGCGATCGCCTGCTCCACCGGCAGCGGCTCGCGGTGGCCGTCCGGCGTGCGGCGATCGTTGGCGATGTCCTTGAGCGACTTGCCGCCGACGTACTCCATGACGATGTAGCCGTCGGTGGAGCCGGTGCGCAGGTCCGGGTGCTCGGCGAAGTTGATGATGCGGACGATGTTCGGGTGGTCCACCTCGGCCAGGAAGCGCCGCTCCGCGACGGCCACCGCGAGCGCGTCCTCGTCCCCGGTGTCCAGCAGGCCCTTCAGCACCACCCACTTGTCGTTGACCCGCCGGTCCACCGCCAGGTAGATCCAGCCGAGCCCGCCGTGCGCCAGACAGCCCACCACCTCGTACTGCCCGCCGACCAGGTCCCCCCGGCGCAGTTTGGGCGTGAACGAGTACGGCGTGCCGCACTTGGTGCAGAAGCCCTCCGGGCGGCCCGGGCGGCCGTTCTTCTCCCGGCCCACCGGGGTGTCGCACTTGGAGCAGAACCGCTTGCGCTCCGGCACCTCGGGGTTGGCCAGCACGGCCTGCGCCGGGTTGGCGTCCGGGACGCTCGGCACCGTCACCAGGCCGGCGCCGAGCCGGCTGCGGGTGCCCGCGCTGACGCTGCCCCGGCTGCTGCGCACCGACACCGAGCGGCCGCTGCCGGTCCGGGTGGAGCGGTGCGAGCGGGAGCGGCCGGACATCGTGTGGGACGAGCCGGAGCCGGCCCGGGACGAGCCGCTCCGCCCGGAGTCGGGGGCGACCCGGGCCGAGGGCAGGTACGGCTGGGTGAGCCCGGTGTCGCCGCCGGGGGCGGTGAGGCCGCACTCGTCGCAGTAGCCGTCGTCGTCGATCGTCCCGGCGCAGTCGCGCGGGCAGGGCGAACCCGGGCCCGCGGCGGTGGCCGGGGTGCCCGCCGGGCTGCCGGAGGCGGCGGTCTTCACCGAGGACGCGCCCGCCGGTGCGAGCCCGCACTCGTCGCAGTAGCCGTCCTCGTCGATCGTCCCGCCGCCGGTGCACTCCGGCCGCTCGCACGCTTCGCCCATGAACCTCAGCCCCCCTGAACCTGTCCGTCGACCGGCGCCCCGCCGGCCTCTCCCTGCACGGCCTCTCCTTGCGCGGCCCCGCCGGCTCCGGCCCCGCCCGCTCCGGGCCCGTCCTGCTCCGACACGTCCGGGGTGGGCCGCAGCGACTGCTGGAAGCGGGTCACCGCGGCGGCCGCCGCCCGCAGGTCGCAGGGCGCGCTCCAGAGCAGCCAGCGCGCCTTCTCGTAGCGCTCGACCACTTCCGGGTCCTCGGCGACCCGAAGCCGGGCCGCCATCGCCTTGTACGCGTCCAGCCGTCCGCGCAGCTCGGCCCGGACGGCCAGCGGCTGGGTCACCTCGGTGAGCGACTGCCGGGCCCGGCCCAGCTCCTTGGCGGCGGCGTCCTCCAGGGCGTCCAGCAGCGGTGCCAGCCGGTACCACTGGCCGCTCTGGCGCAACTCCAGTGCCAGCACGATCCGTTCGCGCAGCGCCGAGGCCGGGCCCGGCACCGCGGGCACCTCGGTGGCCGCTATCTTCGCCAGCACCTCGCCGCGCGCCCGGCGGGCCTCCGCCAGCGTGGCGTCCGCCCGTTGTAGCAGCTCGCCGACGCCCTGCAGCCGCTCCTCGGCGTCGTCGCGCAGCCGCAGCATGTTCTCCAGCTCCAGCCGGACGCCGTCCAGCGCCCGCCCGGCCCGGTCGAACCGTTCGGTGTCCACCATTCCGGAGGGGGTGGCCAGCGCGGTGCCGTCCGGAGTGGTGCCGCGCTGGGCGGGCACCCGGGCCGGTCGCCAGAGCGCCAGCGGGTCGCTGCGGACCTCGGCCCGCAGCTCCGTCAGATCGGCGTCCAGCCCGACCAGGTCGTCGGCGAGCGGGTGGTGGCCGGTGCGGACGCCGAGCGAACCGGCCAGGTTCCGTACCCGGTGCAGCTCGGCCAGCAGCAGGTCGATCCGGGCCGGCAGCGCGGACCAGACGGCGTCGGCGGCGCTCACCACCTCCAGCACGGTGGCGTACCAGGAGTTCATCCGCACCATCAGCGCGTCCAGGCTGACCCGCTCGACCAGCCTGGCGGGTGCGCCGAGCAGCTGCGGGCCGTCCGGCAGCGCACCGCCGGGCACGGTGACCGCCTCGCCGGTCAGCAGCTCGCTCAGTTCGGCGAGTTCGGGCGTGCCGGGCCTGGCCTTGCGGGCGCGCACCGCGCGGGCGGAGGCCAGGGCCTCCGAGTAGCGGTCGAACAGCGCCCAGAGCAGCGGCAGGCCCTGCCCGGCGACCGTCCAGCGCTCCTGGGTGCGGCCGGCCAGCTCGGCGCCGTCGAGCAGGCGCAGACCGGGATGGTCCTGGAGCGAGAGCAGGGCCGACTCGACCGCGTCGCGCTCCGCGCCGAGGCGCGCCAGCGCGCGGTCCACCTCCTCCCGGCTCAGCACCGGGCCAGCAGATGCTGCCAACGCCGTGTCCTTCCTGTCTGGTGTCGCTCGCTGTGCCGTCCGGTGCCGCTCGCTGCGGTGTCCGCCGTGGTGTCCGCCGCGCTGTCCGGGTCCCTCCGCTCCGGTCGTCGGCCGCACCGCGACCGTCCCGACCCTAGCCGGTGGCCCGGAGGACGGGCCGGGCGCGGGCCGTCAGGACGCCCTCATCGGCGCGCCTCGCACCGATCCGGTCGGGCGCCGCTCAGCGGGCCTGCTCCTTCGGCCAGTAGTGGTCGGCGTCGTTCAGCATGTACGGCTTGAGCCAGCGGTCGTAGCCCGCCCGCCAGGCGCCGCCGGAGTGGTAGTCGGCGAGTACCTGGTTCACCCGGGCCGTCAGGTCGGTGCTGTTCTTCAGCATCGCGATGCCCATGACGGCCGGCCGGACCTCGCCGTCCACCACCCGGACGGTCTGGTCCTGGGCCGCCTGGCTCGCCGCGAGGCCGTCGTCGGTCATGGTCGCGTCGATCTTGCCGAGCTGCATCAGCACCAGGCAGTCCAGGTGGTTCTCCACCGTGACGATCTTCCCGACCTTCGGGCGGGCCTTCAGCTCGTCCTCCGCCGAGGAGCTCGACGCGGCGCAGACGGTCTTGCCGTTCACCGCCTCGTCTATGGTCCTGGCCGGCGACGACTTCGGCGCCAGCACCCGCTGGCTGGTGGTGAAGTACGGCTTGGAGAAGGCGACCTGGTCCAGCCGGTCGCAGGTGATCGTCATGGTCCGGACGATCAGGTCGACCCGGCCCTCCTGGATGAACTTGATCCGCTCGGCGGTCGGCACCGCCTTGAGGGTCACCTTCTCCGGGTCGCCCATGAGGGCCGTGCCGATCGCCTTGGCGAGGTCGATGTCGAAGCCCTCGATCTGACCGGTGTTCGGGTTGCGCGCGCCCCAGCGGTAGCTGTTCTGGTCCACGCCGATCACCAGGCTGCGCCGGGCCTTGATCGCCTTCACCGCCGGGCCGTCCTCGGTGCTCGCCGGCACGCTCTTGTAGACGTCGCAGTCGGCCTGCGGCTGCTGCGGCGCCTGTTCTGCCCGGGGTGCCCGCTGCCCCGCGGCCGCCGCCGGCAGCACGGCGCCCTGCGGGGCGCCCGCGCCCAGCACCGCCGCGCAGGACGCCAGCAGCGCCACCGCCGTCACCGACCGGGCCCGTACGTTTCCCTTGCGCATGATGTCCGTTCCCCCTCTACCGGTACTCGGCCAGTCGCCGGCCGAGGCCGCGCGCCGCCGCCACGGCCGCCACCAGGGCCAGCAGCGCCACCGCCACGGCGGCGGTGCGCAGGTCCCCGTCGATGCCCTCGGCCGCCTGCCGGAACTCCTTCAGCTCGATCCCGGCGGCGTTGGCCAGCCCCTGGTCGGCGGCGCTGAACGAGGCGTCGGCGCTCTTCGGCACGTCCGCCTCCTTGACCGTCACCGTGGCGTCCAGCGCGCCCTGGTAGTCCGCGTCGACGTTCTCCAGCCTGCTCGCCGCGGCGTGCCGGTCGTACCACTCCTCGTACCGCGTCCTGGCGTCCCCGATGGCCGGGGACGCGTCCGGCGGGGCCAGCCGCAGCGCCGTCACCAGCGTGCCGCCGCGGGGGAGATCCCCGTCGCCCTCCTTGCGGCTCTCCAGGTGCTCGGTCGTCGTCGTCCACAGGTCCGCGTACGTGGTGCTCGAACCCCGGGCGACGAAGTGCAGGTTCTCCGCCAGCCGGGCGGTCAGCACGTCCACCCGGGCCGCGTTGAGCGCCCGCAGCGGGGCCGCGCCCCTGGACTCGCTGCGCGCCAGGCCGTTGTGCGCGTCCAGCCCCGCGACCGTCAGCCAGAGCGCCCCGGCCAGCACGGCGGCGGTCGCGCCGAGCAGACCGGGGTTGAACACCCGGTTGGTGCGCCGGAACAGCCTGATCTGCACCCAGACCAGCGCGCCCAGGGTCACCACGCCCAGCCCGTACGCCGCCCACGGCACGGCCTTGGCCTCGGCGAAGTCGTCCGCCAGCTCCTGGTTCTCGGCGGCGGTCAGCTGGGCGGCGGCCGGCAGCAGCACCGTCCGCATCTGGTCGGAGGCGTACCGCAGATAGGCGCCGCCGAGCGGGAAGCCCTGTCGGTTGTCCGCCCGGGCGGCCTCCACCAGACCGGCGTAGACCGGCACCTGCTGGTTGAGCGTGGTGAGCCAGCCCTGGGCTGGGGAGGAGGCGGTGGTCCGCGCCGCGGCCTCGGTGATCAGCCGGGAGGCCGTCGCCAGGTCCTGCTCGTACCGGTCCCGGACGGCCTTCGGCTCCGCACCGGCCAGCAGGAAGCCGGTGGCCGCCGTGGTGTCCGCGTCGGCCAGCGAGCGGTGGATGTCGGCGGCCGCCTGGCTCAGCGGCTGGCTGTACGAGACCACCCGTTCCGCCGCCTGCGCACGGGAGTTGACCTGCCAGGCGGTGAGCGCGCCGAACGCCACGGTGAGCACGGCCAGCAGGGCCCCGGCCAGCCGCAGCCGGCCCGGCGCCGTTCCGGTGGCCCGGCCGAGCCGGGCGCGCAGCCCGGTGGCCGGGACCGCCGCCGCCGGGCCGCCGGGCGGTACCGGCACCACCGCGCCCGGCTCCTGTGTACGTACTGGTGTCGCCACCCGCCTCACCCTCCCCTGTGGCCCGCCCCGTCATCCGGGGCCCGGCCGTTGCCAGCAGTATGGCCGTCAGTCCCCGCGGCCACACCCGACTTGCGCCGATCTTGAGCATCTCCGAGCGGCGGAACGGCCGCTGCCGCCGGACGCGGGGCGGGCGGCGATCGCTGCGACGCGGGATGCACCTTATGCGGTTCCCCGGACAGTCGGAGGGGAGGGGTCCGCTTGTGTCCGGGCACCGGTTCGGCGGGGACCGCTCCGTACCATGGGCCGTATGCGCCTGCTTGGAACCATCTCCGCCGACCGTCCGCTGCTCGTCGTCGCCGTCCGGGAGGAGGCCGCCCACCTCGGCGACCGGCTCCCCGTGCTGCTCACCGGCATCGGCAAGGTCAACGCCGCCGCCGCGCTGGCCACCGTCCTCGCCCGGGGGGAGCACCCCAGCGAGGTGGTCAACCTCGGCACCGCCGGCGCCCTGCGCCCCGGCTGGGAAGGCACCCACCAGGTCACCCAGGTGCTCCAGCACGACATCGACACCCCGGCCCTGTACGCCCTCACCGGCCGCACCTACGGCGCGCCGCTCGTCGTCGGCAAGGGCGACGGCCCGGTACTGGCCACCGGCGACCTCTTCGTCTCCGACCCGGCCGCCCGCGAGCGCCTGGCCGAGCACGCCGACCTGGTCGACATGGAGGGCTACGCCCTCGCCACCGTCGCCCACCGGGCGGGCGTGCCCGTCCGGCTGGTCAAGCACGTCAGCGACGAGGCCGGCGCGGACGCCGGGCACACCTGGCGCGAGTCGGTCGACGACTGCGCACGCCACCTCGCCGACTGGCTGCACACCCAGGGCTGGTGACGGTGCGGCCGGAGCGATTCAGGGGGGTACGAGTGAACGGGAAGACCACACCGTCCGTGGGCCGCGACGTCCGCCCGCCCGGGCTCAACGCCGACGAGCCGACCACCCTGCTCACCTTTCTCGACTACCTGCGCGAGGCCGTCATCGGCAAGACCGCGGGGCTCTCCGACGAGGACGCCCGGCGGCCCGGCGTCGCCTCCGGCACCAGCCTGCTCTGGCTGGTGCGGCACCTCACCGCCGTCGAACTCAACTGGTTCGTCTGGGCCTACCGGGGCGCGGACGTCGAACCCTGGGACGACGACGCGCCCTCGCCCGGCGACGAGACGGTGGCCGGATCGGTCGCCGCCTACCGGGCCGCGATCGCCCGGGCCAACGAGGTGATCGCCGCCGCGGCCACCGACCTCGACCACCCCGGCGTGCGCTCGCTGCGCCCCGACGCCGAAGCCCCGTCGATGCGCTGGCTGCTCGTCCACATGATCGAGGAGACCGGCCGGCACGCCGGCCACGCCGACATCCTCCGCGAACAGCTGGACGGTTCGGTCGGTCGCTAGGGCTTGGGCCGGGCACCGACCGCTGCCGGCGGGGGCGGCAGCGGCCCGCGAAGCGCTCAGGCCGCGATGGAGAGAACCCGCTGAATCGCCCCTGATGCCCCGCCCGGCTCTTCGTCCTCCGCCACCGGGGCGAAGGCGGCGTGCGGATGCTCCCGAAGCAACTCCATCCACGTGCGGACCGTGGTTCCGTGCGGTACGGGGACGACGCTGACCGGGCGGGCCGGTAGCCGCGGCGACATCACGGATGCCACAAGGCTGTTGTCGATCATCGTTACCAGGATCGACTGGTGGCCGATCCGTCCGATGCGTTCCATGACATGACGCGCGGGCTCGTCGGCGGCCGCCACGATCAGGTCGTGCTCACCGGATCCTGCGCCACCGTCGATGCTGGAGAGGAAGTTCATGAAACCGGTGATGTCGTTCGACCGGAGACGTTCGATCACGGCATCCCGCGCCAGATTGAATGACGGGTCGTCCGACGCCGCGCGGAAGTTCAGGGACATCGAGTTCGCGACGGCGAAGTCGATCTCGGTCATCTCTTCCCGTGTCGGGTAGGCGATGTCATCGGCCAGGCCGTGCTGGGCCAGCCACTGATTGACCTCGGTCCACAGCCAGACCTGGGAGCGGCCCGCCGTACCTTCCGGAGGGGGGAAGGGGGTGCCTCCCGACTTGCGGCTTCCGTTGATCCACTGGGCCACGTTCTGGCGGGTCCGGTCGGTCCGGTCGGCAATCTCGTGGATGCCCACGAGATCTCGGTCGAGCCTCAGCACCCGAAGCTGGGGAAGTGTCGCGTGTGCCACCGACACCGCACCGAGTGCGGCCTGGACAGCAGTGGCGCCGTCAAAGGCGACCGTCAACAAATTCAAGCCGCCCGCGCGGGCCAGCATTGCATCCATCTGCTCGCGGAGGGTTTCAACCGCCGAATCGTCGTCTACATCGACACCGGCGACAACGAAGGTGAACTCGTACTCCATGGCGTCCCCCTTCTGCTCGACATCCTCACGATGGCAGAAGTGTTGTCGTTCGTCAACGGTTAAATAGCCATAAAGTGGACATTTCGCTGTGTGACTAGTTGCGGGGCAACCCTGTCAGGCTTCGGTTGGCGGCCTCGGGCGGCAGTGGGCAGCGGGCGGCCGTACGGTTGATCCGCTTGGCTTCGTTTCCGGCATTCCTCGGGGTGCTGCTGATCGGGATCGTGGTGCACCGGGCCGCGCACGGGCAGTAAAGCCTGCCCCAGTGTCCGTCCTGGTGGAGAGCCCAGCCTTGGGCCACCCACTTTTCCAACGCCTCCCGAATCTCCTTCTTCGGGTGACCGCCCGGCGACAGGGGGGCGCCTACCACCAGGGCACCTCCATCGGGCTGTGTCCGGCATGCCGCCCGGCCGGATGCGCCGCCGCGCATCCGGAGAGTCGAACGTCGAGGCGGGAGGAAGCGGCCTCGGTGACGGCTCTGGCCGGGGCCGAGTCAAGGTCGAGCAGAGACACCAAGTGCCCTTTCGCGCGCTCACGGCCCCGGTTGGAGTGCTGTCCGGCCTGGGCGTGTCTGCGCCGCGGCTTCAGAGGGCCGTTCGGGTGGTGCGAAAAGCCTAGCCCTCTGCCGGGCCGTGCCGCTTCCGTGCCGCGAAGGAGCTGGTTGTATGTCAGTTCCTCACCCTGTGCCGCGGTTCAGCGCGGCCGTCCCCCCAGGAGCGGTCGCGTTGTCGGGTCGGGGTTGGCGCTGACGATGTTCCGGGCGGCGGCGGCCGCCGCGCTCTGGCTTGAACTCCCCACCAAGGTCGAGGCGTTGGCCCGCCTTTACGAGGTGGCCACCGGTCCCGGCCGGGACGTCGTGCTACTCGACGCGGTGGAGGGGACGGTCCATGAGCGACTGAGTGGCTGATCAGCTGATCACGGCGGCCGACTGGGCCGCCGCCACCACGGCCTCGGTGGTGGTGACCTTGGCGAACCGCATCGCGTGCAGCACCGCCCCGGTGGCGCGGGCGAGTTCGGCGGCCGGGACGGTCGCGCCGTCCGGGCCGGCCATGTCGAAGGTGTGCATGGCGTCGGCCGGGAAGACGGTGTCGTAGCCGAGGTTGCCGGCCATCCGTGCGGTGGTCTCGTTGCACACGTTCGTCATGATCCCGGTGATCACCACCTGCCGTGCGCCCCGCTGCTGGAGCCAGGCGTGCAGGTCCGGCGTGCCGTAGAAGGCGCTGTTGACCGGCTTGGTGATGTGCAGGTCCGCGCGCACGCCCGCGACCACGTCCTTGAGCTCGAACCCGGAAGTCCCCGGCACCAGCGGTCCGACCTGCGACGCGTGCTGCACCACCACGATCGGTCGTCCGGTGCTCTCCCATGCGGAGACCAGCTCGCCGATCCGCTGCTCGGCCTCCGGGTTGTCGCGGGTGCCCCAGAACGCGTAGTCCTCGAAACCCTTCTGAACGTCGATCAGGACGAGGACGGAGTCGGTGTCAATGGTCAGTGGCGCGTCGAGCGCGCTGGTGTTGGTCATGGCTCCATCCTGCAACGCGACGCGTACCGTCCGTGATGGGTCGTGGTGCCAGGTATCGATAGATTTCTGCCAGGGTGCGCGGTCCGGTCCCACCGGCCGGGCACGTGTTGGTTCCGGGCCCCAGGGGTCGGCCGCCGCTAGATTTCTGCCATGCGCAGGGTGGGTTGTCTGATCTTCGATGGTGTCCGGCCGTTCGACTACGCGGTGATCGGGGAGGTGTGGTCGAACCGGGTCACCCGGCCCGGGCTGCCCCATTTCGAGCTGCGGGTGTGCGGACCGGACGGCGCCCGGGTGCGGCTCGGGGGCGGCCTGGAGCGGGTGCCGGACTTCGGGCTGGACGCCCTGCTGGACTGCGATCTGATCGTCGTGCCCGGGCTGGAGAACCCGACGGAGCCGCGCGATCCGGCGGTCCTGGCGGCGCTGCGGGCCGCACACGAACGGGGCGTGTCGATCGCCTCGCTCTGCGCGGGCGCGTTCGTCCTCGCCGAGGCCGGGCTGCTGGAGGGCCGTACCGCCACCACCCACTGGGCCCTCGCGCCCGAACTCGCCCGCCGCTTCCCGGCCGTGGACGTCCACCCCGAGGTGCTGTTCACCGGCGGGGGCGACCTGTGGACCTCCGCCGGAGTGGCGGCCGGTATCGACCTCTGTCTGCACCTGGTCCGCGCCGCGCACGGCCAGCAGGCCGCCGCCGCGATCGCCCGTGCGATGGTCACCGCGCCGTTCCGGCCCGGCGGCCAGGCCCAGTTCATCCCCTCCCCGGTGCCGGAGGACGCCGGCCGCGGCGACGACACGCTGGCCCGGGCCCGCACGGAGATCCTGGGCTCGCTGGACACCCCGTGGAGCGTCCGCCGGATGGCCGGGCTGGCGCTGATGTCGGAGCGCTCCTTCGCCCGCCGCTTCGGCGAGACCACCGGCACCACCCCGCTGCGGTGGCTGCTGGAGCAGCGGGTCCTGGCGGCGCAGCGGCTGCTGGAGGAGACCGACCTGCCGGTGGACGCCATCGCCGTCCGCTGCGGCTTCGGCTCGGCGGTGTCCCTGCGGCCCGCCTTCGTGGCACGGGTCGGCGTCGCCCCGCGCGAGTACCGGCGGACCTTCCGGGGACGGGAGGCCGGTTAGAACGCGGCGGGCGGGCGGAGGGCGAGGTCGGAGGCGAGCGCCCAGTGCTCGTCGGGCGCGGTGACGATGAGGTACCCGGCGCCGTGCGGGAGCCGGGCGCTGGTGCAGCCTTCGGCGGAGTACGCGTCGACGGCGACGGCGACCCCGTCCAGCCGGACCTCGGTGCGCCGGGAGTCCGGAGTGATGACGCGGCCCCGGTACGGACCTGGCCCGAGCCGATCCGAGTTGGCGAGGAAGACCTGGAGCTGGGTCTCGGGTGTGGTCAGCGACTTCACCCGGTGACTCTCGGGCACGGGCCGTGAGGTCTGGACGATCGCGACCAGGTCCTTGTTCACGTGGTAGTTGACGTCGAGGTGGCAGAGGAACCCGTTGGAATTCTGCCGCCCCAGCAGCGTGAACCACTCGCCCGGAGGCTGCCGCAGGACGGCGATCGGCTCGCCGAAATCCTCGGCCACCTCGCGGGAGGACGGGATGCGGAAGTCGCGCGGGCCGGTGCTGCGGAACATGGATGCACCCCAATTGCTTTGGATGGGAAAGGCATTGGTCAAGTACACCATCGGCGTGGAGGGGTGTCGACGGGATTCGAAACCTTGGCTCAGGGTTCGCCCAGGCGTCGAGGTGGAAACTCAGCGTGATCGCGTGGCCGCCGAGGGTGTGAAGAACTGGACTGCCGATGTGAGCGTTGCGCACGACTGCGAGGACATGCACCACCTGGTGGATCGGATGACCCCGGCCCAGGTGCGGCGATTGATGCCGCTCGTCACGCAGGACGAGGAACTGGCGCCGGTGGCGGAGGGCCTGACCGCGGAGGACGAGACTCGGGAGGCGGAGGCCGGGCACTCCGACCGGCTGCTGTCCCTTGCGGGAATCATCGATGGTCCGGCGGACCTTGCCGAGCGGCTGGGCGTGGATCGGGTGGCGACGTTGGATCGTCGGCACTTCACGGTCGTGAAGCCCGCGCATTGCGCCGTTCTCACCTTGCTGCCCTGAGTCGCACAGCGCATCGATGGCGCGTCGGCAGGTCGGCCGACGCGCCATCGCGGATCGTCGTCGGTGAGTGTTCGGAGGCCGGCAGCCGCCGGTTGCGGTGGCTGCCGGCCTCCGACCGTCCCGGGGCGGGTCAGCAGTTGCAGTGCCACTGGTAGTCGACCGGGGGAGTCCGGACGGCGCCGTGGGGGACGGTGCGGGAGGCGATCGCCGGGTGGATCGTCCGGCCGGCCTTGATGGTCTCGGCGACCTTGATGTGCTGGATCTCCTCCGGGGCGACCGTCACGGGGTTGGCGCTGAGGATGACCAGGTCGGCGAGTTTGCCGACCTCGATGCTGCCCTTGGTGTCCTGCTCGAAGTACTGGTGGGCGGCGTTGATGGTGATCGACCGGACGGCGTCCAGGGCCGACACGCACTGGTCCGGGCCGAGGACGACCTTGTCGGTGCGGGTGCGGCGGGTGACCTGGCTGGACAGGATGGCGATCGAGTTGGGCAGCGCCACCGGGGCGTCGTGGTGCGAGGTGTAGATCATGCGGCGCTCCAGCGCCCAGCGGGCCGGGGAGATGTTCGCGGCGCGCTCCTCGCCGAGGACGGTCTTCCGGTACCAGTCGCCCCAGTAGTAGGTGTGCATGGAGAAGAACGACGGGATGATGCCGAGCAGGGCGAAGTCGTTGATCTGGTCATGGCGGGCGGTCTGGGCGTGGATCGCGACCGTCCGCCGGTCGCCGGGCCCGGCCTCCTCGGTGGCGGCCCTGACCGCGCCGATGAACTGGTCGATCGAGGCGTCCCCGTTGACGTGCGCGAGCACCTGCCAGCCGTGCTCGTACGCCGTCCGCACCTGGGTCAGGACGACGGCGTCGTCCTTGATGGCGGGGTAGCCGCGGTAGTCGTCCGGCTTGCCCGCCGGGGGCTTCGCGTACGGCTTGGTGAGCCAGGCGGTGCGGCCCTGCGGGGAGCCGTCCAGGTACATCTTCACGCCTGCGGCCCGCACACCGTTGACGTACTTCGGGCCTGCCTCGACCGGGTCCCCGATCGCGTCCCGGTTCAGCACCGCCGCCGTGGCCTCGTCGGCCCGCGCGTAGGCGACGACGTCGATCTCGAACGGCACGGCGGCGGCGATCGCCCGCAGGATGTCCAGGTTCTCCAGGGTGGTGCCGCCCTCCTGGACCGTCGTGAAGCCGAACGAGGCCGCCGACTCCGCCCCCTTGCCGAACAGGCCGAGCCGCGCGGACTCCGGCAGGCCCGCCATCGCCGCCGCCGAGGCGGGGGAGAAGGCCGTCTCCTCCAGCACCCCGTTCGGCTCGCCGTGCGGAGGGGCTTCGACGTCCTCCCGGCGGCGGATGACGCCGCCGTCGGGGTCGTCGCTGTCGGGGGTGTAGCCGAGCGCTGCCAGCCCCAGGCTGTTCACCGCCCCCAGGTGGAAGGACTGGTGGATCGCCAGCACCGGCCGCTCGGTGGACACCTCGTCCAGGTCGTCCCGGGTGGGGTGCGCACCCTCTTCCAGCATGGCGTCGTCGTAGCCGAAGCCGACGATCCACTCCGAGGCACGCCCGACCGGTGTGTCCGCCCAGTCCCGCAGCTTCTGCTGGAGCGAGGCGATGTCGGTGACGTCGCCGTCCGGGTCGGCCAGCAGATTGGCGATGGTGGCCTGGAGGCCGATGCCCCCGAGGTGGCCGTGCGCGTCGATGAACCCCGGGAGCAGCGCCCGGCCTTCGAGATCACGCACCTGCGTGGCGGGACCGCGCCAGCGGTCGAGGGCCGCGGCGTGGTCGCCGACGAAGACGATGATGCCGTTCTTCACCGCCACGGCCTCGGCGGTGGGCGGCTCGGCCACCGTCACGATCTCACCGTTGTGGAAGATGAGGTCGGCCTCGTCGTACGGTGCCTGCGGCTGATCGCCCATGCTGGTTCCTCTCGCGCCGATTGCGGTCTGTCGTGCGGGCACTACCCCAGGTGATCGATCGCCAACCCCGCTTCGTCACACAGTGATCACACTCTGCGTGCGTCCGAAGGCGGGGTCCGTGGGCCCGGGTGCGGGCGCGCCCGGGCGAACTCGCCGATCCCGGCCGTGCGTGGGCGGCAACCCCGGTGCCCGGTCGGCTCGTTGGCGAGGGGTGGCCCGCGTCCGCCCTCCTTTTCCCCGCCTGGCTGACCGTTTCTGATCGCCTGGCGATCCTGACCAAACATTTTCGATCACTCTGCGTTTTGGGCTGGTGCTGTGAGTAGTCGAGCAGTTAGCGTCGCCCAGCGTGCACGGATGATCCCTGTTCGATCAACAGAGGTGGTAGTTCATGGCACAGGAACCCAGGGTCGATGTCGCCCTCACCCTCCTGGAGGGCCAGGCGGAGCCCTCCCGGGCGGAGCTGGCGGAGGCGACCGCCCAGCTGACGCCGGGGATCTGGTTCACCACGGCGTTGACCGCCCCCGCCGATGGACGGCAGCCCGACGTGGTGTGGGACCTGACCGGTGCCTCGCCCTACGAGGGCCAGGTCGCGAAGGGCCAGGCCGCGGTCTACTACGCCAACCCGAAGTTCGGCCTCAGCCGGCCGTTCATCTTCTCGGACGGCTTCAGCTACGGCCCGAGCGACCTGCCCGGGCTGTTCGCGCACTTCAACCAGGAGTACGAGGCCGGCAAGCCGGGCTTCCTCGACCAGCTGCTGCGCCGTGGCATCGACGTGATCCTGCTCGGCTTCGAGGAGCGGCACACCCACATCCAGGCCAACGCCGAGGTCGCGATCAGCGCCATCCTCAGGGCGATCGAGGAGCGCAAGAGCGACACGCCGCTGACCGTCGGCGGGGTGAGCATGGGCGGGATCGTCACCCGCTACGCGCTCGCCAAGCTGGAGTCCCAGCAGGTCGACCACCAGACCGCGACGTACCTCTCGTACGACTCGCCGCACAACGGCGCCTGGATCCCGCTGATCCTCCAGCAGATGGCCTACTTCTTCGAGGACTTCACCCCGGCCGGGCCCGATGGGGCCAAGCAGGCCGATCTGATCCGGAGCCCCGCCGCGCAGCAGCTGCTCTGGGCCTGGGTGGAGAACTCCAAGTACGAGGGCCCGGTGGCCGCGCGGTCCAGCGAACTGCGGGACGACTTCCTGCGGGACTTCCAGAGCATCGGCAACTTCCCGCAGCGCCCGCTCAAGCTCGGCGTCGCCAACGGCCGGGGCGACGGCGTCGGCCTTCCGCTGCCGACGGGCGAGGTCGCCTTCGACTGGCAGGCCCTGATCGCCAGCGCCACCGCCCGGTTCCAGCCGGACAAGGGCGAGAAGCAGAAGATCGGCGGCATGCACCTCGGCCTGGCGGTGCGTCGCAGCACCACCACCGAGGTCCCGGCGCTGGACAACGCGCCCGGCGGCACGATGGGCACCTTCGGCCTGGTCGCGGACGCGCTCAAGGCGAAGATCGCCGACGACTACCGCAGCGGCGCCTTCGTCCCGGCCGTCAGCGCGGTGGCGCTGGACTACGACCCGGCGAAGTGGGACGTCGACCTGAAGGCTCCCGTCCCCACGCCCGACAGCGGGAAGAGCCACCTGGACGACTACGCCCTCGACACCGACAACAACGAGCACGGCCACATCTCCGGCGCCCTGATCGACTGGATCGTCGAGCGCATCGCCCCCTGACCCTTCCGGCCTGGTCCGGAGCACCCCCGTGGATGGGCTACGATTTACCCCATCACCCAGATGCGCGGGTGGCGGAATAGGCAGACGCGCTGGATTCAGGTTCCAGTGCCCGAAAGGGCGTGGGGGTTCAACTCCCCCCTCGCGCACAAAAGGTCAACCGACCCAATGCGGCCGGTCAAACCGACACCATGTCGGTTTGCCCGGCCGTTTTGACGTCAGGAGACGCGGATCGCCCCTCACGACACCGTGAGGGGCGATCCGCGTTTTCGCTGTTCAGGTGGGGTGTGGCGGATGGTGGCGGCCGGGCACGGCCCGGGTGTGCGCCGGGGGTCAGGCCAGGTAGTAGTAGGGGGCCGCCCGGCCTGCCTCGGCGTCGAGGACCTTGGGGTTGGCCTTCAGGTAGTTGTGCATGGCCAGGGCGGCCTCCGTGCCCTCGCCCGCGGCGGTGGCGATGCGGCGTTCGGCGCGGTAGCGGACGTCTCCGGCCGCGAAGACGCCGGGTTTGTTGGTGGCCATGTCGGTCACGTTCTCGAGGTCCTTCTTGTGCTCCTCGTATTTGAACGTCCCCTTCTTGATGGCGTCGAGGAAGATGTCCAGGCCGGTGGCGACGAGTCCGTACTTGTCCGTCTCGTTCTTGCGGACGACGGTGATGCCCGCGTCCTCGATCCACTTGGTCTGGGGGTCGGCACTGATGAGGGCGTAGACGGCGGTGACGGCGTACGACTTGGCCTTGGCGACCACCGTCAGTTTCGCGTTCGGGTTGTCCGGCGGCGGGGTCTTGATGGCGTCGAACTCGGTGGCCTCGGTGTTCTCCACGACGGTGATGTTCTTGTCGGCCTTGATCTTGTCGGAGATCACCTTGAGCATCGTTTTGGTCAAGGTGTCGCGGATCAGCATGACAACCTTGGCGCCCTTGCCGGAGAACATGAGCGCGGCCCGTCCGGCCGAGTCGCCGCCGCCGATGACCATGATCGTGTCCTTCGCCGTCACGCCCTCCGCGTCCGCGGGCAGGGCGTAGTAGTAGATGCCCTCGTCCTCGAAGGCGGCGGCGGTGGGCTGGGTCAGCTTGCGCGGGATGACGCCGGTGGCGAGCAGGACCAGTGAGGCGCTCACCGTCACGGCGTCGTGGGGGGCGTCCGAGTTCGTCGCGGTGATCTCGTGCTTCTTCGTCTTCGGATCGTCGCTGGGCTTGAAGGCCGTCACGCCGTAGCCGGGAAGCCACTGCGCCTCGAACTTCTTCGCCTGGAGGACGGCCCTGTGGCACAGGTCGCCGGCGTCGATCCCCTCATCGAACCCGAGGTAGTTGTCGATCTGGTTGACCGCCGTGGCGGCCGTTCCGCCGGGGGCGTACTGCTCGATGATGAGCGTGGTGAGGTCGTAGAGGCTGCGGGCGTTGATGGCTGCGGCCAGGCCGGCCGGGCCTCCCCCGATCACGACGAGGTCGTACGTCGAACTCTTCTTGGGAAGCAGCAGATCCATCGTCGCCGCGAGCTGGGCCGGCGTGGGGTTTTTGAGAGTCGTCGTGCCGACCGTCACCACGGTGTCCGTCGCGTTCGGATCGATCGTCACCTTGACGTCGTAGTCGCCGAGTTCCAGAAACCGCTTGATCCGTTCGACCGTCTTGTCCTTGGCTTTCGCCGTGATCGTGGCCGTGGGCTTCGGCATCGTGCTCCTCCTTGCGGACGGCGGGGTCCCGTTCGGGGCGGTGCCTGCGCTCCACCCGGGCGGAATCGACTGGGCCGAATCATACGGTGCGTATGCAGATCTTCACTGTGTGCCACGCCTTCGCGCTGGGTGGGCCGGGGCGGGCTCCGCAGGTTCTCCTTGCGGTCGGGCCGACCGGCCGTTCTGTCTCCCTGCCGCATCAAGGGCCTGCGCCGCGGCCGGCCGGGCGAGGTCGGTGATCGCCGCGATCGGCTTTCCGCCCTCTGTGGTCGTGCGAACTGTGCCTTTCCTGGAGGGTCGGGACGTCCGATGGGGCGCCATCCGGGCGGATCATGGACTCGAGGGGAAGGCCGGAAACCGAAGGGCGGTCAGCTGCGCCCGAACGAGTGGAGGGCCTGGCTCTTCCCCCTCAGTCCGTCCAGGACCATGTCCGTCAGGCGCTCCGGCAGGTCGGGCTCGATCGGGCGGTGGCCGAGCAGGGCGCGGGTCTGGAGCGGGGCGCAGAGCAGTTCCAGGGCCAGGGCCGTGTCGGTGTCCGTGGGGAGTTCCCCGCGTGCGACGGCCCGGTCGACGATGGCGCCGGCCTGGTCGAGGCGGGACTGCCAGAAGGTCTGCCAGGCCTCGGCGAGGTCGGGGTCGTCGGAACTGAGTACGGCCGCCCGGGCGACGGAGCGGCCGGTCGGGGTGGCGAGGTACTGGGCCAGCGCGCGGGCGAAGGCGGCCAGGTCGGTGCGGACGGCTCCGGTGTCGGGGACGGGGATGCCCTCGTTGCTGCCGGTGAGCATGGCATCCAGCACGAGCTTCTCCCGGGTGCCCCAACGCCGGTACACCGTGGTCTCGTTGACCCCTGCGCGCGCCGCCACCCCGGCGATGCTGAGCCGGTCGACGCCCTCCTCGGCCAGCAGCTCCGCGGCGGCCGCCAGAACGGCCTGGCGCACGCGGGCGGCACGGCCGCCCGGGCGGCGGCGGATCGGTTCCGGCTCTTCTTCGGTCATGCGGATCACCTCGGCCACCACATTAACGCAAGGATGCTTGCGTTAGGCGTCGCCCGGGCGCATAGTCGTTAACGCAGGAATTCCGGCTTTAAGTGCGACAGGAGGCACCACCATGTCCTTCACCTGGCCCCTGGACCCGCAGGACCTGTTCGTCGAGCGTTACCCGCAGATGGCCCTCGGCCTGCCCGCCGACGAGGTGGACGCGGTCCGCGCCGCCGTCACCGAGATGTGGCCCGACCGGCCCGGCGGCTGGGTGTACGAGTGGTCCGCCCTCGCCGCCCGCCACGCCGAGGCCGGGCGCCACCGCCTGGCCGCGCAGGCGTACGGCTGGGCCAAGTTCCCCTCGCTCGCCGACGACCCGAAGCGCACCGCGCTCGCCCGCCAGGTCGAGCAGTACGTGCTCGCCGCCCCCGGCTTCCCGGTGGAGTTCGAGCGCCGCACGCTCACCGTCCCCTACCGCGGCGGCGACGCCACCTTGCCGGTCCACCTGATGGCCGCCCCCGGCCTGCCCGCCGACGCCCCGGTCGTCCTCGCCAGCGGCGGCGTGGACTCCTGGAAGACCGACCTGCACGGCATGTGGGAGCAGCTCGCGTTCACCCTGCCGGCGCGGCTGCTGCTGTTCGACCTCCCCGGCACCGGCGAGACCGCACACCTGCCGATGACCCCGGACGCCGGGGCCGAGGTGATCGCCGCACTGGTCGGCTTCGCCCGCGCGGCCGGCAACGGGAAGGTCGGCCACTTCGGCATCTCGATGGGCGGCTACTACTCCGCCCGGACCGGACTGACCGGGGCGGTGGACGCCTCCGTGGTGCTCGGCGGCCCGGTGGAGCGCTCCTTCGCTCCCGGTCGCGGTTTCGCCTTCGGCATGGACGGCATCGTCGGCAACGCCCTGGGCTTCGACGCCGTGCCGACCAGGGCTGAGCTCGACGAGGCCTTCGCGGCATTCGACCTGCGCCCGCTGCTGGACCAGGACGCCAACGGGCCGATGCTGGTGGTCAACGGCGCCGAGGACGTCCACGTCCCCCAGGACGACACCCTGGTGTTCGAGGGCCGCCGGGACACCCGGGTCGAACTGATCCCGGACACCGGCCACTGCGCCATCTCGCGCTTCGACGAGGCGATGGCCGTGATCGCCCCCTGGCTGAAGGACACCCTGACCGGCTGATTCGGCGCTCCTGCCACGGGAAGCTCACCGCGGCGGCCGGCTCAGGAGAGCGAAGGGGCTGCTCCGGGCGAGCAGCCAGCCGCGGGTGAGCGTCCGAACGGTGAGCGGCGTCCGGGAAATGATCTCCATCCGGCCGGGAACGCAGACGGGAGCGCCGGTGGATTGCTGCTGGTGGAGGATTGCGTCGGTTGGCCACGAACAGATGAGGCCGGTCAACCCCACGGTTGACCGGCCTCGTTGTTTTCCGTCGCTTCCTGCAACTCCTTCACTTCACACCTGGAAGCTCTGGATGTCCGATGTCGAGCTCGTGAAGCCGTTGGTCGAAATGACCCTCACCTGAACCTGTGTCCCCGGAGAGAACTGGCTTCGGTCGATCGTGATCGTCGGGTTCTTCAGGCCGACCCCGACGGTCTGCCAGGTCCGTCCCCCATCAGTGCTGACCTGGGTCGCAAAGGTCTGACCGTCCTGCGGTACCGGGCCGAAGTCCAGATCAAGCCCGACGTTCCCGTCCTGTGCCGTCGTCGGACGGGCGCCGCGCAGGACCGGGGGCGGGGCTCCGGGGCGGAAGGTGTCCACGACCTGTCCGCCGACGAGCAGTTCGACGGACGCCGGGTCGGTCCCCACCGGGAGGACCGCGTCGACCAGGCCGGTGCGATCCTGCCCCGGTTCCGGGTCCGACGACAGCTTGACCGTGACCGGGAAGTCCTGCGGCGGTGCGCCGCCGGCCTGCTGGATCCGCAGGACCACCGGGACCCCTCCGTCCGGGCCGGCGCCGTCCGGCTGTTCGGCCTGTCCGGCCGGGGCCGGCCGGGCCGGTTGCTGGGCCGCCGCCGACACCGGGTTGACGAAGCGGATGGCACCGGCACGCTGGGTGAGGTTGACCGTCCCGACCACGCTGACGAGTTGCCCGGCGTCGGGTGCCGCTCCCCGTGCCGCTTCGTCGGCCGCCGGTATCGGGGCCGGCACGGTGGTCACCGAGAGTTTCGGGAACCGGTCGTCGGGGCGGCCACCGCTCCGCGTGGTGACTCTCAGTTCGTGGGCGGCCTCGCGGAGCGGAGCCACCGGGGTGGGCGCCGGGGCGCCGGCTGCGAGGGAGTCCTCGGCCAGCAGGCGCCGGCGGATGCCCTCGTAGGTGTAGCTGCAGGGCCACTGGAGGTTGCAGTAGGTCATGACATCGTGCCAGGGCACCCCTGGCTTGGCGGCCATCGGCAGATTCAGCTGGGGGTCGCCCACGTCGAATCCGGCGAAGCTGTTCGCGTCGTCGGCCAGCTGTCCGTTCTGGAACGGGTAGTTCTGCAGGTCGTCCTTCGATTCACCGCAGAATCCCGGGTGCTTGCGGCCGTAGGTGTGGCCGAGTTCGTGCCCGCCGTACCAGTCGGCGTACGTGCCGTCGAAGTCCCAGCCCCAGGTGGCCGCACCGCACGGCGACGAGGCGACGGTGGTGGGATCGGGTGTGTCGGGCACCCCGGAGGCGCATCCGCGCATGAAGAACCCGCCGTCGGCCGCCTGGCCGATGTAGTGGGTGCGCCGGTCACCGCCGGCGCTGATGTCGAGCGCGCGGATGGCGGCGATCTGGGCGTTGGTGTCGGTGCACTGGAACGGCGGGGTGGCCGTGACGTCGATGACGGCGTGTGGTGCTTCGACGACGTCGGCCACCGGGTAGGCGCGCCTGAGCCAGCTGATCAGGAAGGTGTGGTCCATGTCCCGCGGGGTGTAGGTGACCGGGGGGTTCCCGGCGGCGGCCATGGTGTAGCGCAGCCCCAGGACCCGCACCCGGAGCGGCGGGGACGTGTGGAACCACACGGTCGGGCCGCCGGACGACCCGTTGAACGGGACGTCGGCACCCGTCATGGTGTCGGTCAGGGAGATCGAACTCGCGCTGAGTGCCCCTTCGGCCGTCAGCACGCTCGGCACGACGAAGTTGAGGCTCAGACTTGCGTCGGCCCGACGGGTGGGCAGGTCCTTGGGCGTGGCCGGATCGAGGGAAACGGTATTGGCTGAGGAAACGGTGATCGGGGGATCGGTGGGCGACCGGAGCAGGGTCACGGTGCCGTTCACGCCGGTGGCGGGGCCGCTCGCGCCGCTCACGTAGGCGCGGATCACGGTGACCTTGCCGGCGATCAGGGTAACGCTGTGCTGGAGGTCCTGAATGGCCTGGGTGACCTCCGTGGCGTCCAGTACGGCGAGCGTCTGAGTAGTCATGACTGACCCCTTGGAGGAGCGTTCCGGCCCTTTCAGGCTATGCCGCCGCAGGGCTGTCCGCCGTTCGGCGGCGACCCCAGAAGGGACTCAGAGGCCAACGCCGCTCCTGGCCGTACGCGTACGCATGATTCCTTCGGTAGGCCGCCGCGATGCCGTCCAGGAACGCCGTGTAGTCGGCGAGCGATGCCCTCGTCCGTTCCCCGTCGGCGAGGCAGTCGGCCACGGCCCGTCCGGCGCGGGCACCGGTGTGCAGTGCGGTGAGGATGCCCTGCGAGGAGAGCGGGTCGAAGGCGAGGGCGGCGTCCCCGGCCGCCACCCAGCCGGGCCCGGCCGCCGGGGTGAGCCGCAGGCCGTGGGCCGGCGTCCAGCGCGGCACGGGCGTCGCGGCCGGACCGTGTCCGGTCAGGCGGCGCCGGACGTGGACGGTGCGACTGAGTGCGTGCCAGAAGCCCTGCGGGGTCCGCAGGGACGGGTCGGCGAGGTCGGCGTCGGTCAGATGGGCGACCAGGCGCCCGGCCGGGATCCGGGTGGTGTACCACCAGCCGTGCGGCGCCGCCTCCACCAGGGTGCGGGCCTCGGCGTCCCCCGGGCCCTCCGGGCCGGCCGGCTGCGCCGGGCCCGACGGGTGGCGGTCGGGGAACACGGCGTACGCGGCGACGAGCCGGTCCTGCCGTCGGCGGTGGCCGCCGCGTCGGCCGATGACGCAGCGTCGGCCGGTCGCGTCGACCGTCCAGCGGACGGACAGCTCCGCCACGGCGCCGGTGGTCCGCTCGCGGACGATCAGGCGGTCGTCGATCCGCTCCAGTGCGGTGGCCTGCCGCAGTTCGGCGCCGGCCGCGACGGCCGTGTCCCGCAGGAAGGCGTCGAAGCGGAGCCGGTCGAGGTGCCAGCCGTGCCCGTACGGGTCGAACAGGTGGCTGCGGCCGTGCAGCGCTTCCGACCCCCAGGCGGCGTACGTGCCGGTGGAGACGGGGTGACCGGACGCCAGGAAGGCGTCCAGCAGCCCGAGGCCGCCGAGCAGCGGCCGGGCGGCGGGCGGCAGGAACTCCCCGATCTTGAACGCGGGCCGGGCGGGGGGCGCGGCGCGTGGCGGGGAGTGGCCGCCGTCGTCCAGGAGCACGACGCGGTGGCCGGCCCGGGCCAGGACGAGCGCCGCCACGGCGCCCGCCGGACCGCCGCCCGCCACGACGGCGTCGACGGCGTCGACGGGGCCGGACGGGCGCACGCGAACCGGCGGGCGAGGGTTCACCGGCTGGGCCGCAGGCGCTTGACCTTGTCGATGAACCCGGCCGAGACCTCCTCGTCGGGAGCGTCCGCCATGGTGGCCGCGGTGGCCAGCGCGGCCGCGCCCAGGACGGGGTCCGCGCCGCGGTCCACGTGCACGGTGACCAGGTTGCGCCCGGCCGGCGGGGCGGGCTCGGCGGGGAAGCTCACCTCGGACTCCACCAGGACCTCCGCCGGGAGACGGGGATCGTCGCTGGGGCCGGGCCGACGCTCGACCACCCCGAGCCTGCCGAAGTCCTGCACCATCGCGTTGATGGCGGCCGTGTAGTCGCGGGGCAGCCAGCGGAGCCAGGTCCGCCGGTTCTGGAACGCGGCCAGGCGATCGGCGATCGGGCGGGAGGTGTCCATCACCACGTCGTAGTCCTCCTCGGCGAGCACGTGGTTGGGCACCCGGGCCGGCCAGAAGGTGGGCAGGTACGGGTCGTACGGGCCGAAGCCGAGCGAGACGCCGTACTCGTAGCCCGACCGGCAGCTCGCCGTGTCGGTCTGCCACGGCACCGCCATCCACCGGGTCAGGTCGCCCGGGCCCTGGGCGTGCAGCGGGCCGTCGAGGGAGAGCGCGAGCTCCGGCGTCAGGGTCTGGCCGTAGTCGGGCGGGGGAGGCGCCGCCGGGTCGCGGTGCCGCACCCGGAACGGGCCGCTGTACAGGGTGATGTGGCGCATCGGCCAGGTCAGCTCGCAGCCCGGGTGGAAGGCGTCGGCGAGGCAGAACGACAGGGCCGCCCGGTCGAGGGTCCCGGGCTGTTCGGCGAACGGGACGTCGTCGAGGGTGGCGGGCGGCGCGGCCGTCGGGTCGTAGTCGTCGACGAAGTCCCCGCGGGCCCAGCGCTGCAGGAGGCGGTACTGCAACGCGGAGAGCGTCATGTGCTGGCGCACGGACTGGGGCGGCAGGTTCATCGCGTCGCCGTAGACCGGCGGCCAGGGCACCGGTGACATGCCGTCGCGGTCGTAGTCGCGGACGGCGAGCCAGATCTGCCGGCGCAGTTCCCGCTGGACGGGCGAGGGGTCGGCCAGCGCGGCGACCCGGGCGGGGTCGAGGAGGAACTCGCGGCCGCCGAAGCCGAACTGGGTGGCCAGGCCCTTGTTGACCCACTGCAGGCCGGACAGCCGGCGCAGCACGGGCAGCACGTCACGGGTGAACGAGACCTGCTGCGGCTCGGGGAGCTGCCCGGCGCTGAAGAAGGAGTCGCGCACCAGGTCGTACATCGTGCGTACCGAGGCGAGTTCGGGCGCGTAGTTGGGGGGCGCGGTCACCACCCAGCCCGGCTCGACCGGGATCGGCCGTCCGTCGATGCTCACCTCGGCGGTGACCGGGCCGTCGGAGGTGTCGTCGTACCAGCCGTCGTTGTTGGCGAAGGTGTCGGCGGGGGTGCCGGTCGACGAGGCCGAGACGCCGTGGCCGCCGAGGAAGATCAGCCGGCCGCTGTCGTCGGTGCGCAGTTCCCCGAGGTAGACGGGTTTGCCCATGAAGGTGCCGGTGTCGAAGCGGTACTCGGGCTTGTCGGAGCGGTCGCGGCCGCGCACCGAACGGGGGCCGGGGTCGATGACCAGGAGGTCCTTGCGCTGGTCGGCCTGGATCTTGGGGTTGCGCAGGTTGCTGGCGTCGGACTGGTTCGCCTCCGGGATGTCGAGGGCGATCTGGAACTGGTACCAGGCCGCCTTCGAGTTGGCGACGTGCACGGTCCAGCGCAGGTCGGCGTTGTCGGCGGTCAGTTCGGCGACCGGCTGGCCGGCGGCGTTGTAACCGTAGACCCGGAACCGGACGGCCTGGCGCTTCAGGGCGCCGGTGACGTCCTTGTAGCTCCCGGCGGGCAGCGGGGCCGGATCGTCGACCTCGGGGGCGAGGACGAAGTCGTCCATCGTGCTGTCGCCGACCCGGGCCACGCCGATGGCCGGGTGCACGGCGGCCCGGACGATCCGGGTGTCGCGGGCCGCCGGCGGGGTGATCTGCGGACGGGCGGGGCCGGGCTCGGCCGTCGGGACGCCGTTCACGTCGCGGCGCTGTTCGGCCGAGGCCAGGTACACCGTCCTGCGCACCTCGGCGATGCTGCCCACCGGGGTGTGCTCGGCGAGACCGTGCCACGGGTTGAGGGCGAGGTTCTCA
This sequence comes from Kitasatospora sp. NPDC087315, assembly GCF_044744345.1. Taxonomy (NCBI): domain Bacteria; kingdom Bacillati; phylum Actinomycetota; class Actinomycetes; order Kitasatosporales; family Streptomycetaceae; genus Kitasatospora; species Kitasatospora sp. NPDC087315. Next base: position 113,853 of record NZ_JBIUYD010000020.1, on the reverse strand, counting down.
CCGTACGCGGCCTGGCCGCGGGCCGTGACGTCCTGCTGCTGGAGGGTCAGCCGGGCCACCTTCACGGGGGCGCTCTCGGACTCCTCCCACCGCACGGTCGCCCGGTCCAGCGGCATCTTCTCGTCGTCGGTGCGGAACTGGAGCATCAGGTCGAAGGCCGCCGGACCGGCCTTGAGCCGGTGGACCAGGTCGGCACCGAGGTAGGTGGGGTTCTCGTCGGGCGGAGTCGCCGCCGGGTCGCCGGTCTCGCAACCGGCGGGCACCAGCTTGTACTTGACGAAACGATCCGGTCCGAAGGCGTAGGGGAGCACACCCCAGTAGGTGGCGGTCAGCACGCTCGGCTCGAACTTGGCCATCGCGTCGAGGATTTCGCGGGTGACCGGATGGGCTTCCAGGTACTTGTCGTAACTGCCGTCGATGACACCGGCCTTGGTGAACTCGCACATGTCCTGGGCGGTGTCGACGAAGAAGACGTCGAAGTTCTGCAGCAGCAGGTCCTGGGTGCCGGCCTCGGCGTAGCCCTCCAGCAGCTTCGGGCCGGGCACACCGAACAGCTTGATGCCGATGCCGAGGGTGGTCATCAGGTCGGGACTGCCGGGCACGGTGTCGCTGGAGAACCGCACCCAGGCGGACAGGCCGCCGGCCTGGGTGCGGGTGCTCTCCAGGAACCCGACGCGCAGGTCCGCCGGCAGGTCGTCGGCGACCGTGAGCGTGCCACGGGCCACGCCGTGCGGTTTGAGGAACACCGGCCGCTTGACGGGGTCCTGGCCGCGGGCCATCCGCACGCCCTGGGTCAGGTCCACGAACATCTGCTTCAGTGCGCCGGCCGCGTTCTCGGCGCAGCCCGGCAGGGGTGGCAGCCCGGCGGTGTCGTCGAAGGGCTCGGGGGTCCCGGTCATGCTGTGCTCCCGTCGGTGCGGTGGTGGGTCGGGGCCGGCGGGTCGCTTCGGGCGATGCCGCTCGCGGCTTCCGGATCCCAGACAAGCGTGCACAGACCTGCGAGGGGTGGCGCGCCGACGTACCCCCGAAACGACCAGGCAGCGGGCCCGGTGCGGACCATCTCACTCCAATCGGTCAGCAGCGGTCGCCCGGTCCGGGGCCCCGGTGGCAGCGTCGTCGATGGGATGTGCTGGAGAGGATCGGGGACGCGGTGCGCAGGGCCGTCCTCGACGAGGTCGCGGGGCTCGACCTCGCGCCGCCGCCGCGTGAGGCGCCGTTCGGCAACGCCGGCTCACCGCACGACGCGGTGGACGCGTTGGTGCGGCGGCCGGGTCCGATCGGGATCGTGATGGCGCCGGGGGAGTGGTGGGCACCGCCGAGACCGATGCGGCCCGGGCCGGGGCGACGTGCCCGAGCAGCCTGTGCGCCCCGGGCCTCCGCCCCCGGCCTGCGCCCGCCGGAGGCACGGTTCCGCTTCGCCGGGCCCTGCGTCGAAGCGGCCTGCGGCCAGTGGGAGGGGGATCGGCCCTCATAGGGTCAGGTCAGCCGACCCCATGTGGCCGGTCAGTCCGACGGGATGTCGGGTTGACCGGCCGTTCTGGTGTTCGTGGACGCGGAGGGCCCCTCACGAAATCGTGAGGGGCCTCGCGCGTACGCCGACAGCCGCTACCGCGACAAGTTCTCCAGAGCCGACAAGATGACACACAGGACGTTGTCGATGGCGGGGGCAAGGGAGGAAGTCGCCAATGCGAAACCGAAGAGTACGCCAACGATCCCAGTGAATACGACGGCCGGCCGGTGGTGGACGAGGACAAGTGCGAGGAACACAAGGCCGAGGAAAATGACAGCTGAGATCGAATGCAGCACGGACAGTCCTTTCTGTCGAGGTGATGCAGTGGAACAGGCCTCCGGGTAGCCATGCGCTTCATGGAGGGGGGCATGCCTGCGCAGCCCGCCCGGACCGGTGGCAAGCACCACCTGATCAGCGATGGCAGCGAGATCCGGCTCCTCGCCCTGGTCGAACGGCATCCCGCCGGTCGCTCGTTCCGCCCGCCTGCGGACTCATCTGCCGACGACGGCTCAACAGGCGGTTCCAGTGGTCGTGCGACGAGTTCGTCGGCGCATTCCGCCCCTTCCGCCCCCTCGTGTACGGGCGGGAGACGGTGAGGGAGCCGGGCCCCGGAATGGTTCTTGGGGATCGCCGCCCATGGGGCTATTTCTATGCGACAGGGATCGTCCTCGCCATCCAGCGACCTTTTCCGCGCGCTGCCAACCGTGTGAACAGGAGGGGTTCAAAGCCCGGGTGATCGCGTGAACCCGCAGGTCACAGCGGCGTGGAGAGCTCCGGCCGGCCTGTCGCACAGATACCGGGATTCCGACTGAATGGGGTGACCTCGCGGAGTCGCCCTGAACGGGCGTCGAGGGGGAGTGTCCGGTCGACGGCGGATCTGATGATCAAGGAGGTGTCGGCGGTGGCCGGGCTCACGGTGGCCGTAACGCTCCCTCGATCGGGGGAGGCCGCCGGTGGGCTGCCCGGCCATACTGACGATCATGATCAGGGGAATCCGGCCGCTGCTGCGCGGCTCCACGTACGCGGGTGCGCTGTTCGCCTACTGCGGAGCGCTGGCGAGCCTGCCGCTGCTGCCTTTCGCCATGCTGCCGGCGCTGGTGTGGCGGTCCGCTCCCTATGGGGTTCGGTTCGTGCTGACCCTGTTGGTCTGGGCGGCACTGATCGTCGTGGTCGGGCTGGCCCGCACCACGCGGCGGGTGCTGATCGTCGGCGCGCGTCGGCTGCTGGGGGTTCCGTTGCCGGATCCGGTGGCCGCGCGTCGGTCCGCGCGCTCACCCGGCACCGCGTCGGCCCCTGCCGTGCCGTCCGGTGCCGATCGCTGGCGGACGCCGCTCTGGCTGCTGCTGCAGGTGGCGCTGGGGTGGACGGGAGGCCTGGCGAGCACGGTGCTGCTCGGCGCGGGCCTGGCCCTGCCGGGGGGCTGGACCTCCGGTGAGGCACGGGTGAGCTGGTCCGGCTGGTCGGTACAGGTGGCGGGTGTCTGGAGCTGGGTGGTGGCGCTCGTCTGTCTGGTGCTGGTGCCGGTTGTGTGTGTGGTGGTGACGGGTGCTTTGCGGTGGCTGGCGCCGGGGTTGTTGGGTCCGTCGTCGGCGGAGCGGCTTGCGCTGGCGGCGGAGCGGGAGCTGCTGCTGGCCGAACGCAACCGGCTGGCGCGTGAGTTGCACGATTCGATCGGGCATACGCTGACGGCGGCCACGATTCAGGCGGCGGTGGCGGGTGAGGTGCTTTCCGTCGATCCGGTGGCGGCGCGGGCGGCTCTGCGTGGTATCGAGGAGTCGGCCCGGGCCGCGTTGGAGGACCTGGACTATGTGCTGGGTGTGCTGCGTGAGGAGGAGCCGGGGACGGCGCCGGCGCGGACTCTGGAGGATCTGCCCGAGTTGCTGGACCGGTTGCGGTGCGCGGGTGCGGTGGTGGAGCCGGTGCTGTCGGGCGACCTGGCGCGGGTGCGGGGGACGCTCTCCCGGGCGGCGTACCGGATTCTGCAGGAGGGGCTGACGAACGCGTTGCGGCACGGGGCGGGTGGTCCGGTCGAGGTCCGGGTGACGGTCGCGCCGGACGGGCTGGAGCTCGGCGTGGTCAACCGGACCGGGACCGGAGCGGGGACGGGCACGGGCGCGGGTGTCTTTCCGACGTCCGGGCACGGTCTGCCGGGGCTGGCCGAGCGGGTGCGGCTGCTGCACGGTGAGATCGAGGCGGGCCCGGACGGGCCGCGGCACTGGCGGCTGGCGGTCCGGCTGCCGATACGGTTGCCGGCATGACCGACCCTGCCGACACCCCCGTGACCCTCCTGATCGCGGACGACGACGAGGTGACCCGCAGCGGTCTGCGCATGCTGCTCGCGGCACAGCCGGGGATCACGGTGGTCGGGGAGGCCGCCGACGGCGTCGAGGCCGTCGAGCGGGCGCGGCTGCTGCGGCCGGACGTGGTCCTGATGGACGTGCGGATGCCGCGCTGCAACGGGATCGAGGCCACCCGGCAGTTGCTGGCCGCCTCGGCCGAGCCGCCGAAGGTCGTGATGATCACCACCTTCGAGAACGACGGCTACGTCACCGCCGCACTCAGCGCGGGAGCCAGCGGATTCGTACTCAAACGGCTCCCGGTCCGCCAGATCGCACAGGCGGTACGGGTGGTCGCGGCGGGAGAGGCGATCCTCTTCCCGGCGGCGCTGCGCCGGATGGTCGCGGCCCGTCCGCTGGGTTCCGCCGAGGCGTTGCCGGGGGCGGCGCTGACGGGGCGGGAGGAGGAGGTGCTGCGGCTGATGGCGACCGGTCTGTCCAACCCGGAGATCGCGAACGCGCTCAGGGTGAGTCTGGAGACGGTGAAGACGCACGTCGGGAACGTGCTGCTCAAGCTCGGCGCGCAGAACCGGACCCACGCGGTGGTGATCGCGTACGAGTCCGGTCTGGTGGTCCCGGGGTCCACCGGCTGACCGGACGGCCAGGGCGACCGCCCGGGTCCGCTTCGAGGCCCGGGCCGCGCGTCCGGGCTGCCGTGCCCCTGACCTCGGCGGCCCCGCACTCACCCCAACATCGGTGCACAGAAGGGAGTTTGGCGACAGCTGGTAGTGCTTTGTCAGGTGGTGTCGGAGGTCTGCCATGGGATGGGTTGTCGGCATGTGGGGCAGGTGCCGGTCCAGGTGGCGATGAGGTGTTGGAGGAGGTCCAGGGCCTGGTAGAAGGTCAGGCCCTGGCCAGGGCTTTGGGGAGGGCCCGCTGTTCGGTGAGGAACAGGTGGGCGGCGCTGACGAGGGTGACGTGGCGGTGCCGGCCGATGTAGGAGCGGCCTTCGAAGTGGTCCAGGCCCAGGCGGGTCTTCAGCTCGCGGTAGTCGTGTTCGATCCGCCAGCGTGACTTCGCCAGCCGGACCAGGTCCTTGGCGGGGATGTCGGCGGGCAGGTTCGAGATCCAGTACTTGACCGGTTCCGCCTCGTTCTCCGGCCACTGGGCGATCAGCCAGGTGAGGGGGATCGTGCCGTCGTGGGCCGGCCTGGGACGCCGCCCGGCGAGCCGGATGCGCAGGAGGACGAAGTGCGAGCTCATCGCGGCTTTGGAGCCCTTGCGCCAGGTCACGCTCCGCCCGGCCCGGCGTCCGGCGGCCAGAACGTGCTCGCGCAGGGAGATCGGGCGGGAGCGGTAGCGTGGCAGTGGCAGTGGCAGTGGCAGTGGCAGTGGCCGCGGACCGAGGCCTCCGTAGGGCGGCTGGTACGGTTCGGCGTCCTCGCTGTGGGCGGTCATCTCGCCCTTGGCCTGCAGTACGTAGGCCAGGAAGCGGTCCTCCAGGCCGTGACGGAAGTCGGCGTTGGCGCCGTAGGCGGTGTCCGCGAGCTCGTCGAGCATGTCCAGCGCCAGACGCCATTTCGGCCGGTGGTGCTCGTCCTCGGGGATCCGGCAGGCCGCACGCCGCCTGCGGCCCGTCCCATGACTCGGGCAGGAAGCGGTGTCGGAGAGCGCGTGGACGCTGACGCCGATCTGGCAGCTGCCGACCTTGCCGAGGGTGCCCGAGTACTGCCGGGCGACCCCGGGCGACGCCTGGCCGTCCTTGGGGAACCCGGTGTCGTCCACGGCCCACACCTCGGGCCGCACCGCCCGCCGCGCCAGCCGGGCCCGCACGTCCCCGACCGACCAGGTCGAGGACGTCATGAACTGCTGCAACCGCTGGTGGTCGACTTGCAGCCGCTCGGCCATCGGCTGCATCGACTTGCGCCGGCCGTCCAGCAGCAGCCCCCGCAGATACAGTCCGCCCTTGACCCGCTGATCACACCGGGCCAAGGGCGCGAACACCTCAGCCGCGAACTCCTCCAACCGACCCCGCCACACCGCAAGCTCCCCAGCCCTCATACGACCGGAGAACTACCGACTACACGATGTGACAAGCCACCTAACAAAGCACTACCAGATGAGATCAAGGCGTCCACATGTAGCCGGGGGTGTCGGACGGCATCGGACCGCCGAGGAAGTGGCTGATCAGGAGGGTCACAGCGAAGTAGGTGAGGAGCAGGATGTTGGCCAGTCCGATGCCCGCCAGGAGGCGGACCGCGGCCGGGGCACGGCCGGTGAGGAGCTCCGTTCCGCGGAAGATGTAGGGGACGGTGCCGCGGGCCTGGGCCTGGTGACGGATCACGACGGCGCCGGTGGAGATGAACAGGGTGACCGCGGCGTAGTACAGCAGCGGCATCCCGTACCAGTGCCCCTCGAACAGGGTGAGGACGGTGGGCTGGGTGGCGTACGAGAAGAAGCCTGTGCTTCCCCAGACGGCCTCGATTGCCCAGTCGACGACGAATCCGGCGGCCAGCGTGGCGGGGAGGAGTCGCCCCCAGCCCCACTGCGGGAAGCGCCGGGAGATGCGGATGGTGAGCCATGCCTGGATCCACACCCAGGTCATCAGGGCGACGAAGCCGAGCCCGCTCAGGCCCAGAAGGGTCTCCGGCTGGCCTGGTGGGCTGTGCCAGCCCGGGATCTGCTCGCCCCAGGTTGCCACGTTGACGGTGTGGCGGTTCACCACGATCGACAGAGCCCGGTAGTTGAACAGAGGCGACTGCCAGAATGCGAGGACGTACCCCAGCAACAGGGCGGCGTCGAAGGTGATCTGCCCGGTGCGGCGGCATTGCCGTACGACGATCCAGGTGTAGACGGCCGCGAGCAGGACGACTACGGCTTGTACCGCCCAGACGGCCGCTTCGCGGGGAGCGGATATGTTGTCGTGGGCGGACGGCACCGCGTGGGCGTCACCCGCGGCGGCCCAGCGGATGAAGATCCATGCCTGCAGGGCGAGGAACAGTGCCCCCAGGGTGGCGAAGACGGTCGCCGGGGTGATCCGGCGGCTGCGTGCCTCTACCGGCGACATCTGCTGTCGGGCCGGTTCGGGGGTGGCGGGTCGTGGGTCCATGCCGGACTCCTAGGTGAGAGCGCGGGTCAGATCTGTCCCGAAGTGCGCGCAGGCGTCGAGGATTTCCGCGGGCCAGGGGGCAGGGGCGAAGGTGCTGCCGTCGCGGTGGACGTTGGCCCACATCTGCTCGCCGCGGGCGACCAGGTCCTCCCGGCCCTCACTGGTCCGGTAGAAGGCGAAGTCGCCCTTCATGAAGTGCAGTCGCACCCAAGGGATGGTGAGCCGCACCAGGATCCGGTCGGCGGCCCAGATCTCCCCGAGGTACTCGCAGGAGGCGGAGGAGGTGAGCATGGTGAGTTCACCGGTGAGACCGCCCATGTAGCGGGGGCAGTAGGCGCAGCCGAAGCGCTCACGGCATTCGCCCTGCCACCTGAAGAGATGGGCGAAATAGACGAAGCCGGCGCCGCTGGTCTCGCCGAAGGTGACGATGTGCTCCATCTCGTACCAGCGGAGTTGTGCTGGGGCGGGGCGGGGCGGGGCCGCTTCCGGAGTCATGGTGCGACCTCCGTGTCCGGGTGTCCGCGGTCCGGCAGGAGCACCGCGTCCAGTGTGGCGAAGACCTGGCAGTGCAGGCCGGTGATTTGGGCGAGGACGGTGCCGTCGGGGGCGAACGCGGTGTACCGGTCCTGCGTGAGCTCTCCGTGCAGACCGATGCCCGCCGGGTGGTGGGTGGCGAGTTCGCTGTCCGGGCCGGGAGTGCGGATGTCCAGGCGGTCGATGCCGGTCGGGGCCTGCACGGCGACCTTGCCGGGACCGGTGAGCCGGAAACAGCAGGTACGGCCGAGGGCGTCGAGGAGCAGGACGGGCAGGACGGCGTGGCTGAAGGCGTCCTCGTGGGCGAGCAGCGGCTGGAAGCGCCCCTCGGCCCGTTCCTCGTCGGCGAGGATGTCGACCGTGTTCCGGAAGACTCCGGTCAGGCGGATCGGTGAGTCGGAGCGGCAGAGGGGGTCGGTCTGCCTGGTCCCGGCAGCCAGGGGCGGGGTGTCCCAGTGCGGTGGTGGCTCCTGCGGGGGGCCCAGCAGCACCTCGAGAGTGGCATGGCAGCGGTCCGAACGCAGCACCCGGCCGCCCGGGGTACGCACATCGGAGAGCACGCGGACCCGGACGGTCCGGTGGGTGGCGGAGTCCTGCGCGGTGGTGTCCTCGGCGACGATGCGGTACTTGGTGGGGCCCGGGGTGCGTGGATCGGCCCGGACGAACTCCTGGAAGCGGATGTCGCGCAGCTGGCGGACCGGCATTCCGGGGTGGAGCCGGCCTGCGGCCTCGGCGGCCATGGCCACCATGGCCATACCCGGGAGTGTCGGCCGCCCGTCGACGAGGTGCTCCAGGAGGTAGCGGTCGTGCCCGGGGCTCAGGGCCCAGTCCCAGCGTGCCCGGCCGGGTGATGTCTCGACGGGTTCGCCGAGCAGGCCGGCCGGGACGCCGCGGGTATCGGCGGTGTCGGTGGCGTCGGCGGTGTCGAAGGTCGCGAGTACCCGGGGGAAGCGGCGCTCGGCGATCTGCCGGTCGTATCCGGTCGTGTAGACGGGGGCGGGCTCGGCCGGGCGGGCCGAGACGAGTTCGGAGAGCCAGTAGGCGCAGCCTTCGGAGTTGCTCACCCCGGTGCGTACTCCCGTGCGCTCCAGGCGTTGGCGGGTCGCCTCGGCGGCGGCCGATCCGGCCTCCTCCCACAGGCCCCAGTTGACGGTCACGGCCGTACCGCCGAGGAGCCGGGACTCGTAGCGTGCCGCGGCGGCGAGGTACTCGCTGCCCGCCGTGTAGTCGGTCTCGCCGGGCAGGCCGAACAGCACGATCGAGGACCCGAAGTTGCACCAGCGCCGGGGCGGCGCGGCGGCGAACGCCGCCTTGAGGTGGCGGTATCCGGCGATCTTGGTGTCCTTGACGCGCCGGAAGCCGGCCAGTGTCTTCGTCGTGTACTGGGCCGACTCCTGGCTGAACGCCGAGTTCAGCAGGAGGTCGATCCGCGGGTGGCGGGACGTGATGGTGGCGACCACCCGCTCCACGGCGGCCCGGTCGGTGATGTCGCACTGCTGGTAGTGGACCCGCTCCGCACCGCACAGCCTGCGCAGTCGGCGCAGGTTCGTGGCGGCCTCCCGGGCGAGCCAGTTCCGGTCGAAGGTGCGGCTCAGTTCCGCGATCGGGGGCCCGGGGCGCTCGGTGGTGCCGCGTCGGATGAAGTCGGCGCGCAGCTGTGCCTCGTCGCCGTCCGCCGCGTCGAGGAGTTCCGGCGGTACGGAGCCGGGGTCGCTGCGGCCGAGGAGCCAGATCACCGGCCGGTGTCTGCGGGCCAGTTCGGCCAGGGCCACGGCGGCGATGCCGCGGGCTCCGCCCACCGCGACGACCACCGGCTCCGGTCCCAGCGCGTCCACCGGATCGCCGGGGCCCGGTACGGGCAGCGGGGCCGGGCAGAGCAGTTCGGTGTGCCGCAGCCCGCCCTGGTAGTACGCCACCGGGGCGTCGCGGTCTGCGGCACTCTCGGCGGCGAGCTCGTGCAGCGCGCCGTCCAGTGGTGCGTCGGTGACCAGCGCGAAGGCCCGGTCCCGGGGGATCTCCCAGCCCAGGGCGCGGACGAATCCGGTGAACTGCGCGCTGTCGGGGTGGACTTGGAGATCGGGGAGCGGATCGAGCACGGTGACGGCGAAGCTTCCCCGGGTCAGCCGCTCACCGCAGCGTTTGGCGGCGAGCAGAGCGAATTCCAGCAGTCGGTCCAGGGCCGGGTCCTGGAGGTACCAGTCCTCGACGGGGCGGTGGACGGCGGCGAAGACGCGGATGTCGGGGCGCTGGGCGGCGATCCGGTCGAGGACGGCGTCCGCACTCGACTCGTCGGTGATCTCCGGGACCACCGCGGCGACGGAGGGCGGGGTGGCCGGATCGGTGCTCACCAGCAGGGCGCCCGCGGCTGCGGCCGTGCCGGCCAGTTGCGCGGCCAGTCGCGCGGAACCCACCAGTATCACGGACGACGGGGGGACGGCCGCTCCCGCCTCGGCCGCCGGCCGGGCATCGCTGCGCCGCAGGGCGATCGCGCCCCGGCTGCTGCGTGCCGGATCGCCGTCGTGCTGCCGGGAGCCGGGCGGGGTGAGCGTGACGAGCAGGCCGGGCGAGGCGCCGACCGACTCGGCCCGTTCGCCGCGGACGAGGCGGCGCAGCAGCTCGACGGCGCCCTGCGCGCCCAGGTAGTCATGGCTGTCCGCCGTGGGCCGGGCGGTGTCGTTCGCCTCACGCAGTGTGGTCGTCGTGAGGTGGGCCAGCACGGGCCAGCCCCGCTCGCGGGCGACCGAGGCCCGGGTGAGGGCGAGCAGGAAGGCGCCTTCGGCGAGCCGGGCCCGGTCGGACTCGGTGAAGTCCGCGGTCTCCGGGGTGGTGGAGCTGTTCAGCGCCAGTACCAGGGCCAGTTTCATCCGTCGTTGCCGCAGGTGGCGCGCGGCGACGTGGAGGGCGGTGAGAGCCGAGGTGGCGCCGCTGTCGATGGACATGGTGGGGCCGTGCAGGTCCCAGCGGTTGGCGATGCGGTAGGCGGCCAGGTCGGGAACGCTGCCGGTGAGCGACTCGTCGGTGATCCGCTGCCTGGCGCGTACCTGTGCCAGTACCGCGTCGAAGGCGGCCTGCTCGTCGTCGTTCCACGGCACGGCCTCCAGGTCTCCCGAGGCCGCGCGGACGGTGGCGTCGGCCCAGCTCTCGGAGGGGCCGTAGTGGGCGGACAGGATGCCGGTGTCCTCCCGCAGGCCGTCCCACAGTTCGCCGTGCTCAAGGACGAACCGGTGCGCGACGTCCAGGGCCATGCGATGGCTGCGGTCGATGACGTCGGTGACGACCGGGGGCAGCCGGGTCGCGGCGAAGTCCGACGCCGGGTAGGCGTCCCCGAAGCCGTGCGGGGGCGGGCCCTCGCCGGTGGCGAGCCAGTGGTGCACGTCCTCCGGCTCGGGCCGGCCGGGCAGCCAGGCGCTCCACGCGGTGAGCACCAGCGGGTCGTCCTGTTCCCGCTGCGGCCGGGACCCGTCGTGTGCGGGGGCCTGCGGACGGTCACGGACCAGCAGGTGGGCGTTGGCCCCGCCGACTCCGGATCCGCTGATCCCGACCACCCGCGGCCGGTCCCCGGCGGGCCAGCTGACATCCCCGGTCGGTACGTGTACCAACGTACCGGCGAGTGCCGGGTGCGGGGTCGTGAACCGGCGCTGGCCGGGGATCGTACCGTGTTCGAGGGCCTTCACCGCATGGATGACGGAGAGGCCGCCGGCCGCCCAGGCGGCGTGTCCGAGCAGCGACTTGTTCGAGGTGCACAGCAGGCACCGGCCGGGCCCTGCCGCGTCCACCAGGCCGTCGATCTCCACCTGGTCGCCCTTGAGTGTGCCGGTGCCGTGTGCGATCACCCACGAGACGTCGTCCGCCGTCACCGTGCCGTCGGCCCAGGCAAGCGTAATGGCGCGGCGGAGCCCGTCGGGGTGGGGCGTGGATATGGTCGTGCCGCGTCCGTCGGTGGCCAGACCCGTGCCGCTGATCACCGCGAGCACCCGGTCGCCGTCCGCGACGGCCCGGTCGTACCGCTTGATGGCGATCATGGTGGCGGCCTCGGAGAACAGCGTGCCGTCCGCGTTCGCGTCGAAGGCCCGCACATCCCCGCTCCCGGACATGCCCTGGAACTTGGCCGCGGTGACCGCCATGAGCCGGCCGATGCCGTTGAGCGATCCGCAGTAGGCGATGTCGCAGTCACCGGCCAGCAGACTCGCGATGCCGAGGTCGACGGCGTACAGGGAGGAGGCGCAGGCGGCGGTGACCGCCAGCCAGTCGCTGTCCTCGGGGAGCAGCCCGGTCGCCGCCCGGCGCACCACCAGATCCGGCAGTACCAGACGTGGGCGGGGGCTCGCGTTGGTGTAGCGGCCACGCAGCCGGGTGAGCAGCCGTTGCTCGTACGCGGTGCGGGCGGCGCTCCCCGAGGCCAGTCCACGTGCCATGTGGCGTGCCAGGTACGAGGCCAGCAGGGTGTCCTCGGCGGCCAGCGTGGCCCCCGTCCAGGTCGCGACGTAGCAGCCCGCGCGCCGGCCGGGGCGCGGGCCGGCGCCGTCCAGCGCCTGAAGCAGGCAGTGCCGCAGCCACAGCACCTCGCTGTCGCTCGGCCCCCAGTCGCCGCGCTCGATCTCGGCGGCGAGGACGGGATGGGGGCGGAACCCGGAGATGTACCCGCCGTCGCGGCCGAAGGTGCGGTCCTCGGCCTCTGGGTCCGGTGAGTGGATGAGGTCCCCGTCGAAGCGGACCGGCGGGCGGAACCGGCGCTCGTCCGAGGTGAGGACCCGCCACACCTCCTCGGGGCTGTTCGCGCCCGGTGCGACGGCCCCCATCCCGACAACCGCGACCGAGCGGTCCGCAGGTCCGGTACGCGATGTCATGATCCGTCACCTTCGGCCGCCGGTCGCCCTGCCGCGAGCTGCCGGAGCAGCTCCGCGACCTGGCCGACGGTGCGGTAGGAGGCGACCCGTACCTGTTCGGGCGGCGTCGGCAGGCGGAAGAGGTCCAGGAGACGGACGAACGCCTGGGTGTGCTTGAGGGACGAGACCCCCAGTTCGGCCTCCAGCTCGGAGTCCTCCTCGATGACCTCGACGGGGTACTGGAGGGCGTCGGCGTAGACCTGCCGGATGCGCGTGACGAGCTCGTCGTGCGGAGGCAGCCCGGCGGCTGCGGACTCTGCGTCCGTGGCCTCGGCGGTTGTGGCCGCGGGCACGGCACCCGGGTGAGGCGTGAGATCAGGCACCGGTCCGGGTGCGGTGCCGGCTGTTGCGGGTGCGGTGCCCGGCGGCTCGGACGCGGGCAGGACCGGGCCGGCCGGTGTCGGCGGGGCTTCGTCGGCCGGTGCCCCGAGGGCGACGGGCTTCGCGTCGACGGCCCCGTCCCCCGAGAGCAGCGACCCGACGCGCTCGCGCAGCACCGACGCCGCCGCCCGTCCGGGCAGGAGGGGGACCGCGCTCGCACCGGCCGGAAGATTCGCGGACACCAGGTCGCTCAGCACACTGCGGGCACCGCACTCGACGAACGTCGCGACGCCGTCGCTGTACAGCCGCGTCAACGTCTCCCGGAAGCCGACGGGCAGGATGAGCAACCCGTCCAGCAGTTCCCGGACCTCCGCCCGGCTGGACAGGTACCGGCCCAGCTGCGGCGAGTACACCGGCGTCGTGGGTGGCCGGATCGGCACATCCGCGGTGGCCAGCGCGAACCGGTGGGCCGCCGCGGCCAGCATCGGGTTGTGGTAGGCGCCGGGAATGCCGAGCACAGTGGCCTTCACCCCGGCCGTCCCGGCCAGTTGCCGTACCACGTCGACGGCGTCGGCGCGCCCGGAGACCACCACCTGGCGGGGGCCGTTGTCGACGGCGACGGTCAGCGAGCCGTCGCCCGCGGCGCCGCACAGGTGCCGCGCCCGGTGGACATCGGTGTCGAGGGCGAGCATCGCGCCCGGTGGCAGGTCTGCCTCGGTCACGGCCTTCAACCGTTCGCAGAGCAGCCGCGCACCGTCCGCGACGCCGAGCGCACCCGCGACGACCAGCGCCGTCACCTCGCCGCTGCTGTGTCCCAGGAGGACATCGGCGCGGACACCGGCCTGTTCGAGGATGTCGGCCAGCACGAGGGAGGTGGAGTAGAAGCCGAGCCACAGGTGCTCGGGGCCTTCGGGAGTCTCGGGGCCCTCGGGGGTCCTGGGGATCCGGGCGTCGGTGCTCTGCAGCAGCAGTGGCGAGACCGGCCCCCAGCCGTACTCGGCGGCGGCCTTGTCCACCTCCTTCAGGAGCATGCGATGCTCCTGGATCCCGTTGGCATGTGGCCGGAAGGCGCCTGCCAGGTGCGCCCCCGGACTGGTGAACATCCATGCGGATCTCGCCATTTCGGACTCCGCTTTTTCCTGAATACCGGGCACTGGGGCAGAGGGGAGAGCAGTGGATCGCCCCGGGCGACCGGTAGCCCACGCAGATGCTGTACGGGAGGACGCTCGAACGGTGCGTTCTCCGTCCGCCGGGGCCGCTCCTCCTCCGAGGGTCGATACCTGCCAGTAGACGGCGGCGGCCACCCGGGCACAAGGAGTTCGGCGGACGGATACGTTGAGGGCGTTGCATGTTGTGAACTTGTGAAATCGGCCGGGTGCGGGACGGCGTTCCAGGCCGGGTCCGGCGGATTGCCGCCCGGGGCCCGGCACCCCTTTCATATCGGCGGTTCGAGCGGCGAGGCGCTCTTGAGGTCGTTGCCTCCTCCGGTCGCCGCGAAGGGTGGCGGGCCGTGCCCGAGCAGGGAGAACGCCATGACCGCACGCCCTCCCAACGTCCGGCTGCGCGCGTTGCTGGACGAGGCCTCCTGGACGGGCCGGGGTCTGGCCGAGGCCGTCAACGGCGCGGGCCGGGAGAGCGGCCTGGTGCTCACCTACGGCCGGGCCGCGGTGTGCCGCTGGCTGGCCGGTACCCGGCCGCCCGCGCGGATCGCGGTACTGGTCGCCGAGGTGCTCACCCGCCGGATCGGGCGACCGGTCGCGATCGCGGAGACCGGCCTGACCGGTCTCACGGGCCTCACCGCCCCGGAGGGTGCGGTTCCGGTCCTCGGCGACCGGTGCGGCGTGCGCCAGCTGGTCGAACTGTGTGCTGCCGACGCCGATCCCGCCCGTCGCCCGGCGTTACGTCACACCGTCTACCACGAGATCCAACTCGCCGCGCCCAGCCGGGCCGAGGAGACGCCCGCGAGGCCGGCGGCAAGGAACCGGCCGGGGCCGAGTACCCGGTTCGGGCTGTCGCGGGCCGAGATGGTGGAGACGATGACCGCGATGTTCTCCCGGGCGGACGCCGCTTTCGGGGGCGGCCACACCCGTACCGCCCTGGTCGCCTATCTGGCGGGCGACGTCACGCTGTGGCTGCGGACCCACCGTGCCGCGACCGTTCCCGACCGCCTGCTGTCGTCCGCCGCGCTGCTGGTCTGCCTCGCCGGGTCCATGTGCTCCGACGAGCACCTGCACGGGCTTGCCCGCCGTTACCAGCTCGCCTCCCTCGGCCTGGCCCGCGAGAGCGGGGACGGTGTCACCGGCGCGATCGTGCTTCGCGGTATGAGTGAACACGCCTACGGTCTGGGCCACTTGCGCGAGGCCCACCTCCTCGCCGAGCGCGCCGCCGAACAGCACAGCTGGACGGCCCACATGACGGCCGCCTTCCTGATCGGCCAACTCGCCGTGACCACGGCGGCGAACGGGGACCGCGACCGCGCGCTGGCCCAGCTGCGCGAGGCTGAACGCCACCTGGCGAAAGCCGATCCCGGCGACAGTGGCCCCGGTGCCTACCATCCGGCCCAACTGGCCCGTCATCAGGCCGAGGTGCTGACCTCGACCGGCGACGTCACCGGTGCGATCGGCGCCCTCAAGCGGTCCCTCCGCCACCACCCGCCGTCCGAGCGGCGCTCCCGCGCCCTCACCGCGGCCCGGCTGGCCGAACTCCAGATCCGGGTCGGCCTGATCGAGGCGGCCTGCGTCACCGCGCAGGGTTTCTGCCGGGACTATCCCTGTCTGCGCTCGGCCCGCGTGACAGCCGCCCTGGAGCTGCTCCGCGCCTGCCTGGCGCCCTACCGCCGCACCGCGGCCGCCCGCGCCATGCTCGACCGGCTGGCCGCTTCCGCCGAGGCCTCGCCGCGTCCGGCCGGGGCGTGGGCGGCGTAGCCCCCGGCGTGCGGGGGCGGGGGCCGGCGTCGACCGGGCATTCGAACGCCGGCTCCCTTGATTGGGCGTACCCGGCGTGACGGGCGATGGCCCCGGTCACATGCTGGAGACGCGGACATCCCCGCGCGGCATCCCTTCGTGCACCCGTCAGCCGGTGTGCGGCCCACGCGCTCCCACGGTGGGGAGGGCGCGAAACCGGCGGTACGGACCCCGGCGGTTCCGCCCGAAGCGGCCGCCGGCCACCGCCCGACCCCGGGGCGTCCGCGTCCGAGGCCCCGTCGTCCCGCCGGAGCCCGCGAGCTTCCAGGAGCCAGCCAGATGACCGCCATTGCCTATGTGAAGATCCACCCCGCGATCGGTGTCGCGCGGGTGGGCAACGGTGACACGTTCTTCTACGGACCGGAGACACCGGACGAGCCGCCCAGGAGCCCGGGCTCCTACAAGGAGGGCACCGGCAGGATCAAACGGCAGGCGGCGCGCTTCCGCGTCTACGGCTACGACAAGGACGGCAAGGTCGTCCGGGAGATCCTGGACGGACAGGGCGGTGCCGGTGTCGAGTGGACGGTCCACCTGGCCAACCGGAAGGCGGCCTGGTACAAGTTCTCGCTCGCGCTGGACATCCCCGAGGCCCAGAGCCTGTCGCAGGACCAGTACGAACGGCGCAACAACGCGCTCGCCAGGGACGTGCTGACCATCGACCCGGGCCCCCGGACGATCACGGGCGCGGGCCGGAGCGGCCAGAGCTTCGACACCGGGAAGATCAACAACATCCCCGTCCACCTGGGAGAGCTGCGGACCGACGACAAGGGCCGGCTCGTCGTCCTGGGCGGCAGGGGCAGCTCCGCCTCGTTCACCAGCCCGCCGTCCCCGCTCACCACCTTCGGCAACAACGAGGGCTGGTACGACGACATCTCCGACGGTCCGGTGACCGCCGAGGTCACCATCGACGGCACGTCGGTGGAGGTGAAACCGGCCTGGGTGGTGGTCGCACCCCCGAACTACGCGCCCGACGTCAAGGGCATCGTGACGCTCCACGACCTGCTGTACGACCTCTTCGTCCAGACCGGTGACCTGCCCGCCCCCACCACGGTCGTCTTCGACGAGCACATCAAGCCGCTGCTCCAGCGGTTCAACGGACACCAGTGGGTCAACCAGGGCTTCGCCGCCGAGTACGGCTGGAACGGCCCCAACGACTTCACCTCGCCCGGACTGCTCGCCGTCCTCGGCAGCAAGAAGGACCAGTACCACGACCTCCGCCAGCGCGTGTACTACCAGATGCGCAGCTACGACCGGGACGGCCTGTCCCCGCTGCCCTGGCCCTGGCTCTACGGGGACGCCATGGCCGTCCCCGCGAAGTCCCCCCGCCAGTACGGAGTCCTGACGACGACCCAGGACCAGATGCTCGCCCAGTGGGTGGACGGGAACTTCGACGACAAGACGAAGCACACCGCCTACCAGTCGCTGGACGGCGCTCCCGTGGAGTTGCAGCCCGGGCTGCTCGACCGGGCCGCCCTGGACTACTGTCTCGCCGACGCCTTCCACCCCGGCTGCGAGGTCACCTGGCCGATCCGCCACGACACCCTCTACGCCGAGCCGTTCCGGATCAGCCACCGCCCGGGCGACGATCCCGAACCCGACTACGGTCAGTACCTCCTGCCGGAACGCGCGTTGTCGGCCAACGGCCCCCTGCACGCCCAGATGCCGGGCGGCCTCACCCGCTGGATGGGCGTCCCCTGGCAGACCGACACCGCGAGCTGCCGCTCCGGCTACGAACTCCGGGCCAACATCGGCCCCCGCTACAGCCCCTACCTGCCGTCCTTCTGGCCGGCCCGGGTGCCCAACCACGTCCTGAAGAAGACCGACTTCGACATCGTCAACCAGGCCCCGAACGGCACCATCACCGAGGACCGGCGTGAAGAGGCCTTCGTGAAGCGGGCGGTGTGGCTGCGGTTCCTGAGCCCGGACAAGCAGACCGGCCTGCGGAACATGGTCGACAACTGGTCCAAGTTCGGCGTCGTCGAGACCAACCCCTACACGGTGGACGACAAGTTCCCGAAGGCGATCCTGGTGGAGTCCACGCCCGACCCCTCGCTCGGCCCGGTCGACGACCGCCAGAACCTCGTCAACATCCATGTGCGCGAGGCCGGTCACCCCCGGCTGGCCGAGGAGCAGCGCGCCACCGTCGAGCAGCACGCGGCCGACGAGGTCGCCCGCACCAGCGTGTTCCGACCCGAGGAGATCTCGGCCGGCTACCTCGCCAAGGTCGACCCGTTCCGGGACACCCGGTGACCACGGCGGCGGCGCCCACCGAGAGCCGCACGGCCCGCCGGTACGACACCGACCCGTACGCCGGTCCGTATGCCGACCCGGACACCGACCCGTACGCCGACCTGTACGACGGTCCGTACGCCGAGCGGTACGGGACCGACCGGTACGACGCCGTCGTCGCGGGCGGTGGCCCGGCGGGCGCCGCCGCCGCCCTCACCCTGGCCCGGGCCGGACGCACCGTCCTGCTCGCCGACGCGGGCGGCGGCCCGTCCAAGACCGGCGAGTCCCTCGTGCCCGCCGCCCGGCTGCTCCTCCACGACCTCGGCGTCGACATCCGGTCGCTCGACGCCGATCACCGCCCCTGCCGCGCCACCCTCTCCGCCTGGGGCTCACCGCACCTGCACCGGACGGACTTCATCACCGACCCGTACGGGCACGGCTGGCACCTCGACCGGCCCGCCTTCGACCGCCTGCTGCGCGCCGCCGTCCGCACGCACCGGGCGGACGTCGCCGAACGCGCCACGGTCACCCACCCCGCCCCCCACCCCGGCGGCGGATGGCAGGTGACCGTACGCGCCGACGGTGCGGCCCGCCCGGTGCGCTGCCGGTGGCTGGTCGACGCCACCGGCCGCCGCGCCTCGCTCGCGACCAGGTGCGGAGCCCGCCGCCACCGCTACGACCGGCTGATCGCCGTCCACCTGCGCCTGACCGCCGGCCCCGCCGACAGCGAGGGGGCCTCGCTCGTCGAGTCCGCCCCCGACGGCTGGTGGTACACCGCGCCCCACACCCCCGCCCACCGGCTCGTCACCTACTTCACCGACACCGACCTCGCCCCGCCCGGCCTCGGCCACCCCGGGGCCTTCCTCGACCGGCTCGCCGCCACCCGCCACACGGCCCGGCTCGCCGTCGGCCGCTCGCCCCTCGCGGGGGCTTCACCGCGCCGCTGCGCCGCGCACACCGCGCGGCTGGAGCCGCTCGCCGGCGAGGGCTGGATCGCGGCCGGGGACGCGGCGATCGCCTTCGACCCGCTCTCCTCGCAGGGCATCCTCACCGCCCTCTACTCGGGTCTCTGCGCGGGCCAGGCGATCGACGCCCGGCTCCGCGGCGAGGCCGGCGCGCTGGACGGCTACGCGGCGCGGCTGGGCGAGACCTTCGACGCCTACCGGTACGGCCACCGCCAGATCCACATCGGCGAGGAGCGGTGGCACAGCCGCCCGTTCTGGCAGCGCCGGCGGTCCCCGGGTGGGCCGGGTTCCCTCGCCCAGTTCATCTGACGTACCGTCAATTCTCTTTCACCTGGCATCAGAAGAAAACTTTCATGGCGGGCTCCGGGCGGCCGGCGTGCTCTGACCAGGATGCTGTCCCGTGGCCCTGAACGCGGTCCGGCCCTCCGTGGGTTCGCAGAGGGCTGGACCTGCCTGCGCCGGGTGGGGGCCCTGCTGCCAGTACCGTCGACCGCGCGGCACCGCCCGGCCGCCGTGTGGTGCGGATCACGGCAACGGTGGTGGGCGGGCGGACAGGACGCGGTGTGGAGAAATCGATTCGAGCCCGGATACGGGCCGGGGACGCGGTGGCGTTCGGGCAGATCTTCGAGGATCACGCCCGCGCGGTGTACCGGCACGCCGTCCGGATGACCGGTGACCGGACCGTCGCCGAGGACGTGGTCTCGCTGACCTTCCTGGAGGCCTGGCGGCTGCGGGCGAAGGTCGAGGAGGAGGGCGAGAGCCTCCGGCCCTGGCTGCTGGGTATCGCCACCAACGTCATCCGCAACATCCGCCGGGCCGCCCGGCGGCACCAGCGGGCGCTCGCGAAACTGCCGCCGCGCGAGGTGGTCCCGGACTTCGCCGCCGAGCTGGCAGGACGGCTCGCCGATACCGAGCAACTCGCCGCCACCAAAGCCGCGTTGGAACAGCTGCGCCCGGCCGAGCGGGAGGTGTTCGCCCTGTGCGTGTGGGAGGGCATGGACCACGCGGCCGTCGCCGAAGCGCTGGGCAAGCCGGTCGGGACGGTCCGCTCCCGGCTGTCGCGCGCCCGCGGCAGGCTGCGGGACCTCGCGGCGAAGGAGCTGGCGGCCTCCCGGAAGACCGCCTCGGAGAAAGGCGTGCAACGCACGGCTGCCGACGGACAGGTAGCAGGTGACCGCGGGTTCGCGGTCCGGTCGAGCAAGGAGACGATCCGATGAACGCCACCCCCCAGTCCCGGTCTCGGCAGACCGAGCGGGAGGAACTGGCCCGGCTGCTGCCGGCCGTGGCCGATCCGGAGCTCCCTCGCGACCGCCATGTCCTGCTGAAGGAGCATCTGATGGACACCGTGACCGAGCAATCCCGGCGCGCGGCCAGGCGACGGACCCTGACCGTGCGGGTGGCGCTCCCGCTGGGCCTGGCCGCCGCCGCGGCCGGGATCGCGTTCACCGCCACGGCGGGCCGCCCCGTCACGTCCACGCCCGGCAGTGCCGGTGCCACCGCCGGGAGCCAGGTGCTGGGCGACATCACCAACGCGGCGTACACCCTGCAGAGCGGCGGCGACGACCTCGTCAGGCTGACCGTCCTGGAGTCGTACAAGCCGGTCGACGCGGCCCAGTTGCAGCGTGACCTGGACCGGCTCGGCGCCCGCACCCACGTCTACGCCGGCGAGCCCAACTGCCACGCCCCCGAGCCGGAGAGCCCCGCCGACCCGCCGGGCGACGGCGACGGCAACCCGGACTGGCTCGCCACCCACGGCTGGAACATCGAGAGCGAGGGACTCAAGCACGTCCTGACCATCCGCCCCAGCGCCATCCCGGCCGGCGTCCAGCTCTACATCTACCTCCCCATGGCCAAGGTCGACCCGGCCAACGGCTTCCGTGAGATGGAGGCCAACCTCATGAAGACCCCCGGCCCCACGTGCATGCCCAGCAAGACCTACAGCAACCCGCTGGCCAGCCTGTTCCCGACGCCGCCGCCGACGCCCTGAGCCGCGCTCCCCGGCGCCGCCGGCGATGGTGCCGGGGAGTTGGCGGATCAGGCCGTGCCGGGCAGCCAGCCGTTCTGCACGGCGCGCGCGCCCGCCTGGAAGCGGCTGCGGGCGTCGAGGCGTTCCATCAGGTCGGTGGCGATGCGGCGGGCCGTGCGGGAGGAGACGCCGAGGCGCTTGGCGATGGCGTCGTCGGTGTGGCCGTCGGCGAGAAGGGTGAGCGCGGTGTTCTCCTGGGCGCTGAGTCCGTGCTTGTCCAGCGGGGTGGCACTGCCGAGGGGCTGGGCACCGGCCCAGACCGACTCGAACAGGGCACAGAGGGCGGTCAGCATGCCCTGCCCGTTGAGGACGACGGCGCCGGCGGCGGTGTCGTCGCTCTGGACGGGGATGACGGCGGTCGTCCGGTCGACGACGATCATCCGGGTGGGCAGCACCGGCACGGTGCGGACCTGACCTCCGTGCGAGGCAAGCCAGTTGACGTAGTCCACGGTGTGCGGACTGTTACGGACGCTGTCGAGGTAGACGGTGCGCATCCGGATGCCCCGCTCCAGGAGCGTCTGGTTGAGGGGTTTGGCGGCCTCGATGTTCTCGGGCTTCTGCCCGCCGTCGGGGGAGAAGGTCATGACCTCCTCGCGCATGCCGCGGGTGAGTGAGGCCAGGCGGTCGCGGATCTGGTCGAGGCCGACCAGGTGCTCGACGTCGGGGTGGCCGGTGCTGGGGCGCAGGTCGGCGTACTCGGCGATGAGCTGGGCGGCGGCCGCCCGGGAGGCCTCGATGCGCAGCTGCTGGGCCGCGAGTTCGGCCTGCTGGCGGGCCATCAGGATCTCCATCCCGATGTCGGGGGAGACCGCGCGCAGCTCGCCCTGCCGTTCGGCGGAGGGGCGGAGCAGGGACAGCTCGCTGAGCGTGTCCAGCGCCGCTCTGACCTGCTGCTCCGGGAGCGAGAGGCGTAGGGCGAGGGCGTCCACCCCGTCGTGCGGGCGGGCGAGCATCGCGCGGTAAACGGTTTCTGACGTGCTGTCCAGGCCAAGTGTTGTGAGCACCTGCCGCCCCCCCGGTAATAAATCTTGTTCGAGTCGCACGCGATCATTTCATATGAGGCATCCCCGGGCCAGCGTGCTGGACGGTTCAGGCCAAGGGGAAAGCCGCCCGAGGGGCGCCCCGGAAGCGAATTGTCCCGTTCGGCGGCCTCGCTCCAGATGTCATGGCTGCATCACCTTGTGGCCCCGTCGCGCACCGGCCGTTGTCCGCTTCCGGCAGCGCGGGACGGAACGGTCCAGGGACGTTTCCGTCCACCGGAGAACTCTTCCGGAGGGCTGGAACTGGAACCAAACTGGTGATCGCCGGCAGGGAGCACCGCCCGAACGGCACACCGGTCGAAGCGTCACCGCGGGACGCGAGCACCGGAATCCATTGCCACGTCGCATCCGAAGGGGATACCACCATGTTCCGTACCGTCACCGCCAGGGCCGCCGCGGTCGCCGCCCTCACCCTCGCCCTCTCCGGTCTGGTCCCCGCCCTCGCCGCCGCCGAGCAGGCCACCCCGGCGCTGCCCGCCGCCGCGACCGGCACCCCCGTGCCGACCGGCATCCCCACGACCGTTCTGGCCGGCGACATGATCTGGGGCTGACCGCCCGCCCCGCCCGTCCGCAGGTCCCCGCCGACCGGCTGCTCCTGCAGGGCAGCCGTCCGCCACCGCGCAGTGTCCACTGCCCTGGGGGCCGGACCTTCAGGGTGGAAAGCCCAGCGCCGAAAGCCCTGTTCCGCACGCGCTGTTCCGCACGCGCTGTTCCGCACGCGCTGTTCCGGAATACCCCGCCCTGAATTCGCAGCTCCGAAATGCCCCGTTCCGGCCCGTCCTGATCTGAAGAGGCCGGCTCTTTTCCGCCCGTAGAGGAGAACAGTCATGTCTTCGAAGCCTTCCAAGACCCTGCGTATCGTCCTGGCCGCCGCCATCGCCACCTCGGGCGCCGTGGTCGCCACCACCTTCACGACCGCTTCCGCCCATGCGGCCGTCACGTCGACGAACGCGGTGCAGCTCACCCGCAGCGAGGTCCTCAGCCGGGCCAACAGCTGGGTCGACAAGGGGCTGAAGTACAACCAGCAAGGCTCCTACCA
This sequence comes from Kitasatospora sp. NPDC087315, assembly GCF_044744345.1. Taxonomy (NCBI): domain Bacteria; kingdom Bacillati; phylum Actinomycetota; class Actinomycetes; order Kitasatosporales; family Streptomycetaceae; genus Kitasatospora; species Kitasatospora sp. NPDC087315. Next base: position 90,955 of record NZ_JBIUYD010000020.1, on the reverse strand, counting down.
GGGCTACCGGACGGACTGCTCCGGCTACGCCTCGATGGCCTGGAAGCTGAGCACCCCCGGCCTGGACACCACCAGTTTCGTGCCCAGCGGTGTCGCGTCCAGGATCGGCAAGGACGCCCTCAAGCCCGGTGACGCCCTCCTGAACGACGCCGCCGGCAACAACGGCCACAGCGTCATCTTCGACCACTGGGTCGACTCGTCGCACGCCTCCTACGTCGGGTACGAGTTCAGCGGTTCCGGGGTCTGGCACCGGACGATCCCCTACCCCTACTTCGCCGGCCACGGAACCTACTTCCCGGTTCACGACAACGGCGTCATCGACAGCCCCACCGCACCCGGGCTGAACGACAACCCGGCGGCGCTGCCGCCCGGAACGCTGGTCAAGGCGCCGGGCGGGTGCGGTGATTCCGAACCGGACGATCGTGCGGGATGCGGCCGGTGGGAACTCGACGATCTATGTGACGGCCGGTGGGGTGGCGGTGCCGCTGAGCGGCGCGGACTACACGGCCTTCGGGTACGACCAGCTGCCGCTGCGTGGTGTTCCGGGTGCGTGGCTGTCGCAGGCGGCGGCGAAGGCCGCTCCGGTGAACGGGACGCTGCTGGTCTCGCCGGACAGCACGACGGTCTGGCTGGTGACCGGTGGGGCGAAGAAGGGCCTGACGGCCGCGGACTTCGGCCCGGGCAAGTACAGCCTCGACGACGTGGTGCGGGTGCCCACCGCGCTGACCGCGAAGCTCCCCACCGTCCAGTAACCGCACCCCCGCAGCGCCGCCCGGCCCTTCCGGCCGGGCGGGCCGAACCTATCGCGTGAGGGCGCGGTCGTGCCGCCGGGCCGGGAAAGTCGGACTATTGCGCGCCGGTCCAGGTGGCTTTCAACTCCTGCCAGCGGACCGACTGTTCGGGGGTCAGGGTGCCCCGGAGTTCGGCCAGTTTGAGGAGCTGGGCCTCGGTTTCGGCGCCCAGGGACTGGGCCTCGGCGCGGTAGTGGTCGGTGAGGAGGGCGTCGAGTTCGGCGTCGGTCATGGCGGGGGCGAGGCGCTGGGCGAGTTTGGCCATGTTGCGGTAGGAGCCCTGGAGCCGGAACGGGGGTTCGGTGCGGGTGCGGTCGTCCTGGGCGGCGGATGCGATGTAGGCGCGGTTGACCGTCAGGACCGTCTCGCGCAGCCGCAGCAGGCCGGCCAGGACGGCGGTCATCCGGTCGGTCTCGGCGGGCGGCCAGGGCCGGCTGAGCTCGCCGGGGGCCGGTTCGCCGGCGGCGCGGCGCAGCAGGGTGTCCAGGTCGGCGCGGTCGGCGGTGGCCAGCGGGGCGAGGTGGGGGCTGGCGGTGAGCGCGTTCTCGACGAAGCTCAGCGCGAAGAGGTCGGTGCGGCCCGCGATGACGTCGCCGAGGTTCCAGACGTCGGCGCGGTTGGCGAGCATGTCGGGCAGCCGGAAGAGCCGGCCGGTCTCGGTGTACGGGTTGGCGGCCATGACGACCGCGAAGCGCTTGCCGCGCAGGTCCCACTCGCGGGCCCGGCCGTCCCGGACGCCGTCGACGCGGCGCTGGGCGTCGCAGAGCGGGATGAACCGTTGCAGGAACTCGGCCGAGGTGTGCTGGATGTCGTCGAGGTAGAGCAGCACGTTGTTGCCCGCGTGGAGGGCGAAGTTGAGCTTCTCGACCTCGCGGCGGGCGGTGGCGTTGGGGGCCTCGGCCGGGTCGAGGGAGGTGACCCGGTGGCCGAGGGCGGGGCCGTCGACCTTGACCAGGAGCAGACCGAGCCGTTCGGCCAGGTACTCGACGAGGGTGGTCTTGCCGTAGCCGGGCGGGGAGACGAGCAGCAGCAGGCCGCTGCGGTCCGCCGGGGCGTGGCTGCCGGGGGCCTGGGCCGTGCCCAGCTGCTTGGCGAGGTTGTCGCCGACCAGCGGCAGGTAGACCTCGTCGATCAGCCGGTTGCGGACGAAGCCGTTGAGCGGTGCCGGGCGGTACTGCTCCAGCCGGAGCCGGTCGTGCTCGGCGGCCAGCAGGTCGGTGCGCAGGCGCTGGTAGGCGCGGTACGCCGGGACGTCGTGGGTGGTGAAGTCGGTCGCCCGGGCGAGGAGTTCGTCCAGTCTGAGGTCGAGGCCGCCGCCGGGGAGCCGGGGGTGGTCGCCGAGCAGGCCGGTGAGCCGGGTGGTGACGGCGCCGCCTGCGGGGTAGCGGGGGAGGCCGGGGCAGAGCAGCGTGGCCGCCGCCTCGGCGAGGTCGTCGGCGGCGGCCCGGACGCCGGTGGCCGCGGTGCCGGCCTCCAGCCAGGCGTGCGCGAGCTGGCGCCGGGCGGGGAGGAGAGCCGGGTCGTCGGGCAGGGCGGCGAGGGCCTCGGTGAGGCCGGTCGCCTCGGGCGCGGCGTGGAACTTGTCGAGCAGCGCGGTGACGGCGGGCGGGGTGGCGAAGGCGAGGTCGGCGCGGGCCAGTTCCTCGACGAGGTAGCGTCCGGCGGGCTCGGCGGCCTGGGTGAACTCTCCCACGGCCGCGTCCAGTTCACGGGCCAGTGCGTCCAGCGCGGGGACCGGCCCGAAGGCGCTGCGGGCCAGCCCCAGCGACCGGGCCCGGGTGCGCCAGACCAGCCGCTGCCGTTCGTCGGCGCCGTACGCCCAGTACAGCTGTGCGGCGGCGCGCGCCCCGGCGGGGTGGCGCAGCAGGCCGGCCTCGGCGTGCAGTCGCAGCAGCGCGCGGAGGATGGTGGTGGCGTCGTGGTCGTGGACGCCGCGCTGGTAGCCCTCGTCGTGCCGCTGCTCGGCGGCCCGGCGGACGAGTTCGTCCAGCGTGCCGTCGGCGGCGGCCTCGTGCAGTGGGTCGAGGCCGTCGGACTCGGCGGCGAGGAGCAGGCCGGCGGCGAGGTACTCGCCCCGGTAGATCCGGGCGCTCTCGGAGACCAGCGGCTGCTCCCAGTACCGCTCGGTGGCCGCGAAGGCGGGGTCGGTGACGGGGGAGCGGTAGTCGGTGCCGGTGAGGGCGAAGGCGGGGCGGCCCTGCCAGGGGACGAAGGTGAGTTCGGGCCGCTGGGTGGTGACGGCGAACAGGTGGCGGCCGAGCCGCAGGGTGCCGGGGCCGTCGCCGGCGAGGTCGGCGCGGTCGCGCAGGGCCCGGTGGGCCTGGCCGCGGGCGGCGCGGAGCCGGCCGGCCAGCTCCTCGGACCGCACCTGGTCGCCCGACGCGGCCAGCTGGGAGCAGAGTTCGCGCAGCTTGACGGCGGTCGGGTCGGCGGCGAGCGCGGCGTCGATCTCGGCCGCGGTGGTGAGGGCGGCGAGGCGGCGGCGCAGGGTGTCGAGGATGCGGTCGCCGGAGGCGGCCAGCCGGTCGGCCCGGCGGGCCCGGTCGTCGAGCAGGTGCTGGCGGCGGGTGGTGAGCGCGTCGTGGATCTCGGTGCGGCGGTCGGTGAGGTGTTCGGTGAGCGCCGGGTCGGCGTCGGCGAAGCGGGTCTCCAACTGCTCGATCCGCAGCAGGAGTCGGCCGAGCTGGTCGTCGCAGGCCTGCGGGGTGTCGGCGGCGGCGAGGGCGGCGGTGGTGGCCTGGGCGAGCAGGGCCGTCTCGGCGGCGAACTCGGCGGCGGCCTCGCGGGTGCGCAGTTCGCGGCGCCGGGTGGTGAGGGTGGCGCGGGCCCGGTTGAGCAGGCCGAGGACGTCGGCGAGCCGGTCCAGGATGCCGGTGCGGGTGGTGGCGTCGGCGAGGTCGAGGGTGGTGACCAGTTCGGAGACGGTCTGCAGGGCCTCGCTCTGCGCGGTCAGTTCCTCGCCGAGCGGTCCGGCCCCGGCGGCCGTGGTGAGGGCGGCGCAGGTGTCGGCGAGTGCGGTGGCCCGCTGCCGGTGGCCGGTGAAGGCGTCCGGCTCGGCGAGGTGGGTGACGGCGCGTTCGGCGGCCTCGGTCAGGCCCCCGGCGAGGTGGGCGGCGAGCCGGTCGATCCGCTCGGGGTCGGCGCGCGGCAGGTCGCGCAGGGCCTCCACCCGGCCCTGGGCCCGGCGCAGGGCGGTGAGCCGGTCGACCCAGGCGGTGGCGTCGGCGAGGGTCTCGCCGCGGACGACCCGGAGCAGGCCTTCGACGTGTTCGGTGGCCTGTTCGGTCTGCCGGGCGGCGTGGGCGGTGAGTTCGGCGACGGTCTCGTACTCGGCGATGACCTGCCGGGCGGTGTCGCGGATCTCGGCGAGCGGCCGGTGCAGGTCGCCGAGGCCCGGTTCGCCGAGCCAGTGGTGGCGGTCGGCGGTGCGGGTGCAGGCGGCCAGGACGGCCTGGTGGCCGGCCGGGGTGTCGGCGCCGGCGGCGGCCAGCCGGGCCAGCGAGAGGCAGTCGGCGAGGCCGCGGACCAGGTCGGCGTTGCCGATCCGGGCGAGCGGCCCCGCGCCGGCGGGCTGCGCGGCGGCGTACCGCTCGCTGGTGAACGGCGTCTGCCAGAGCTGCACCGGGTGGAGGCGGGTGGGCCCGTCGGTGTTGGGGCGCAGGGCGGTGAGCGTGCCGTCGTCGAGCAGCGCGAAGCCCTGGCAGAGCAGCGGGGCGGCGGCCTCCTGGCGGACGCTGTTGTAGGGGAGCAGCAGGGTGCGGCCGTCGGCGGGGGCGCGGAAGACGTACAGCACGTCCTCGCCGTTGGGCGCGGCGATCGTCCGTTCGTAGGCGAGCCCGTCGACCGGCTGGTCGAAGGTGCGGACGGTGCCGTCGGCGAGGTGGCAGCCGCCGGGGAAGGCGACGCCCTGGTCGCCGGGGAGCCGCAGGCAGGCCTGGCCGAGCGCGTCGATCCGGGTGACCCGGCCGGTGGGCAGGTGGCAGACCAGGTGGCGGACGGTCTCCTCCTGGTAGGGGCGGACCCGTACCAGCAGCAGGGTGCCGATCCGGGCGTGGGCGATCTGCGCGTCGGCGAGGGTCTGCAGTGCCTCGTCCAGCGGCTCCCGGTGGAGGAGGTCGCCGGCGGGGGTGGTGAGGGTGAGGGTGCCGCCCTCGGTGGCGAGCAGCAGGTCGCCGCCGAGGGAGACCCGGGGCGGCCGGCCGGGGAGCTGGTCGTCCCGGGTGAGCGCGGTCCACCCGACCTGCCGGCCGTCGGCGGGGGTGTGGTCGCGTTCGCCGTGCCCGTCCAGGTAGGCGGGGGTGTCGCCGTCGCCGGTCCGCCAGCGCAGCACGCGGACGTCCCCGGCGGCGGGGCCGGTGCGGAAGACGGCGAGCAGACGGCCGCCGACCGGGCGCAGCTGCTCCAGCCGGGCGTCGCGGTAGTAGCGGTGGAGTTCGGCGACGTCCTGCCGCAGCCGGGGGTCCGCCAGGAAGGAAGCGGCGGACGGCGATCCGGACGGTGCTCCGGGCTGCGTCTCGGACGGCGGGCCCGCCTCGGTGAGGTCGGGGTGGTGCAGGGTGAGGACGTCCTCGACGCCGGGCGGCCCGCCCGCGGCCGCGCCGTCGGCCGGCCGGTGGCCGAGCAGCAGCAGGCCGCCGGCCGCCGTGAGGTCCCGGGCGACGCAGGCCCGGGCGGTGGTGAGCCGGCCGGTGCCGGTGAGCCGCAGCTCGCGCCCGCCGAACTCCTCCGCCCGGCGGGCGTTGAGCTCCCCGGCGCGCTCGGCCAGTTCGGCGGCGGCCCGGGCGAGCCGGTCCCGCAGCACCTCGTAGGTGCCGGCGTCGAGCCGGGTACCCGCGTCGGGCCGTGCGCCCGTGTCGAGGACGTCCACGCTGGTCTCTCCCCTTGCCGCGAGCGCTACTTGGAACCGTTGGCCGCGGCGAGCGCCGCGATCGGCGTCTCGGCGATGCCCAGCTTCTGCGCGGAGGAGAGCAGTTGCCGCAGCTGACCGGCCTGCTCGCCGGCCCCCGAGCCGATCAGCTTCATCAGCAGCGCGGACACGGTGAGGTTCTGCACATCGGCGGTGGAGACGGAGGACAGCACCCGGGTGAGGTCGTCGGTGAAGCTGGCGCTGCCGTCCAGCCACGGCCCGGCCAGGGCGCGCGCGGTGTCGGAGTGGGCGACGAACGCGTCCACGCTCTTGCCCGCCGTCACCGACTGCACCAGGCGGTCGAAGAAGATCCCGTCCCCGCCGACGATGTCGATGTTGGCCTTCTCCAGCCCGGCCGCGACCAGCGTGGCCTGCGCCTCGGCGATCTGCCGCTGGGTGTCGAGACCGGCCAGCCGGACGTCCTTCTCGGCGGCCAGCCGCAGCCGGTACTCCTCGTGCCCGCGGGAGGCCTCGTCCAGCCTGGCCATCGCGGCGGCCTTCTCGGTGAGGCCCTCGGCCTCGGCCTTCAGCTTGGCGCCGATCTCCAGCGCGGCGGCCTGCGCCTTCTCGGCCAGCACGACGGCCTCGGCGCGGCCGACCTTCTCGATCGCGGCGGCCTCCTGCTCGCGGACCTGCACCTGGGCCAGGCCCTCGGCGGCGGCCTCGGCCCGGATGCCCTCGGCGAGCCGGATCTTGGCGGCCGCGTCCAGCTCGGCGGCCTGCTGCCGGGCCTCGGCCAGCAGCAGCGACTCGCGGGCCTTGTGGCCGGCGGCCTGCTCGGCGGCCTCGGCGGCCTTGATGTCCTTGACCAGCTTCTCCTGCGCCTCGGCCTCGGCCTGGATGACCACGGACTTGCGCATCCGCTCGGCCTCCTCGACCGCGCGCAGCGACTTGATCGACTCCTCCTGCTCGGCCACGGTCCGGTCCACCGCGACCCGCTCGCGGACCACGTCGGCGATCTCGCGCTTCTGCGACTCGACCTCCTTGTCCTTGGCGATCCGGGCGAGTTCGGTCTCCCGGTCGCGGCCGATCACCTCCAGCAGGCGGTCCTTCTCGATCCGCTCGGTCTCCACCGCGATCACCCGCTCGCGGTTCTTCTGCGCCACCGCGACCTCACGGGCCTGGTTCTCCCGCTGGACGCCGAGCTGCTCCTCCGTCCGCAGGAAGGCGCTCTGCGCGTTGAGCCGCTCCTCCTCCTGGACGCGGGCGACCGCGGCCTCCTCCTTGGCCCGCAGGGTCTCGATCTCCCGGCGCTGGCGGATCTCGGCGTCCGCCTGACGGCGCTCCAGTTCGAGGACGGCCTCGCGGGCGTCCACGTTCTGCCGGGTGATCTCCTTCTCCTCGGTGCGCTGGTACTCGTTGGTGCGCACGTGCTCGATCGCGGTCAGCTCGGTGATCTTGCGGATGCCCTGGGCGTCCAGGATGTTGTTGGAGTCCAGCTGGTTCATCGGGGTCTGTTCGAGGTGGTCGATGGCCGCGTCCTCAAGGGTGTACCCGTTGAGGTCGGTGCCGATCACCGCGATGATCTGGTCCCGGAACTCGTGCCGGTGGGTGTAGAGATCGGTGAAGTCGAGCTGCTTGCCGACGGTCTTCAGCGCCTCCGAGAACTTCGCCGCGAAGAACTCCTGCACCGCGTTCGGGTCGCTGGCCCGCACGGTGCCGATCGCCTGGGCGACCTTGATGACGTCCTCGACGGTCTTGTTCACCCGGACGAAGAAGGAGATCCGGATGTCGGCGCGGATGTTGTCCCGGCAGATCAGGCCGTCCCGGCCGGTGCGGTGGATCTCCACCGTCTTCACCGAGATGTCCATCAGCTCGGCCTTGTGCAGCACCGGGAGGACGATCGTGCCGGTGAAGGTGACGTCGACCTTCTTCGTCCGGGAGATGATCAGCGCCTTGCCCTGCTCGACCTTCCGGAAGAGCCGGCCGACGAACAGCAGCATGGCGAGCACGATGAGCAGCACGACGGCGACAAGTACGCCGAATCCCACAGCGATGGTGTCCATCACGGTGTCCTTTGCAGAAGAGGTCTTGCGAAGAGGCCTTGCGGAGAAGCTCTGCGGAGAAGGCGGGGTGGAGCGGGTCGGGTGGAGCGGGCCCGGTGGAGCCGGGCGGGGTCAGCGGCCGGGGTGCGCCGGATCGAACGGCGCCACCAGGAAGTGCTCGCCGTCGGCGTCGTAGTCGAAGATCAGGGCCGTCCGGCCGGCCGCGAGGCCGGGCTCGTCGGTCAGCGACCTGACCTGGACGGTGGCGGTGGAGCCGTCGTCGGCGGTGACCTCCGCCTGCCCGAAGTCGGCCGTCACCCGGCCGGTGCGGATCACGCAGACCCGGCCGACGAAGTCGCCGCGGGTGGCGGGCCGGTCCTCGGGGAAGAGCCGCGAGATCGGTTTCAGCAGCAGCCGGGTACCGGTCCAGGACGCCGCCAGGGCGACCACCAGCACACCGGCGCGCTCGACGGCCCCCGAGGTGAGGGCGGAGCCGGCCAGGCTGACGAACCAGGCGAGCGCGACCAGCAGCGAGACCGCCACCGTCACGGGTACCCCGCCCAGTCCCAGCCCGGCCACCGTGCCCCCGTGGTGGCCGGCGTCGTCGCCCCCGTGCGGGACGCCGTCGTGGTGGCCGACACCGTGCCCCACATGCGGGGCGCCGACGTGGGGATCGACGCCATGTCCCCCGTGCAGGGCGTCGACCCCGATGCCACCGAGTACGACCAGCAACCAGTACCCGATGACCACCACCAGCGCGAAGCTGAACAGCGCCGCCGGAAAGCCCAGCGCGGCCTCGACGAATCCCCCCATCGCGCCCCGCCCCCCGTGCTCTCTCCGGCGGCGCCACCTCGGCGCCACGGAGATCGTGACAGTCGAAGGGCTGTTCGCACATTGCCAGGATCCGGCAATCTTGACGCCCTCTTGACACCCTGGAACGCGCGGGCCGGGCCGTACCGCCCGCCCGGGGCGTGTCGGACAAGCCCTACAGCGGCTGCTCCGGCCAGCTGAGCAGCCGGGCGCCCATCGCGGCCGTCTCCAGGGTGAAGCGGTGCAGCGCGTCCGCCGGGTCGTAACCGGTCAACGCCTTGATGCGTTCCAGCCGGTAGCCCAGCGTGCGGACGCTCAGCCCCAGCCGGCGGGCCGCCTCGGCGTTGACGTACCCCGCCTCGGCCTGCACCGCGATGGTGTCCAGCAGCGGCCGCGCGCCGCCCCGGGCCTCCACCAGCGGGCCCAGCACGCTGCGCACCAGGTCGGCCATGGCCGCCCGGTCCCGCATCAGCACCGGGAACACCAGCAGCTCCTCGGCCCTCAGCTGCTGGGCGGACAGACCGAGCCGGGCGGCGTAGTCCAGCGCGCCGAGTGCCTCCTCGTAGCTGCGCAGCACGCCGCTGGCGCCCGAGTGCCGGCGGCCGGTCGCCACCCGCAGCACCGGGCGGTAGCCGGGGCCCGGGCGGAGCGCCAGCTCGGCGAAGGCCTCCAGCACCGCGCGCTCGCTGTCGGGCGCGATGCAGACCAGCCGGCCGTCCTTGCCGGCCAGCAGCATGTCCCGCTCGCCGAACCGGCCGACCAGCTCCCGCTCCACCCGGTGCGCCAGCGGATGGACGTCAGGGTACGGATCGTCGCCGACCGCGACCGCGACGGCGTACGCGCCCGCCAGCCGCAGCCCGAACCGCTCGGCGCGCTCGGCCAGCAGACCGAGGTCGCTGCGGCCGTGCAGCAGGTCGTCGATGAACTCCCGCCGGGCGGACTCCTCCTGACGGACCGCCAGCCGCTGCGCCCGTTCGTGGCCCTCGCCGAGCGCGGCGAGCGCGGCTTCGGTGGCGGCCAGTACGGCGTCGCCCGTCCGGCGCAGCTCGCTGACGGTGGCGGCGGTGGAGATGCCGGGGAGCGTCTGCCAGGCCTGCCGGGTGGCGGCGAGGCACTGGGCGACCACCTCGCGCAGCCCGTGCCCGGCCTCGGCGCTGCGCTCGCCGAGCGCGCGCAGGCTCTCCAGCTCGGCGCGGCGCAGCAGCCGTCCGGTGCGGGAGACGTCGGCGAGCAGGCCGAGGTAGCAGCGGCTCAGTTCGGCGGGTGTGTCCTGATTGTCTCCCGCCGCCATGCCGCTCTGCTCCGCCCCGGAAAACGCCTGATGATCCGGCCGGAATTTTACCGGATTCCCACGGCCGGACCGCCGCCGGGGCGGGGCCTGGAGCGGGGTGCGGGGCCCGGTGGTGGCGGGGGTCCGGAGGCGGATGACCGGCCGGTTTTCGCATCCTGTCCGCAGCGGTGGACGGTCGGACCTGCCGGGGGGAATCGCAGGCAACCCGGAGCGTCGGCACCCTCCGCCTCAGTCGACCGGCAGCAGTGGCCGGTGGCAGGCGACCGTCCGCCCGGGGGACACCGCGCGCAGGGCCGGTGCCTCGGTGGCGCAGCGCTCGTCCGCCAGTGGGCAGCGGGTGCGGAAGCGGCAGCCCGACGGCGGGTCCAGCGGGGACGGCGGGTCGGCGGGGAGCAGACCGGTGTCGCCGAGCGGGCGGCCGGGCTCGGGGACGGCGGCGAGCAGGGCGGCGGTGTACGGGTGGGCGGGGGCGGCCAGCACCTCCTCGGTCGGGCCCTGCTCGCAGATCCGGCCGAGCTGGAGGACGGCGACGTCGTCGCTGACCGCCCGGACCACACCGAGGTCGTGCGAGATGAACAGGCTGGCCAGGCCGCGCTCGTCGGTGAGCCGGCGCAGCAGGTTGAGCACGGTGGCCTGGGCGGAGACATCGAGCGCGGAGACGGCCTCGTCGGCGATCAGCACCCGCGGTTCGGCGGCCAGCGCCCGGGCGATGGCGACGCGCTGCGCCTGGCCGCCGGAGAGCTGGCCCGGCCGGCGGTCGCCGAACAGGGCGGGGGAGAGGCCGACGGCGTCCAGCTGTTCGTCGATGACGGCCTCGCGGTCGCGGGCCGGGTCGGGGTGGGCGTCGAGCGGTTCGGCGACCAGGTCGCGCACCCGGCGGCGGGGGTTGAGGGAGGAGATCGGGTCCTGGAACACCATCTGCATCCGGGGCCGCAGCGCCCGCAGCGCGCGGGCGGAGAGCGAGCCGAGGTCGGTGCCGTCCAGGGTGACGGTGCCGGAGGTGGGCGGGGGCAGCCGGAGCAGGGCCTTGGCGATGCTGCTCTTGCCGGAGCCGGACTCGCCGACCAGGGCGAGGGTGCGGCGCTGCCGCAGTTCGAGGCCGACCCCGCTGACGGCGTGCAGCGGGCCGGACCGGGTGCGGTGCACCACCGTCAGGCCGGTGGCGTGCAGGACGGTGGTCATGCGGCGGCCTCCGAGGTGCCGAGAGGAGCGAGGGGGGAGAGGGGGAAGTGGCAGGCGGCCGTGTGCGCGGGCCCGGCCCGGTGGACGGGCGGCGCGGCCGTGGTGCAGACGGCGGCGGCGCGTTCGCAGCGCGGGGCGAACGGGCAGCCGGTGGCCGGCTTGGCGAGGTCGGGCGGGGAGCCGGCGATGGCGGGCAGGGTGCGCCGCAGCGGCCCGGTGACGCGCGGCACCGAGCGCAGCAGTGCGGCGGTGTACGGGTGGGCGGGCCGTTCGGTGATGGACTCGGTGGGGCCGCTCTCCACCACCCGGCCGCCGTACATCACGGCGATCCGGCGGGCGCGCCCGTACAGCAGGCCGATGTCATGGGTGATCAGCAGGGTGGCGAGGCCGCGGGTCTCGCGGTGCCGGTCGAGCAGGTCGAGCACGGTGCGCTGGACGGTGACGTCCAGGGCGGTGGTGGGTTCGTCGGCGAGCAGCAGGGCGGGGCTGCCGGCCAGCGCGGCGGCGATGCCGACGCGCTGGCGCAGGCCGCCGGAGAGCTCGTGCGGGTAGGCGCGGGCCCGCCGGGCCGGGTCGGGGACGTCGACGGCGGCGAGCAGTTCGGTGGCGGTCTGCCGCCGGGCGCGGCGGCCGAGCCGCTTCCGGTTGGTGAGCGACTCGGTGACCTGGTCGGCGATCCGCACCACCGGGTTGAGCGAGGTCATCGGGTCCTGGTGGACCATGGCGACGCCGGTGCCGAGCAGTTCGGCGCGCCGGGCGGGGGCGGCGGTGAGCAGGTCCTCGCCGCTGAGCAGCACCTGCCCGGTGGACTCGACCCGGGTGGTGCGGCCGTGCACCCCCAGGACGGTGCGGGCGAGCACGGACTTGCCGGAGCCGGACTCGCCGACCACGCCCAGGCATTCGCCGGCGTCGATGGTGAGACTGACGTCGTGCAGGATGTGCAGCGCGCGGCCGTCGGGGGCGTGGATCACGGTGTTGAGCGAGCGGACGTCCAGGACCGGGGTGGCCATCAGCGGGACTGTCCCTTCTGGGCGGGCGAACGCAGGCGCTCGCCGAGGTAGTTGAGGGCGAGGACGGTCAGGCAGAGCACCGCCGCCGGGGCGAGCGAGATCCACGGCGCGCTGCCCAGCGTGGTCCGGCCCTCGGCGATGATGCCGCCCCAGGACGGCTCCGGCGGGCGCAGGCCGAAACCGAGGAAGCTGAGCGAGCCCTCGGCGACGATGGCGACCGTGGTGGCGGTGAAGGCGAAGGTCAGCGCGGCCGACGCGACGTGCGGGACGACCTCGCGGCGCAGGATGCGGGCCGGGGAGGTGCCGATCATCCGGGCGGCCTGGACGAACCCGCGCTCGCTGAGCGACAGCACCACGGCGCGCACCACCCGGGTGAAGGCCGGCACGGTGAACAGGCCGATCAGCGTGCCGATCACGGGCAGGCTGGGGCCGCGCAGCGAGACCGCGATCATCACCAGGATCAGGGTGGGGACGGACATCAGCAGGTCGGTGGCGAAGCCGATGGCCTTGTCGACCGGGCCGCGGAACCAGCCGGCGGCCACCCCGAGCGCGCCCCCGCCGAGCAGGCCGACGGCGACGGTCAGCCCGGCCACCGCGAAGGAGGCGCGGGCCCCGGCGATCGTCCGCTGGAGGACGTCCCGCCCGGAGGCGTCGGTGCCCAGCCAGTGCCCGGGGCCGGGCGCGGCCGAGGGGGCGGCGAAGTCGCCGTGCAGCGGGTCGAAGCCGGGCAGCAGCGGCAGCAGCAGCGCGGCGAGCGCGACCACGGCCAGCCAGGCGGCCGCGGCGAGGACACCCGCCGGGGGCCGCCGGCGGCGCTTGCGGGCGGGCGCGGTCGGCGGCGCCAGGGTGCTCTCAACGGTGGTCATGGGCGATCCTCGGGTCGAGCTTGCGGTACAGCAGGTCCACCGCGAGGGTGGCCGCGACCACGCCGAGCGCGCTGACCACCACCACGGCCTGGATGACGGGGAAGTCGCGGGCGCCGATGGCGTTGGAGGCGAGGCTGCCGACGCCGGGCACCGCGAACAGCGTCTCGACCAGCACCGAGCCGCCGAGCGAGGTGCCCACGCCGATGCCGAGCAGGGTGACCAGCGGCAGCGAGGACGGCCGCAGCGCGCGCCGCAGCAGCAGCCTTACGGTGCCCATGCCCCGGCTGCGGGCGGCGGCGACGTACGTCTGGTCGAGGGTGTCCAGCAGCTGCCCGCGCAGGGTGCGGGTGAAGACGGCGGCCTCGGTGAGGCCCAGGGTGAGTGCGGGCAGCACCAGGTGCCGGAGGTTCTCCACCGGGTCCTCGGCGAACGGCACCCAGCCGGTGGCGGGCAGGATCCGCAGCTGTACGGCGGTGATCCAGATCAGCAGCAGGGCGAGCACGAAGCCCGGTACGGCGAGCCAGACGAAGGCGCCCGCGGTGGCGATCCGGTCCACCGCGCCGCCCGGCCGCCAGGCCGAGAGCAGCGCGACGGGCACGGCCAGGCAGAGCGCCACCAGCTGGGCGGAGACGAAGAGTTCGAGGGTGACCGGGATCCGGTCGGCCAGCTCGGAGGTGACGGCGGCGCCGCTGGTGAGCGAGTGCCCGAGGTCGCCGTGCAGGGCGTCGCCGAGCCATCGCCAGGCGGCGGTGAGCACGTTCTCGTCCAGGCCGAGCTTGGCCTCGTAGGCGGCGATCTGCTCGGGGGTGGCGGTGGGGCCGAGGGCGGCGACGGCGGGGGAGCCGGGCATCAGGTGCGGCAGGCTGAGCGCCGCGACGGTGACCAGCAGCAGGACGGCGGCGGCGCGGCCGGCCCGTCCGGCGAGGCCGAGGATCCGGGGCGTCACTTCTTCACCCAGAGGGTGGCCGGGGAGACGTTGACGACGGCCCGCTTGGAGAGGTCGGGCAGGCCGCCGACCTTGCTGGTGGCCACGAAGCCGGCCGCGTTCTCGGTGAGGAACAGCATCGGGGCCTCGGCCACGACGGCCTTGGCGGCCTCGTTGTAGGCGGCGGTGCGCTGGGCCGGGTCCAGGGCGGCGCGCCCGGCCGCGATCGACTGCGTGGCCTGCGGGTTGCTCCAGCCGGTGAAGTTGTACGGGGAGCCGGGGGCGTACAGGTTGGCCAGCGCGGTGTCGGTGTCGCCGAACAGGCTGGTCATGAAGTCCTGCACCTGGAACGTGCGCTGCATCAGCGAGGTGCCCAGGGTGGCCGGGTCCATCGGCTTGACGGTCACCTTCACACCGGCCTCGCCCAGCATCTGCTGGATCACGGTGGCGCGCTGCTGGCCCTCGGGGCGGTTGTCGACCTGGTACTCGAAGGAGAGGTCCGGGTGGCCGGACTCGGCGAGCAGGGCGCGGGCCTTGGTCACGTCGCGGGCCGGGTACGTGGCGGCGGCCGAGTGGTAGGGGGAGACGGAGCCGATCGGACCGTCCGAGACCTTGCCCTGGCCGAGGTAGACGACCTTCTCCAGGGCCTCGCGGTCGATGGCGTACTGGATGGCCTGGCGCACGCGCGGGTCGTCGAAGGGCGCGGCCTTGGTGTTGAACAGGATGGTGGAGGTGGAGCTGGGGCCGGTGGCGACGCGCAGCCCGTCCCCGGCGGCCTGCTTCAGCTGGGCGGGCGTCTCGGCCCAGATCAGGTCGGCGTCGCCGGAGCGCAGCGACTGGTAGCGGCTGTCGGAGTCGGCCAGCACCCGGTAGACGATCTTCTCGGCGTGACCCTTGTCGCCCCAGTAGGAGGCGTTGCGGGCGACGGTCACCGAGACGCCCGGCTGCACGCTCTCCACGGTGTACGGGCCGGAGCCGACCGCCGGGGCGTCCCCGTTCGGGGCCTCGGAGACGTAGCCGAGGGAGCGGGTGAACAGGTTGGGGAAGGCCGCGTTCGGGGTCTTGAGGGTGAAGACGACGCTGGTCGGGCTGTTCACCGTCATGCCGCCGATGGTGGCGGCGTCGGTGGCGCAGGAGCACTTGCTCTCCGGCTTGGCCAGCCGGTTGACGTGGTCGACCACGGCCTGGGCGTCCAGCGGCTTGCCGTCGCTGAACTTCACGCCCTCGCGCAGCTCCAGGGTCCAGGCGGTGGCGTCCGCGTTGGGGGTGAACCCCTTGGCCAGGTAGGGCTGCACGGTGCCGTTGTCGCCGTTGACCATCAGCGGGTCGTACAGCGCGTTGGCCAGGACCAGCACGGGCAGCGAGGTCAGCGTGCTGTCGGCCGGGTCGAGCTTGGCGAAGGGGCGGTCCAGGCCGATCTTCAGCGTGCCGCCGTCGGTCGCCTGGCCGTCGGTGGCCGGGGCGGCCTGGGCGGAGCCGCCGGACACCGCGGTGTCGGAGGCCGAGCAGGCGCCGGCGGTGAGGGCGATGGTGACCGTGCAGATGGCCGCTGCCAGAACGTGCTTGTTCCGCTTCATGGTTCCTCGGTGTTCCTCGGATCGAAGGTGGGGGCCGACAGCGTGGGGCTGCCGCCGCAGACCACCATTCGGAAGTGGCACAACTGCCAAAAGGCAGTTGTGCAAACTTCACGTGACGAGGTGTCGACGACTTGGCGCTCGCCTTGAGCGGGCCGCGCCAGGCGTGATTGCGTACGAGTGACGGAGAACCGTCGGAGAAGGGCAGGGCCAGGGAACATGCAGGGGCAGGGGGCCGAAACCGTGGCGGAGACCGTGGACGGGGTGGTGGTCGGGGCGGAGGCCGTCGTCGAGACCGGGCTGCGCGACCGCAAGAAGGCGCGGACGCGCGAGGCGATCCGCACGGCGGCGCTGGACCTCTTCGAGGAGCAGGGCTTCGAGCGCACCACCGTGGACCAGATCTGCCGGCGCGCGGACGTCGCCCACCGCACCTTCTTCCGGTACTACCCCAGCAAGGAGTCCCTGCTCTTCGGCTGGGACTTCGGTCGGCAGATCATCGACGAGTTCGCCGCCGCCCCCGCCGCCCTCGGCCTCTGGGAGGCGTTCTGGCACGCCCTGACCGCGACCGGCGGCCGGCTGGAGGAGCCCGCCGAGCACACCGCCCGGCGCCGGCTGCTGCGCCGGCGCTTCCTCGACGTCCGGTCCGTGCACGACCACGCGATCCTCCAGGTCGACACGTTCGTCCAGCGGACGATCGAGGCCGCGGCCGGGCGCCTGGGCACCGATCCCGACGAGGACCTGCGGGCGCACGCGCTCGGGGCCGCGCTCGGGGCGATGACGCGGCGCCACATCATGGTCGGGAGTTCGGAGCCATGGCTGCCGGAGGCCTGGGAGGAGGCGTTCCGCACGCTGGTGCCGCCGGGTCCCGGCCCCCGGGCGGACGGGTGAGGCCGGCCGGTCCCGCGGTACCCGGGCCGGGGGCGCTAGCGGTCGGGGTGCTCGCGGTAGTGCAGCACGAACCGGGCGCTGCTGCCGACGATCCGGCGCCGGACGTACAGCGCCGGGGCGCCGTCCGGTGTGCAGCTGACGCCCTCGCGGACCAGCAGCGGCGTGCCGACCGGCAGGCCCAGCAGTTCGGCGTCGGCGAGGTCCGCGCCGATCGCGCCGAAGGCCCGCCAGTCGTACTCCAGCTCGATCCCGGCCGCCCGGGCCAGCTCCGGCACCAGATTGCCCCGGAGGCCGGGCCGGTCGAAGCCGGGCGGCAGCAGGGCGGACGGCAGCCAGTAGCTGCTGACCGTCCGGACCTCCGCGCCCAGCCGGATCACGCTCTCCAGCCGGGACAGTTCGCCCGGCGCCCGGCCCAGCCGCCCGGCCGCCTCCAGGTCCTCGGCGGAGCCGGTCACCGGCGGCGCCGCGACCACCTCCTCGCCGTCCCGGGAGTGCAGCGCCGCGTGGACGCTGCCGAGGTCCACCCGCTGGCTGCGCGGGTCCACGTCGATCGAGACCCGGACGGCGGGCGGGCGCACGAAGGTGCCCACCCCGCGCCGGATCTCGATGGTCCCGGCCCGCTCCAGCTCGGCCACGGCCTGTCGGACGGTCAGCCGGTTGACGTCGAACTCCGCGCTCAGCTCCGGCTCGCTGGGCAGCCGGGCGCCGGCCGGGTACGTCCCGGCGTCGATCCGCTCCTGGAGCTGCCGGGCCAGCCGGCGGTACAGCGGGGTGCTGGTTCGGTGCGTTGCCACGCGCCAGATCCTACGGAGCCGGGCGCCCGGGATGCCGTCCGCCCGTAGAAGCACCAGCCCTTGACCCGATGTTCATCTCGCCGCCGCTTGCCGGGCACCCCCGGTAGCCGTTACACATCTAGACATCTAGATGTCTTCGTTTTTCGCAGCTCCACCCGAAAGCCAGTGCCACCCGAAAGGCCCCCCATGTCCCTGGTCAACTTCCGCGACCCCGCCGTCCTCGCCGACCCCGACAGCCGCTGGATCCGCCCCGGCGCCGTCCACCGCTCCGCCCAGCCGCACGCGGCCGCCGCCCCGGCGATTCTCGCCCAGCTGTGTGAGGCCGGCATCCGCACGATCGTCGACCTGCGCGGCGACGCCGAGGCCAGGCCGGCCGACTGGGCCGAGGCCGAGGCCGCCGGGATCCAGGTCGTCGCGGCGCGCATCCAGCCCACCAGCGACGCCCTGGACGCGTCCATGCGGGAGATGACCACCGCCGCCGACCTCGGCGCCTTCTACCTGCTGATGGCCGAGTCCGCGCCCGAGGCCGTCGTCGCCGCCGTCGAGGCCGCCACCCGCCCCGGCGGCGTGCTGCTGCACTGCGCCGCCGGCAAGGACCGTACCGGCCTGCTGATCGCCCTGCTGCTCGACCTGGTCGGCGTCCCCGCCGAGGAGATCGTTGCCGACTACGCCCGCACCAACGAGGCGCTGACGCAGATCTGGGCCAACCTCGCCGATCGCAACCGCAGCGCCATGAACGACTACCAGGCCGGCACGCTCACCGTCCCGGCCCCGCTGCTGGAGGCCCCCGCCGGCGCGATGGTTGCCTTCCTGGAGCTGGTCGACACCCGGTACGGCGGTACGGAGGCCTTCCTGGCGCACTGCGGCGTGGTCCCCGCCACGATCGAGGCCTTCCGCGCCAAGGCCGGCGTCGCCGCCGACGCGGCCGTTGCCGCCGCTGGGACGGAGGCCGTCGCATGACGGCCCGGCTCCGTCATCACGACGGCACCCCGTTCCGCGACCTCAACCACAACGGCACCATGGAGCCCTACGAGGACCCGAGGCTGCCCGTCGAGGAGCGCGTCGAGGACCTGCTCGGCCGGATGACGCTCGCCGAGAAGGCCGCCCTGATGTTCCACGGCCGGATGATGCCCGGTACCAGCCCGGAACTCCCGTTCCCCACCGGAGCCGAGCTGATCAACGGACGCGGCCTCACCGCCTTCGCCATGATGGCCGTCCCCGACGCCCGCGCGATGGCCGAGTGGAACAACCACGTCCAGGACCTCGCCGCCGCCGAACGCCTCGGCATCCCCGTCACCCTCGCCTCCGACCCCCGGCACGGCTTCACCGCCAACCCCGCCACCGCCTTCGTCGGCGGCGGCTTCAGCGCCGGCCCCGAACCGATCGGCCTCGCCGCCACCGACGACCCGGCGCTGGTCGAGGAGTACGCCCGGCTGATCGGCCGTGAGCTGCGCGCCGTCGGCATCCGCCTGGCCATCCACCCGATGGCCGACCTCGCCACCGAGCCGCGCTGGGCGCGGATCAGCGGCACCTTCGGCGAGGACCCGGAGCGCGCCGTCCGGATGATCACCGCCTACATCCGCGGCCTCCAGGGCGAGAGCATCGGCCCGGACAGCGTCGCCTGCATGACCAAGCACTTCCCCGGCGGCGGCCCCCAGGCCGCCGGCGAGGACTCGCACTTCGCGGCCGGCCGCCGGCTGGTCTACCCCGGCGGCGCGCTGGACCAGCACCTGCGCCCGTTCGAGGCCGCCTTCGCGGTGGGCACGGCGCAGATCATGCCCGCCTACGCGATCCCCTCCGGCACCGGGCTGGCCGAGGTCGGCGCCAACTTCAACCGGGACGTCATCACCGGCCTGCTGCGCGGCAAGTACGGCTTCGACGGCGTGGTCTGCACCGACTTCAACGCCATCACCGGCATGGCGATCCCCGGCATGGCCGCCCTCCCGCCGCGCCACTGGGGCGTCGAGGAGCTGTCGGTGGCCGAGCAGGTGGTGCTCACCCTGGACGCGGGCGCCGACCAGCTCGGCGGCGAGACCGACCCCGGGCTCGTCCTCGACGCCGTCCGTTCGGGCGCGGTGAGCGAGGCCCGGATCGACGAGTCCGCCCGGCGGATCCTGCGTGACAAGTTCCGGCTCGGCCTCTTCGACGACCCGTACGTCGACCCCGACGCCGCGGCCGCCCTCGTCGGCGCCCCGGCCGGGCGCGAGCTGGGCCGCCGGGTGCAGGAGCGTTCGCTGGTCCACATCGCCGGGCGGCCACTGGCAGGTCGGCGGCTGTACCTGGAGGAGATCGACCCGGCCGTCGCCGCCCGCCACGGCGCGGTGGTCGCCCGCCCGGAGGACGCCGACGCGGCCGTCGTCCGGCTCAAGGCGCCCTACGAGCAGCGCGAGGGCCTCCTCGAACGCTTCTTCCACAGCGGGTCGTTGGAGTTCCCGGCGGAGGAGGCGGAGCGTCTGCGCGCGATCGCCGCCACCGTGCCCACCTGCTTCGTCGTCCATCTCGACCGGCCCGCCGTGCTCACCCCGCTCGCGGGCGAAGCCGCCATGCTGATCGGCGAGTTCGGCGCCGACGACGACCTGGTGCTGGAGGCCGCCCTCGGACTCGCCCCGGCGCGCGGGGTCCTGCCCTTCGACCTGCCCTCCTCGATGGCCGCCGTCGAGGCCTCCCGCGAGGACGTGCCGTTCGACACCCGCGACCCGCTGTTCCGCTGCGGCTGGTCGGCTGCTGACGGCGCCTGATCCGGGCCGTTCCGTTCCCGCTCCCGCTGCTTCCGTACTCTGCGGAAGCGCCGGGAGCGGGGGCGGGTGGAAAAGCAGACGCGCCCGGGCGTGGGCGCGGCATACGATCTCACCGCCGCTCACCGCCGCATCCTGATGGGTGCCGCGCGCCCGGACGGAGACCCGATGCCGATCTACTTCTACGGAGCCGACGAGGTGCCGTACGGCTGCTTCTCGAACTTCTCGGCACACGGGGTCGAGCTCGACGGGCGGTTCTGGCCCACCTCCGAGCACTGCTTCCAGGCGCAGAAGTTCACCGGCACCCGCCACGCCGACCTCATCCGCAAGGCCCCGACGCCGCTGCGCGCCGCCCAGCTGGGGCGGGACACGTCCAAGCCGCTGCGGCGCGACTGGGAGCGGGTGAAGGACGACGTGATGCGGCGGGTCGTGGACGCCGAGTTCCGCACCCACGAGGACATCCGGGCCGTCCTGCTGTCCACCGGCACCGACCGGATCGTCGAGGACACCGGCGCCGACCACTACTGGGGGCGCGGCCGCACGGGGACGGGCAAGAACATGCTGGGCCGCATCCTGATGAGCACCCGTGACCGGCTGGCCGCCGAGGCCGGCCCGGTGGGGCGGTAGGCGCGCATGCAGCCCCAGCACCGGATCCGCGCCGACCACGACGCCCGGACGATCGTCGTCTACCAGGCGTACGCGCCCGTCGTCGCCGAGCCGGCCCTGAAGGCGGGCCGGTTCGTGCCGCCGTTCTCGTTCCAGCGGATGACGTGGATCAAGCCGTCCTTCACCTGGCTGATGCACCGCAGCAACTGGGGCCGGAAGCCGGGCCAGGAACGCATCCTCGCCGTTCGGATCACCCGGGAGGGATGGGAGGAAGCGCTCTCCCGGGCCGTCCTGACCACCGCCGATCCGGCCGCCGTGGCCCAGGCCGAGGTCCACGTCCAGTGGGACCCGGAGCGGTCGCCGAGGGGTGCGGCGCTGAACCACTACAGCATCCAGGTCGGCATCGGCAGATCGCTGATCCGCAGCTACGTCGACGACTGGATCGTCGACCTCACCGACCTCACCCCGCAGGTCCGCAAGATCGCCGCCCTGGTCCAGAACGGCCACCCGGCGAAGGCCCAGCGCCTCCTCCCACCCGAGCGCCCCTACCTGCTGCCGCTGCCGACGGCACGCCGCCTCGGCATCACCGAAGGCCGCCCCTGACGCCGCCCTGACGCCGCCCGCCATGATGATCGACGGCCTCGGGGTGGCGGAGGGCACCCGCCGGTCGGCGTGGATGGTGCGCGGGACCTTCTCCCGGCAGGTGTACGGCTCGCTGTGGATCGCGCTGCCCGTGGCCCTCGCCGTGGTCATCGGATTCGTGGCATTCATGCTCGGGGTGGAGTCGAACAGCGCGGGGCCCGCCATCGCGGGCGGACTGCTCGCCGCCCTGCTCCTGATGGGCGCGCTCCTGGTGGGGGCCACGGTCTCCGGGATCTTCCGCACCGTGCTCTACCGGGACGCTTCGGCTGTGGCCTGACACCCCGGATGTGATCTCCGTACGTCGTCGGCCGGGGCCTGGCCCGCCCGGCTGATGGCGGTGACCTGCGGGAACAGCCGGCGAGCGCGACGTGGGTCCGGCCTCCGAGCCCTGCCCGCCGCCGGCGTCGGCGGGCAGAGCTCTCCCCCTTGGGGCGTCTCGTTCCCTGAAGGCGGCTCACCTCGTCGCGTCGGCGGTTTCGGGCGTTCTGCCGCCGGAGGAGTGAGTGGGCATCAGGGATCACTCGGAAGGATCAACCGCCAGTCAATCGTCATATTTTCTAACTTATATGACGATCCATCAGTTCTCTGAATCCTTGCCCCGCCACCCGTTCGGCCCCCCCTGTGCCGGTCCTTCGATATGCCCGATATGACCGCCCTCGGTACGTTCAAATCACGAGGTCGGCGGCCCAGTCGACCAGTACAAGGATCAGGAGAAAAGTTCCATGCAGATCACCCGCGCAACCGTCATCACCGCGGCCGTAGGAACCGCCGCGGCCCTGGCCGCGACCGGCCTCACCTACGCCTCGGCCGCTTCCCAGCCGATGACCCAGGCGGCCCCGGTCGTCCAGCAGGCGGTCGCTCCCGCACAGGCGTCCTTCGTCAACGACGGCATGGGAAATGAGGGCAAGGGCAACGAGGGCAAGGGCCACGAGGGCAAGGGCTACGAGGGCAAGGGCCACGAGGGCAAGGGGCACCGGAAGCACCACGAGGAGGGCCGCATCCACATCAACGAGCGGACCTACTCCGCTCACTCGGGCGGCTGCATCACCGTGGTCAGCGGCCTGGGCGCCAAGAGCCTGAACATCCGCAACGACAGCCACAAGACCGTCGAGGTCTTCCGCGGGGCGGTCTGTGACGATGGTGCCCCCATCGCCACCGTTGGGCCCCGCAGCTCCAGCGACGGTGTGGACCCGCGTTGCACCGAGGGTGTCTTCGTCGAGCACGGAGTGGTGGCCAGCTTCCGGGTAGTCCGAGGCCACGAGGGTGGTCGCGAGGGCGGCCACGAGGGCGGCTACGAGGACTACTGATCCAGGCCTTCTCCAGAAGGCCAGGGCCGCAGTCCTCGGACACCCTGATGGATCGGGAACGCGCTCGGTCCAGACCTTTCTCCGCGAGCGGCAATAGCGTGGTCCGGCGTCACGACACGGTGGTCTGACCGACACCGAGACATCGCCGGGGAGCTGGACCACGCCGCGATCGGCGCTCTGTTGCCTCACGGACGCCCCCGCCTGGCTCTTGCCGGGCGGGGCGTCCGGGGGGCCGAGGCCCCCGGGACTGTCTCCTGGTGGCCCGATGGCGGCTTTGAAGTTCGGCCGTGATGCCGCTGGGACGTTCGTGTGGGCGTCTCGTGGACAGACGGTCGCTGGGGGGCAGCCAGAGGTCCCTGAACACGCGGCGCAGGTTGCGGCGCGTTCCCCAGGGGACTCTGGCGATGTGGTTGCGGGAGAAGCCCGAGGAGGTGTTCTCGGGCGGAGCCGTTCGCACTCGCGTTCGGGGTGTGTGGAATGCCGGGTCTGTCGCCGCGGTCACGGTGTCGCGGTTCGCCGAGACCCTGGCCGACCGCCAGACTGCGGAGCCGGCGGTCCGCGCGATCGACCGGAAATATGCTCTTGGCCTGGAATCTGTGGATCGAGAGTTCGATTTCACGATGCCGGCCAAGTTCCGGGCCCGGTCGGTCGAGCACGGCCGCGAGGACGGGTTGATCACCGTCGGGGGAAAGCAGTACACGGACTTACTCAGGTCATCGGCGCGGTACGGGATTTGAACCGGTTGGGGTTGGCCGGGGAGAGCGTGCGTACGGCGTTGGATGCGCTGACCGTCGCCGGCCCCTGTCCGGCTCGGTCGGGCGATGCCGGTGGCGGATCTTCGTACAGATCTACTACGTGCACACCGACGGGTTCGACTATCCACTCCGGGAGGCCGGGGTGCCCCACCGCCTGGCGCGGCGGGGCCGGGGCGGTCAGTGGGTGTCGAACTCGCCAGTGCGGACGGCAGTGATGAAGGACTGCCAGGAGGATGCCGGGAAGAGGAGGGCGGGGCCGCTCGGGTCCTTGGAGTCACGGACAGGTACGACGTTGATGTACCCCTCGGCAGTCTCGATGCATGCACCACCGCCACCGCTGTACGAACTCTTCCTCCAGAGGGCATTGCCCAGGTCAATGTCCATCCTCAAAGTCCTTCCGTACCGCGCGGATCATCGCCACGGATGCGGCTTGGCGCAGCGCTTTGATCTGCATTCGATCGTAGTCCTTGGCCGGCGCCGGCACAGGATCTGTATCGCGGCCGAGACAGTTGCGTTGCTCGGTCTCCGCGCGAGCCCGGGATGCCCTGCCGCCGCCCCGGCCCGGGGCGGTCAGTGGGTGTCGAACTCGCCAGTGCGGACGGCAGTGACGAAGGACTGCCAGGAGGACGCCGGGAAGAGGAGGGCGGGGCCGCTCGGGTCCTTGGAGTCACGGACGGGCATGATGCCGGGGTAGTTGTCGGCTGTCTCGATGCACTGGCCTCCGCTGCCGCTGTATGAACTCTTCTTCCAGCGAGCGCCAGTCAGATCGACGTCCATTCGAAGTCCCTCCGTACCGCACGGATCATTGCTACCGACTCGGCCTGGTTCATGGCCTCGATCAGGAGCCGATTGTAGTCCTTGGCCAGCGCCGCTACGGACTCCGTATCGCGGTCGAGATAGCCACGTTGCTCGGTCTCCGTGTAGGCGAGCATCTTGCGGCCAGGCATCGTCAGCATGGTCACCACACGAGTGAACGGCCGGTCTTCGCCCAGGGAGTACGGGGCTACCTGAAGGAGGATGTTCGGTTGCTCGGCCATGTGTTCAAGGTGTAGCAATTGTTCGACCATCACATCCCGGCCCCCGATCGGCCGCCGGAGACAGCTCTCGTCGAGCACCGCGTGGACGAGGGGCGGCGGCGTCCGCTGGAGGCACTGCTGTCGAGTCAACAGGAAGTTGACTCGCTCCTCGACGTGTTCTTGAGTAGCTGTTCCTCGCCTGACATTCCCGTGCTCCCAGGCGGTTGCGTACGCCTTGGTCTGAAGCAGCCCAGGGATGACATTGATCTCGAAGAGCCGGATCTCCTCGGCCCGCGACTCGTAGTTGGCGTACTCCGGGAAGCCCGGGACCAGGGCCGTGTGCCGGTGCTGCCAGTACATCAGCGACAGTGTCCCGCCGGTTTCCAGGACCGCGTCCGCCCGGGCAGCGAACTGCTCACTCGGCGGGCGCTGCGCAAGTTCGACGAACGAGACGTACGACGGGTCGTACTTGCACTTGCGGGCCAGTTGGGCCTGCGTGAGTCCACGGCCCTCGCGTGACCTGCGGAGCTGCACGCCGAAGGGGGCCCAGGGGGATGAGGTCGGGTCAAGGGTCTTCTTGTTCAAGGCGGTTTCCCCAACATTCGCCGAGGCCGAGGTCAAGTAGATCGCGGCTTCCGATGGTAGCTGCCTTCAGGCCAACATGGACACAGACCGTGAAATTCCGAGTACGGAGGGTTCGTATGGATCGTGTCCGAGTTCAGGCCACCAGGCTCCACGGCTACGGGATCCGTTGGGATCCCGCCGCCCGGCTCTACCGGGTGCGCAACGAGATCACGGGGGAGTGGCTGAGAGACGGCGACGGATCGCTGTGCGGCTTCTCCTCCTTCTCCGTCGCGGAGAAGGCCTGGCGGGGGTTCGAGTCGCACCGGGAGATGGTCTGATGGGGCCGATCCTCAACCGGGCGACCGCCGAGCAGCGCCGCGAGGCCGCCTTCGCCGTCGAGGAGCTGACGGCCGTCCTCGCTCTCGGTGACGCCAAGTTGCCCTCCCTCGAAGTGGACTGGGACTACGGGCGGTTGACCGGTGCCTACCTGATCAACCTCGGCTCGGCCCGTACCTCCCAGGTCCTGCGGATCACCGAACTCCTGCGAAAGGGCCTGCTCCATGAGCGACAGGCCGGCCAGGGCTGAACTCCTCCGCCCCCACGGCCGGCGAGCCGTCTGAAACGCGGAACGGGAAGTCGGCGGGTCCGACTTCCCGTTCGGGGGCTCCTCCAGGCAGCAGCCGGCCGACCGGCTACGCGTCGCGACGGCTGAGGGTGAGGGCGGCCGCGGTGAGGGCGGCGGCGAGGTGGGCGGCGAGGGCCGCGAAGCAGCCGGCCGCGCCGAGCCGGGTGTCGCCGCCCGCCGAGGCGACGGTGGTGCCCAGGCCCTCGAAGGCGCTCTGCAGGCCGAACCTCGAAACGCCGTCACCGAACGGCGCGAGCAGCATCGGCGACAGGAAGAAGAGGCCGAACAGCGCCGCGACCGCGCCGGCGGTGTGCCGGATGACGAAGCCGAGCGCGAGGCCGATGAGGGCGAACGCCGACAGGAACACCCCGCAGCCGACGACCGCGCGCAGCACGCCGGGGGCGGAGAGCGACACCGCGAGGTGCTTGCCGTCGATGGCCCGCTGACCGAGCAGGAAGGTCAGGAACGCCAGGACCTGTCCGAGCAGCGTGGACGCGCCGCCGACGACCAGGGCCTTGGCGGCGAGCACCTGGCCGCGCCGGGGCACGGCCGCCAGGGTGGTGCGGATCTGGCCGGTGGTGTACTCGCTGGAGGCGGCCAGGGTCCCCAGGGTGCCGATCGCCAGGACGGCGACGTAGAAGCCGCCGGAGAAGCCGTACCGGACCGGGTCGAAGCGGGCGCGCTGCTCGGCGGTCCAGGCGTCCCAGTTGTCGGCGGCGCTGCCGTAGTCGATCAGGCCGATGAACAGTGCGGCGGCCAGCGCGACGAGCGCGGACAGGTAGGTCGCGCGGACGCTGCGCAGTTTGACCCACTCTCCGGCCAGGGCGCCACGGGTGGTCGGGGCGGTCATGCCTGCTTCCTCCTGAACATCGCGGCGGCGCCGGTCCGGGCGGCGCGGTAGTCGACCGCGTCGCCGGTGACGTCCATGAACGCCTGCTCCAAGGAGGCGTGCCGGACGGTGAGTTCGTGGACGCCGAGGCGGTGCGTGGCGGCCAGGTCGCCGATCGCCGCCGGTTCCAGTCCGCTGACGGCCAGCGCTCCGCCGGGCTCCTCCGCCACGGCCGCCCCGGCCCCGCGCAGCAGCCCGGCCAGCGCGGCCGGCTGCGAGGTGCGGACCAGGACGTCGGTGCGCGCGTTGTCGCCGAGGAACTCGGCGGTGGGCTGGTCGGCGACGAGCCGACCGCGGCCGATGATGACCAGGTGGTCGGCGGTGACGGCCATCTCGCTCATCAGGTGGCTGGAGATCAGGACCGTCCGGCCCTCGGCGGCCAGGTCCTTCATCAGGCCGCGGATCCAGTGGACGCCCTCGGGGTCGAGGCCGTTGACCGGCTCGTCGAACAGCAGGACCGGCGGATCGCCGAGCAGGGCGCCGGCGATGCCGAGGCGCTGCTTCATGCCCAGGGAGAACCGCCCGACCCCGCGTCGGGCCACCTGCTCCAGGCCGGTACGGGCCAGCACCTCGCGGACCCGGCGGGCGCCGATGCCGTTGGTGACGGCGATCCCGAGCAGGTGGTGGTAGGCCGAGCGGGACGGGTGGACGGCGCCGGCGTCCAGCAGCGCCCCGACCTCGCGCAGCGGGTACCGCATCGAGGCGTACGGCCGGTCGTTGACGAGTGCCCGACCTCGGGTCGGGGCATCCAGGCCCAGGATCATCCGCAGCGTCGTGGACTTGCCCGCGCCGTTCGGCCCGAGGAATCCGGTGACCCGCCCCGGCCGGACGGTGAAGGACAGCCCGTCCACCGCGACGGCGTCCCCGTAGCGCTTGGTGAGGTCGCGTACCTCGATCATCGTCGTGCCTTTCCGTCGACGTGGTTCCACTGGCGTGGCTCCCCTGACGGCTCCACGCTCCCGTCCACGCCCGGCCCGGTCGTCCCACCGCGGGCGGAACCGCCGCCTCCCGCGGGGCCCGGCCTCCGCCCGTGGTCATAGGCCTGCCGGGGGATGCCGCGACCGCGGGCCCGCCGATAGCCTGGGGAAATGTCCAACGCCCCGCACCCGCCGGTGACCAAGAGGCTGCGTCGCGGCCAGTGGGTGGCGATCGACGTGATGTTCTCCCTGGTCCTGACCCTGATCACCTGGGTGCGGGTGCTGGACGCCTACCGGGTGTTCGACCCGCACCACCGGGGATACCCGAAGCCGGCCCCGGCCGAGCTGGTGACGGTGCTGGGGTGCGTGGTGGCGGTGGGCGTGGCCATGGGGCTGCGCCGGCTCGGCCCGCTGTTCGCGGCCGGGGCGGTCTTCGCCGCGTGGGCGGTCGTCGTCGCGGTGGCCGGGCAGCTGACCATCGCCAACCTGGCCGGCTTCCAGGTGGAGATCGCCGCGATGACGACCGTCTACCTGGTGGCGGCGACCCGCCCGCCGCGCCTCGGCGCCGCCGTCATGGTGCTCGGCCTGGTCGGCGCCGGGCTGAGCGAGTTCGGCTCGCGGGAGCTGTGGAACAACCTGGTGCTGGCCGCGCTGGCGGTGGTCACGGCCTGGTCGCTCGGCTCCGCGCTGGCCCGCTACCGCTCGTACAGTGCCGCGCTGCGCGAGCACCAGGCCGACGTCGCCAAGGCCGAACTCGCCCAGGAGCGGATCCAGTTGGCCAGGGAGCTGCACGACGTCATCGCGCACAGCATGAGCGTGGTCAACGTCCAGGCCGGCTACGGCCGTTTCGTCATCGGCCGGGACCCGGCACAGGCCGAGCAGGCGCTGGCCGCGATCCAGGCGGTGAGCCGGGACGCCATGGTGGAGATGCGCGGACTGCTGACCGTCCTGCGCGACGCCGGTGCCGAGGCCGCCGTGCCGCCCCCCGCGCCCCGCCTGGCCGACCTGGACCGGCTGGTGGCGAGCTGCGCCGAGGCCGGGCTGAAGGTCGAGCTGCGGGTGCGCGGCCAAGTCCGGGAGCTGTCGGCGGGGGTGGAGCTGTCGGCGTTCCGGATCGTCCAGGAGACGCTGACCAACGTCGTCAAGCACGCACACGCCGCGTCGGCCCGGGTGAACGTGGACTACGGGGAGGAGGCGCTGGCGCTGGAGGTGACCGACGCCGGGCGCGGCGGGCCGGTCGCGGCCGGCGGGCACGGCCTGGCCGGGATGGCCGAGCGGGTCGGGCTGTACGAGGGCACGCTGGACGCCGGTCCGCTGCCCGGCGGCGGGTTCCGGGTCCACGCCGTCCTCCCGCTGGCCGGGCCGGCCGGTGCGCCCGGGGCGGATGCGGCATGAGCGACGGTCCGCCGATCCGCGTCGTCGTCGCCGACGACCAGACCCTGGTGCGCGTCGGCCTGAGCGGGATCGTCGCCGCCGCCGACGGCTTCGAGGTCGTCGGCGAGGCCGCCGACGGCGCCCAGGCCGTCCGGCTGGCCCGCGTCGAGCACCCGGACGTGGTGCTGATGGACATCCGGATGCCCGGCACGGACGGTCTGGAGGCCACCCGGCTGATCACCGCCGACAGCGGCGTGCGCATCCTGATCCTCACCACCTTCGACCTCGACGAGTACATCTACGGCGCGCTGCGCGCCGGGGCCTCCGGCTTCCTGCTCAAGTCCACCCCGCCGGAGGACCTGCTGGCCGCGATCCGGGTGGTCGCCGCCGGTGAGGCCCTGCTCGCCCCCAGCGTCACCCGCCGACTGATCCGCGAGTTCGCCGCCCGGCCCACGCCGTCGTCGGCCGGTGCCCGGGGCGGTGAACAGGAGCGGCTGCTGCGGGTGATCACCGGGCGGGAGGCGGAGGTGCTGACGCTGATCGGGCGCGGGCTGACCAACACCGAGATCGCCGAGGAGCTGTACGTCAGCACCGGCACGGTCAAGACCCATGTCGGGCACCTGCTGGCCAAGCTCGCCGCCCGGGACCGCGTCCAACTGGTGATCACCGCCTACCGCGCCGGACTGGTGGACCCGTCGGCCTGACACCCCCGGACTCCGCCGGAAACGCGGAAGGGGAAGTCGGACCGGCCGACTTCCCCTTCCGCGCGCTCGTTCCAGGCCGGGCTCAGCTGAGCCGCAGGGCGGTGTCGATCAGCGGGACGTGGCTGAACGCCTGCGGGAAGTTGCCGACCTGGCGCTTCTCGCGCGGGTCCCACTCCTCGGCGAGCAGGCCGAGGTCGTTGCGGATGGCCAGCAGCTTGTCGAAGAGCTCGTGTGCCTCGTCGGCCCGCCCGATCATCGCCAGGGCGTCGGCCAGCCAGAACGAGCAGGCCAGGAAGGCGCCCTCGTCGCCGGGCAGGCCGTCCACGCCCCCGCTGGTGGGGTAGCGGAGCACGAAGCCGTCCGGGGTGGAGAGTTCGCGCTGGATCGCCTCGATGGTGCCGATGACGCGCTTGTCGTCCGGCAGGAGGAAGCCGACCTGGGGGATCAGCAGCAGCGAGGCGTCCAGCTCCCGCGAACCGTAGGACTGGGTGAAGGTGTTGCGCTCCGCGTCGTAGCCGTGGGTGCAGACGTCCTGGTGGATGGTGTCGCGCAGCGTGCGCCAGCGCTCCAACGGGCCCTCGTGGGGCGTCTGTTCCAGCAGCTTGATGGTGCGGTCGACGGCGACCCAGGCCATCACCTTGGAGTGGACGAAGTGGCGGCGCGGGCCGCGCACCTCCCAGATGCCCTCGTCCGGCTCGCGCCAGTGCTCCTCCAGCCAGGAGATCAGCCGGAGTTGCAGCAGGTGGGCGTGGTCGTCGCGGGCCAGTCCGGTGCTGTGGGCGAGGTGCAGGGCCTCGACGACCTCGCCGTAGACGTCGAGCTGGAGCTGCCCGGCCGCGCCGTTGCCGACCCGGACGGGCCGGGAGCCCTCGTAGCCCGGCAGCCAGTCGAGCTCGGACTCGGCCAACTCCCTTTCCCCGGCGATGCCGTACATGATCTGCAGGTTCTCCGGGTCCCCGGCCACCGCGCGCAGCAGCCACTCGCGCCAGGCGCGGGCCTCGTCGCGGTAGCCGGTGCGCAGCAGTGAGGAGAGGGTGATGGCGGCGTCGCGCAGCCAGGTGTAGCGGTAGTCCCAGTTGCGGACGCCGCCGATGGACTCGGGCAGTGAGGTGGTGGGGGCGGCGACGATGCCACCGGTCGGGGCGTAGGTGAGGGCCTTGAGGGTGATCAGCGAGCGGATCACGGCCTCGCGGTAGGGGCCCTGGTAGGTGCACTGGCCGGCCCAGTCGCGCCAGAACTCCTCGGTGACGGCCAGCGCCTCCTCGGCGTCCGGGGCCTTCGGAGCCTCCAGGTGGGAGGCCTGCCAGGTGAGCGCGAAGGCGATCCGCTCACCGGCGGTGACGGTGAAGTCGGCGTAGGTGGTGAGGTCCTGGCCGTAGGTCTCGGCCTCGCCGTCCAGCCACACCGAGTCGGGCCCGGCGACGGCGACCGTACGGGTCTGGTCACCGTCCGAGACCTTGCGCACCCAGGGCACGATCCGGCCGTAGCTGAACCGCATCCGCAGCGCCGAGCGCATCCGGACGGTGCCGGCCACGCCCTCGACGATCCGGATCAGCTGCGGGGCGGTGCCGCGCGGCGGCATGAAGTCGACCACCCGGACGGTGCCTTCGGCGGTGTCCCACTCCTGCTCCAGCACCAGCGAGTCGCCCCGGTAGCGGCGCCGGCCGGCGGGCGGTGCGTCGGCCGACGGCGCGCCGGCCGGGCCGATCCGCCAGAAGCCGTGCTCGTCCGTCCCCAGGAGGCCGGCGAAGACGGCGGGGGAGTCGAAGCGGGGCAGGCAGAGCCAGTCGACCGAGCCGTCCCGGCCGACCAGGGCGGCGGTCTGCATGTCGCCGATCAGCGCGTAGTCCTCGATACGGGCGGCCACGTGGTTCTCCAGGATGGTTCAGGGGTCGGTCGGTACGGCGGACGGGCGGCCGGGTTCACTCCTTGAGCGAGCCCGAGTTGGCGCCGCGCACGAAGTAGCGCTGGAAGCAGAAGAAGAGGATCGCGACGGGGATGGTGGAGACCAGCGCCGCCGCCAGCTTGAGCGGGTACTGCGTCCCGGAGCCGAGCCCGCCGGAGACGAAGTGCGCCAGACCGGTGGTCAGGGTGTCGTGCTCGCTGGACTGGGTGGAGACCAGGAAGTGCGTGAACTCGTTCCACGAGCCCTGGAAGGAGAGCACGGTGAGCGTGATCAGCGAGGGGCGGGACATCGGCAGGACGACGGACCAGAAGACGCGCAGGACACCGGCGCCGTCGATGCGGGCGGCCTCCTCGATCTCGCGCGGCACCGACTCGAAGAACTGCTTCATGATGAAGATGCCCGCGGCGTCGACGAGCAGCGGCAGGATCATGCCGCTGTAGGTGTCGAACATGCCGAAGCTCTTCAGCACCAGGAACTTCGGGATCAGCAGCACGACGCCCGGGACGGCCATCACCGCGAGCACGAAGGCGAACAGCAGCCGGCGGCCGGGGAACCGGAGCCGGGCCAGGGCGTAGCCCGCCATCGAGTCGAACAGCACCCGCCCGGCCGTGACCAGGACGGCGATCACCGTGGAGTTGCCCAGCCAGGTCAGGAACGGGACGTTCGCGACGCCGTCCGCCAGGCCGAAGAGCCGCCGGTACGCGGCGAGCGTCCCGTCGCCCGGGAACAGCGACATCGGGTTGGCGGCCGCCTCCGGGTCGGTCTTGAAGCTGTTCGCCAGCTGGAGGAGGAACGGCAGCAGATAGAGCAGCGCGAACCCGGCCAGGGCCGTGTAGCCCAGGATCCGTACCGGCCTCGGGAAGCGGCCGAGGACCGGCCGCTCCTGTTCGGGCTTGTCAGTGTGTGGCACGGCCGGCTCCCTTCGGCTTCCGCTTCGGCTTGGCGTCCCGCTCGCGCAGGACCCAGCGCTGCAGGGCCGTGAGCAGCAGGATGATGGCGAGCAGGACGAACGCGATGGCGGCGCCCTGCCCGTAGTCGGCGTTGTCGAAGCCGGCCGAGTAGGACAGGTACGCGGGCGTCAGCGTGGTGTTGCCGGGGGCGCCCTTGCCCATCACATAGACCTGGTCGAAGACCTGCCAGGTGGAGATCAGCCCGAGGGTGAGGACCAGGAAGAGCACCGGCCGCAGCGCGGGCAGCGTGACGTGGCGCAGCAGCTGGCGCCGGTTGACGCCGTCCAGCGCGGCGGCCTCCTCCAGTTCGCGGGGGATGTTCTGCAGGGCCGCGAGGAAGATCAGCATGAAGGTGCCGGAGGTCGTCCAGACGGCCATCAGGATGAGGGTGCACATCGCCACCGACGGACCGGAGAACCACTCCGACCAGGAGAGGCCCAGCGGGCCGTGGCCCGCCGAACCCCCGCCCTGCGCGGGGCCGGAGACGCCGAACCAGCCGAGGACGACCCAGACGATGCCGCGTGGATCGGCGAACCAGTTCGGGCCCTTCACGCCCAGCCAGCCCAGCATCCGGTTGACGGCGCCGCTGCCCTGGAAGAGGAAGAGGAAGACCGTCGAGATCGCGATCGAGCTGGTGACCGAGGGGAAGTAGAAGACCGTCCGCAGCGCTCCCTTGCCGCGCAGCATCCGCTGGTTGACCATGATGGCGAGGAAGAGCGCCAGCACCGTCTGGAGCGGCACCGTGAGCACCACGTAGTACAGCGTGTTGCGCATCGAGGTGGCGAAGAGGGCGCGGTCCAGCCCGTCCTCGGTGAACAGGTTGCGGTAGTTCTGCAGTCCGACGAAGTCGGCCTGGCCGCTGAACGGGTTGGACTGGCCGTCCCAGTGCAGCAGGCTCACCCAGAGCGCCATCAGGATCGGCAGGACGAGGAACAGGCCGAGGACCAGGACCATGGGGCTGACGAACAGCCAGCCCCATGCTCCCTCACGCAGGCTTCGTCGGCCCGGCGTGCTGTTACTTGGCATTCTTCAGGGCCTGCTCGCCGTTGCGCTGGAGGTTGGCGAGGATGGTCGCCGGGTCGCCGGTCTTCAGCGACTGCAGATCGGTGTTGAACTGCGTGAGCACCTGGTTGAAGCCGGGGATGGTCACCGGCGCCTGGGAGTGGGCGACCCCGTCGACCCAGGCCTTGGACTGCGGGTACTTCTCGGCGTAGGTGGCCAGCGCGCTGGTGCGCGAGGGCATCACGCCGAAGGCGTCGGCGAAGTTCATCTGCTGGTTCGCCGAGGTCAGGTGCTTGACCAGGTCGACGCCGGCGGCCTGGTGCTGGCTCTTGGCGGCGATGCCCCAGCAGTTGCTGAACGCGAGGGTGCCCTGGCCCGCCGGGCCGGCGGGCAGCGGGAGCACCTTGTAGGAGAGGTCCGGGTAGTCGGCGGCCATCGCGCCCTTGAGCCAGTTGCCCTCGATGGTCATCGCGGCCTTGCCCTTGCCGAGCGCCTCGCCGCCCCAGCCGGCGTCCACCTCGGCCACGTACTTGGCCGAGCCGGCCTTCATCATGGACTGCACGTACTCCAGGGCCTGCTTGTTGGCCGGGCTGTCGGCGGTCATCGTGGTCTGCTCGGGGTTGGTGATCCAGCCGCCGGCCTGCTTCATCAGCGCGCCGAGCCGCTGGTAGTCCGGGGCGACGACCAGACCGGTCGTCCCGTCCTTGGTCAGCTTGGCGGCGTCGTCGGAGAGCTGCTGCCAGCTGGTGGGGTAGTCGGCCTCGGTCAGCCCGGCCTGCTGCCAGAGCGTGGTGTTGATCGCCAGCGCGAGGGTGGAGCTGTCCTTGGGCAGGCAGGTGAGCTTGCCGTCGTAGCTGAACGCCTTGCGCAGCTGCTCGGAGAAGTCCGAGGCGTCGGGGATCTGATCCCCGTAGGCGTACAGCGAGCCGCCCTTGGCGTAGTTCGCGAACTGGTCGGAGTTGACGTAGAAGAGGTCCGGCGGGTTGCCGCCGGCGAACGCCTGGCCGAGCTGCTGGTTGATGTCGCTGGCGATCTGCACCGTGACGGTGTTGCCGGTCTGCTTGGCCCAGTCGGCGGTGGCGGCCTTGACCGCGGCGGTCTCGGCGTCGCCGGAGGTGGCTATCAGCACGTTCAGGCTCTGGCCTTCGCCGGAGGCCTGCGTGGCCGGTGAGTCGCTGAAGCCGCCGGAGGAGGAGCAGCCGGTGACGGCGCCGAGGGCGACGACCGCGCAGATGGCCGCGGCGAGGGTGCGAGTGGTGGCCATGCAGGTTCTCCTTGCGAGGGTGGGGGGTGCTTGGAGGGGGGGATGGAGGGCGAAGCGGACCGGGCCGGGCGGTCAGACGCTGTCGCGGAGGACCAGCGTGGGAGCGAGCAGCACGTGCTCGGTCGGGCGCCGGGCGTCGCCGAGGCGTTCCAGGAGCAGCCGCATGCACTCGCGGCCCACCGCGTCGAGCGGCTGGGCGAGGCTGGACAGCGCGGGGAAGAGCGCCGGGGCGATGGGGGAGTCGTCGAAGCCGATGACGGCCGCGTCCGGGCCGGGCGTGCGGCCGCTGCGGCGGAGCGCCTGGTACCAGCCGACGGCGAGGGTGTCGCTCGCCGCCACCGCGGCGGTCGCACCGCCCGCGAGCAGCCGCTCGGCGGCCTCGGTGGCGCTCGCGGGGTCGTCCAGGCTCTCGACCCGGCGGCCCCGGATGGAGAGGCCCAGCTCGCGCATGGTGGTCTGCCAGCCGCGGGCACGGTCGTCACCGACGCCGGAGCCCTTCGGCCAGCCGAGGAAGCCGATCTTCTCGTGGCCCTGCCCGGCCAGTCGGCGGACGGACGCCGCGGTGCCGGCCGCACCGTCGACGTCGACCCAGTCGCCGACGTCCCGGCCGGACCAGGTACGGCCGAAGGCGACGAACGGGACGCCGCGGTCGTGCAGCCAGCCCTGACGCCGGTCGCCGCGATCGGTGCCGCTCAGGACGAATCCGTCGGCCCCGTGCTCGTCCAGTAGCCGCTGGTAGCAGCCCAGTTCGTCGTCCCCGGGGGTGGCGGCGAACAGCACCACCCGGTAGCCCGCCTGGTCGGCGGCCTCGGAGAGGGAGTGCAGGAACTGGTCGAGCACCGGGGTCGGGGCGCCCGCCAGGCTCGGCCGGATGCCGTAGCCGATGAGCTTGCTGGCCCTGGTCCGCAGCGCCTGGGCGGCCCGGTGCGGCCGGTAGCCGAGCTCGTCGATCGCGCGCTGGACCCGCTCCAGCGTCTGCGGGCGGAGCAGTTCGGGGGAGTTGATGGCGTTGGAGACCGTCTGACGGGCCACGCCCGCCCGGGCGGCGACCATCTCGAGCGTCACCGACGAGCCCGCCTTCGGCGCGGGGGAGGAACTTGCAGGCATGGCGGTGGTCCCGGGGTTCGGTCTCGTTCGGCGAATTACTTGGAGCGTTCCAAGACGGTGTTCCATTAGCCCCACCAGGGGGTTAGTGTTTTGGAACGCTCCAATGACAGAAAGGTTGCGCCCGGATGGAAGCAACTGTCAAGCCCCAAAACGAGGATGCCGAGGCCATGTCAGAGATCAGCCTGCAGCCGTTTCTGCACGACGCCCAGCTCTCGGTGGCCGCCCCGAGCTTCTGCGCCTCGCGCTCGGACGGCCAGGTCGGCGGCGGCGCGGACGGCTTCTACCACGGCGACCGACGGTTCCTCTCGCGCCTGGAGATCGGCGTCCCGGGCGTTCCCAACGCACCCGTCGCCACCGCGCAGGGCGACGACGGACAGACCACCTTCGTCACCGTGCTGCGCGGCCTCGCCGAGCTGACCGCCGACCCGGCCGTCACCCTGGAACGCCGCCGCGAGCTCCGGCCCGGCCGCCTCACCGAGCGCTACACCGTCCGCAACGCGGGCGGCCTCACCGCCCGGCTCCGCCTCGACCTGCGCGCGGAGAGCGACTTCGCCGCCATGGACGAGGTCAAGGCCGGCCGCGACGTCCCCGCCACCGCGCCCGCCGCCCACCAGGACGGCCTCCGCTGGTCCGAAGGACCGCTCACCGCCACCCTCACCGTCTCACCGGCACCCGACCACCGCGCCACCGACACCGGTGTCCTGGGCTTCGACCTCGAACTCGCGCCCGGCGCCAGCTGGCAGGCCGTCCTGGAGTGCACCGCCGAACACCGCGACGGCGACCTCTTTCCCGCGCCCTCCGCCGGCGCCGCCCCGTGGAACACCCCCGAGGTGACCGGACGGGACCACCACCTCGCCCACTGGATCGACCGCTCCCACCGCGACCTGCGCGGACTCCTGCTCTCCGACCCGCTGCGGCCCGAGGACCACTTTCTCGGCGCCGGAGCACCCTGGTTCCTCACCCTGTTCGGCCGGGACTCCCTCTGGGCGGCCCGGATGATGCTCCCGTTCGGCACCGACCTCGCCGCCGGGACGCTGCGCACCCTGGCCCGCCGGCAGGGGCGGGCCGTCGACCCGGCGACCGAGGAGCAGCCCGGCAAGATCCTCCACGAGGTCCGCCGCGAGGAGCAGCACCTCGACGCCGGCTCCCAACTGCCGCCCTGCTACTACGGAACCGCCGACGCCACCCCGCTCTGGATCACCCTGCTGCACGACGCCTGGCGCTGGGGCCTGCCCGGGGACCAGGTCGAGGAACTGCTGCCGTACGCCGAATCCGCGCTGACCTGGCTGGAGCACCACGCCGACGCCGACGGCGACGGCTTCCTGGAGTACGTGGACACCTCCGGCACCGGCCTGTCCAACCAGGGCTGGAAGGACTCCTCCGACAGCATCCGCTTCCGCGACGGCCGGATCGCCGACGCGCCCATCGCGCTCAGCGAGGTGCAGGGCTACGCCCACGAGGCCGCCGTCGCGGCGGCCACGCTGCTGGACGCCTTCGGCCGGCCGGGCGCCGACCGCTGGCGGCAGTGGGCGGAGGACCTGCGGCTGCGCTTCCGCGCCCACTTCTGGGCCGAGGACGCCCACGGCCCGTACCCGGTCGTCGCCCTCGACCGGGACAAGCGGAAGGTCGACTCCATCGCCTCCAACATGGGGCACCTCCTCGGCACCGGCCTGCTCGACGAGGAGGAGAGCGCGCTGGTCGCCCGGCGGCTCACCGCCCCGGGCATGGACAGCGGCTTCGGCCTGCGCACCCTCGACGCCGACGCGGCCGGCTTCAACCCGCTCGGCTACCACACCGGTTCGGTCTGGCCGCACGACAGCGCCATCGCCGTCCACGGCCTGGCCCGCGCGGGCCTGCACGACGCCGCCGCGCCGCTGGCCGCCGGTCTGGTCCGCGCCGCGGCGGCCTTCGACCAGCGGCTCCCCGAGCTGTTCGCCGGCCACCCCCGCGGCCAGTACGCCCGACCGGTCCCGTACCCGGCGTCCTGCCGGCCCCAGGCCTGGGCCGCGGCCTCCTCCGTGCTGGTCCTCCAGGCACTGCTCGGCCTGGAGGCCGACGCGCCCAACCGGCGGCTGCGGGTCCGCTCCCACATCACGCCCGGGTACGAGGCACTGCGCGTGACCGGCCTGACGGTGGCGGGCCTGCCGATCGAGGTGTCGACCGACCACACCGGGGCGATCGACCTCCGCGCGCCGGAGGGCTTCACGACCACGACCGGGCACTGACCCGCACCCGGGCCCCGGCGGCATGCCGTTCTCCCCGCACGCCCCCGTGCCGGACGAGCGGCAGGCCGCCGCGTCCTGGGTACCGAGGCGGTCGGCGACCCCGGCCCGAGCCCAGGCCGACCGGACCGCCCGCGACCGCCTGGTCTTCGGCCCCTGCCCGCGCACGGCGGCAGCGGTGTAGCACCGCCGGCCCGACTCCGTACCCGGCAAGGGCCGCTGGGCGTCAGCCCTGCGGGGTCCAGTAGCCGACGAGCCGCGCGCTGCCGGGCCCGAGGCTCTTCCAGGAGCCGCTGAACGCCAGGACGGCGACGGCGGCGGTGGGGAACTCCGACCGCTCCATGCGGGCGCGCAGGTCTCCCTCCGCCTCCCCGGCGAGGGTGTCGGCCAGCGCGTGCATCTCGGGATTGTGGCCGACCACGAGCAGGTCGTTCACCTCGTCGGAGGTCCCGTTCACGAGCGCGATCAGCCCGCCGAGCCCGCCCTCGTCGTGGCCGGGCGTGTAGAGCGCCTCCTCGTAGCCGGCCGCGGGCTTCTCCGGAAACTCCTGGGCCATCAACTCCCAGGTCTCCCTGGTGCGGACGGCGTCGGAGACACGCGCCAGACCGGGCGTGAGGCCGGACCCGGCGAGCCACCGCCCGGCGAGCGGCGCGTCCGTGCGGCCCTGGTCGTCCAGGTGGCGCTCGTGGTCGACCTGTGTCTCCCGCTCGGCCCGCGCATGACGGACCACAATGATCCTTCGAGTGGCGTCGGTGGTCATCGGCGATCTCCGTCCTCCCTCACGCGGCGCGCGATGGGATCGATTACGACACGTTCCGTCCACCAACGATACAAAGCCGCCCGGCGAGGTGATCATTGGCCGGCGTCACTGATCGGGCATCACCACCGGTCGCACCATGGGGAGAAGCCCACTGCTCCACCGGCCCGGGACGCCGTCCCCGGGGCAGGACCTCATGAGCCCTCAGGGGTGGTACAGCTCCCCGATCCGCATGATCCGGCCGCGTGAGTCCAGCACCACGTCGTAGTCGCTGCCGTAGCAGCCGTACGGGGGCTCGGGTTCGCGGTCCGCGAGGCAGTCGTCGAGGTGGTCGACCAGCTCCGGCACCGGTACCGGCCTCGCCGGTTCGGCGTGTTCCAGATCGACCAGGGTGGCGGTCGCGGTGGCGGCGAAGGTGTAGCGGGCGGGGGAGCCGGTGGGCTCGTAGTAGCCGTCGTCGGGGATGTCCGGGCCGCAGACGAACCGGGTGGGGCGGGCGGTGAGCTGGTCGCGGGCCACGGTGACCACCTGGAGGACGCGGTGGCCGGGGCGTTCGGCGGCGGTGGTGCAGGCGGCGGCCGCGGGGGAGACCAGGGCGACGGCCGGACCGTCGGCACCGTCGCCGTCGTCGTCACCGTCGTCGAACTCGCCGCCGGCGGCCACCGTCGGGTCCTCGTCCACCGGGGTGCAGGCGGAGAGGCCGAGGGCGGCCGTACAGAGCAGCAGGGCGGCGAGCAGCAGACGGGGCGCGGTCATGACGCAAGTCTCCCTGGGGCGTGACCGGATTCGGCACCTCCGTACACGACGCCCGCCCCGGCCGCGGTTCCACGCGGGCCGCCCCCGACGGGTGTGCGGACCGGTCGGGGGCGGAGTGTCCGGACGGGCGTTACGCCGCGACGGGCCGTGCGGTGTCGTACGCCTCGCGGAGCCGGGACTGCGCCCCGGCGCCGGCGCCCAGGTGGTCCAGGCCCAGCAGCGCCGCGCCCAGGACGGGCGGAGCGACCACGACCCGCGGCTCGGCCAGCGGGGCGGCGGCGGCCAGCCGGGCCGTCAGGTTGTCGAGCAGCAGCGGCTGCCGGGAGGCGAGCACGCCGCCGCCCAGCACCAGCGGCGTGGGCGAGTCCAGCAGGTCGAGCCGCCGCAGCGCGACGACGGCCAGCCGGGTGATCTCGTCGGCCTGCCGGTCGATCAGCTCCAGCGCCACCGGGTCGCCCTCCTCGGCGACCGCGAACAGCACCCGGACGATCTCGTGCATCCGCGCCGACGGCAGGTGTCCGAGGTGGATGGCCTCGGCGACCGTGCCCGTGCTCGGCAGGCCGAAGTGCTCGGCGATGGCCCGGGCGAGCGCGGTCGGGCCGCCGCGGCCGTCCTCGGCGCGGACGGCGTGCCACATGCTGCTGACGGCGAGGCCGGCGCCGCCGCCCCAGTCGCCGGTGAGTTCGCCGAGGGCGGGGAAGCGGGCGGTGCGGCCGTCGGGGAGCAGGCCGACGCAGTTGATGCCGGCGCCGCAGACGACGGCGACGCCGCGCGGGCCGTCGGTGCCGGCCCGCAGCAGGCCGAAGGTGTCGTTGGCGACGGTGTTGCTGACGCCCCAGGGGTGCGACTCCAGGGCGGTGCGCAGCGCCTCCTCCTCCACCGGGAGGTCGGCGTTGGCGAGGCAGGCGCTGACGTGGGTGGTCAGGATGCCGTTCAGGGAGAGCCCGGCCGCGGCGGCCGCCTCCTCGACCAGCGGTGCGAGACCGGCCACGGCCGCCGCGCCGCCGGTCTTCTGCGGTGTGAAGCCGCCGCCCCGGGCGGAGCCGTGGACGGTGCCGTCGGCGCCGATCAGGGCGACGTCGGTCTTGGAGTTGCCCGCGTCGATGGCGAGAACGCCGGGCAGAAGTGGTTCGGGCTGGTGGGTCATCAGGTCCCCGCGGCTCGTACGTGGCCCGGCCGTTGTCCCCGGCCGGGGGTGGTCGGTCTCCTCGCGGCCCGGCCCGTGGCCCCGGTGGGGGCGCGGGCCGGGCACGCGGGCGCCTCAGGCCCAGGCGAGGTGCTCGCGGTTGTGCGCGAGCAGCCGGTCCGTCAGCTGGTCGGCGAGTTCGATCTGGCCGACCAGCGGGTGGGCGAGCAGGGCGTCGAAGACCCGGTCGCGACCGCCGCGCAGGGCGGCGTCGAGCGCGAGGTGCTCGTAGCAGGTCACGGCGGCGATCAGGCCGGCGTACAGCGGCTCGACGGCCCGCTGGGGCAGCGGGCGCACACCGGCCGCGTCCACCTCGGCCGGCACCTCGATGACGGCGTCGTCGGGCAGGAACGGCAGCACGCCGTCGTTGCGGGTGTTGACGACCTGGACGGAGGTCCGGCCGTCGGTGCCCAGCAGGGAGGCGATCAGCTGCACCGCGGCCTCGGAGTAGAACGCGCCGCCGCGCTTGCCCAGCAGCTCCGGCTTGGTGTCCAGGGCCGGGTCGGCGTACATCTCCAGCAGCTGCCGCTCGATCTCGGCGACCTCGGCCGCCCGCGAGCCCTTCTCCTTGAGCTCCTGGACCACCACGTCGTGCTGGTAGAAGTAGCGCAGGTAGTAGGACGGGACGACGCCGAGCCGTTCGATGACGGGCTGCGGCAGGTGCAGGTCGGCCGCGATCTCCTTGCCGTACGTGCCCAGCAGCTCGGGCAGCACCTCGCGCCCGGTGGACGCGCCCGGGGCGTCGAGCAGGGTGACGCCGCGCTCCCAGGTCAGGTGGTTGAGGCCGACGTGGTCCAGGCGGATCAGCTCGGGGTCGACGCCGAGGTGTCCGGCGAAGCGGCGCTGGAAGCCGATCGCCACGTTGCAGAGGCCGACGGCCTTGTGCCCGGCGTTCCGCAGGGCCCGGGTGACGATGCCGACGGGGTTGGTGAAGTCGACGATCCAGGCGTCGGGGTTGGTGCGGCGGACCTTCTCGGCGATGTCCAGCACCACCGGGACGGTGCGCAGGGCCTTCGCCAGGCCGCCGGCCCCGGTGGTCTCCTGGCCGACGCAGCCGCACTCCAGCGGCCAGGTCTCGTCCCGGTTGCGGGCGGCCTGTCCGCCGACCCGCAGCTGGAGCAGCACCGCGTCGGCGTCGGCGACACCGGCCTCGACGTCGGTGGTGGTCGTCACGACCGCGCCGTGGCCCTGCTTGGCGAAGATCCGCCGGGCCAGCCCGCCGATCAGCTCCAGCCGGTCGGCGGCCGGGTCGATCAGGACGAGTTCGCCGATCGGCAGGGTGTCGCGCAACCGGGCGAAGCCGTCGATCAGCTCCGGGGTGTACGTCGATCCGCCGCCTACGATGGCCAGCTTGAGTGCGGACATCAGCCCTTGACCCCTGTCAGTGTCACGCCTTCGATGAAGGCCTTCTGTGCGAAGAAGAAGAGGATGATCACCGGTGCCATCACCAGCAGGGTGGCGGCCATGGTGAGGTTCCAGTTGGTGTGGTGGGCGCTCTTGAAGGACTCCAGCCCGTAGGAGAGCGTCCAGGCGCTGGGCTTGTTGCTGGCGTAGATCTGCGGGCCGAAGTAGTCGTTCCAGGCGTAGAAGAACTGGAACAGCGCCACGGCGGCGATGGCCGGCTTGGCCATCGGCAGCACGACCTTGAGCAGGGTGCGCAGGTCGCCGCAGCCGTCGATCCGGGCCGCCTCGATGTACTCCTTGGGGATGGTCAGCAGGAACTGGCGCAGCAGGAAGATCGAGAAGGCGTCGCCGAAGGCCATCGGGATGATCAGCGGCCAGAGGGTGCCGGTGAGGTGCATCTGCTTCGACCAGAACAGGTACATCGGGATGATGGTGACCTGGGGCGGCAGCATCATCATCGAGATGACGGCCATCAGGGCCAGATTGCGGCCCCTGAAACGGAACTTGGCGAGCGCGTACGCCACCGGGAGGCTGGAGACGATGGTCAGGACGGTGCCGAGACCGGCGTACAGCAGGGTGTTGCGCCACCAGGTGAGGAAGCCGGGGGTCTCCCATACCGTGCGGTAGTTGCCCCACTCCCAGGAGGTGGGCCAGTAGTTGGTGGTGAGCGCCTGACTGTCCGTCATCACCGAGGTGAGAAAGGCGAAGACGAACGGCAGCAGGAAGAACAGCGTGGCGGCGATGGCCAGCGAGTGGACGGCGACCCAGTTGAGCGCCGCGCGGCGGCGGGCGGCCCGGGCGGCGGCGCCGCGCGGGCCTGAGGTGCCCGAAGTGCCGGACGGTGTACGGGGCTTGGTGAGCGTGGTGCTGAGAGTCATGGTGGGGTCCTCACTGGTCCGCTAGTCGTCGCTCGCCATGAAGCCGGACTTGCGGCGCAGCAGGAGCGAGGTGACGGCCATCGCGATGGCGAACAGCACGAGGGCGACCACGCAGGCCGCGCCGTTGTTGAAGCGCTGGAAGCCGAGGTTGTAGACCATCTGCGGCAGGGTCCAGGTGGAGCCCTGCGGGAAGCCGGGCTCGAACTGCTGCCCGGAGTTGCCCGCGATGCCGCCG
Source organism: Kitasatospora sp. NPDC087315 (assembly GCF_044744345.1). Taxonomy (NCBI): domain Bacteria; kingdom Bacillati; phylum Actinomycetota; class Actinomycetes; order Kitasatosporales; family Streptomycetaceae; genus Kitasatospora; species Kitasatospora sp. NPDC087315. The sequence continues at coordinate 48,132 of NZ_JBIUYD010000020.1, read as the reverse complement.
GCGACCTTCCCCGCGACGATCGCCTGGGTGTAGTACTGCATGCTCTGGATGACGCCGGTGACCACCGAGAACATGATGATCGGCGAGATGTTCGGCAGCGTGACGTAGCGGAAGCGCTGGAACGGTCCGGCGCCGTCGAGTTCGGCCGCCTCGTACTGCTCCCTGGGGACGTCCAGCAGGGACGCCATGAAGATGACCATCAGGTCGCCGATGCCCCACATGGCGAGCATGGTGAGCGCGGGCTTCGACCAGTCGGGGTCGGCGAACCAGCCGGGCTGCGGCAGCCCCAGTTCGCCGAGGAAGTGGTTGACCGGGCCGGTGCCGGGGTTGAGCAGGAAGGCGAAGGCCACCGTGGCGGCCACCGGCGGGGCCAGGTACGGCAGGTAGAACGCGGTGCGGAAGAAGCCGGCGCCGGTCTTCACCTTGGTGATGAGCAGCCCGATGCCGAGGCCGAACACCACCCGCAGGGAGACCATGATGACGACGAGCCAGAGGGTGTTGCGCAGGCCCTGCCAGAAGAACGGGTAGTCGTTGAAGACGTAGTCCCAGTTCTTCAGGCCGTTGAAGGTGGGGGCCCCGAAACCGTTGTACTTCATGAAGGAGAAGTAGACGGTGGAGATCAGCGGGTACAGGAAGAAGACGCAGAAGCCGATCAGCCAGGGGGAGAGGAAGGCGAGGGTGCGGGCCGCCTCCCGGCGGCGCTTCCGGCGCAGCAGGTGCTGCGAGGAGAGCGCCGCCGGGTCGGTCGGTCCGGTGCCCTTGCGGGTGCCGAACGCGAGTGACATGGGAGCTCCGTCCGGCCCTTACTTGGCCTGGGCGATGGCGGCGTCGATCTCCTTGGCGGTGGCGGTGAGGCCGGCCTGGAGGTCGCTCTGCTTGCCGGACTCGTACGCGTAGCCGAGGTTCTGCAGCGACACGATGTAGCCGCCGCCGTTGACGCTCGCCGGGGTGGTGCCCGAGTGCGCGTTCTTGGCGATGTCGAGGAAGGTCTTGAAGTTGGCGTCGCTGATCAGCTTCGGCGAGTCGAGCGCGGCGAAGGTGCTCGGCACGTTGTGGATCGCGTTGGCGAAGCTGACCACCGCGTCGGTGTCGGTGGTCAGGTACTTGACGAGCTCCCAGGCGGCGGCCTGCTTCTTGCTGCTGCTGGCGATGCCGACGATGGTGCCGGTCTGGTAGCCGCGGCCCCAGCTGTCGGCCTGGTCGTCCGGCACCGGGAACGGCGCGGTGGCCCACTCGAAGTCCGGCTTGTCGGCGGCCAGCGAGGCGGTGCGCCACTCGCCGTCCAGGGCCATCGCGACCTGGCCGGTGTGGAAGGGGTTCTTGGCGCTGAACTCCTCGCCGAAGGTGGAGCGGTACTTCTCCAGCTTGTCGAAGCCGCCGAGCTTGTCGACCAGGCCCTTCTGCCAGTTGAGCATCGCGGCGACCTTCGGGTCGGTGGCGATGCTGGACTTGCCGTCGGTGCCGAAGTACGTCGGGCCGTACTGGCCGAGGAAGTGCTCGACGGTGGTCTCGTAGCCGTGGTAGGTCGGCATGAAGCCGAGCTGCTTGAAGCCGTCGCCGTCGGCGATGGTCAGCCTGACGGCGGCGTCGGCGAACTCGCTGAAGGTCTTCGGCGGCGTGGTGATGCCGGCCTTGGTGAACGCGGCCTTGTTGTAGTACAGGCCGAAGGCGTCACCGAGCAGCGGCAGGGAGCACTGGTTGCCCTGGAACTGCGTGTAGTTGAGCATCGCGGCCGGGAAGGTCTTCGCGGTGTCGATCTTGTCCTTGTCGAGGAAGGGCTTCAGGTCGGCGAAGGCCTTCGTCGAGCAGAACATGCCGACGTTGTTGGTGGTGAAGGAGGAGACCACGTCCGGGGCCTCGTCACCGCCGGCCCGCAGGGCCTGGTTGACCTTGTCGTCGGCGATGTTGGGGACGGCCTTGACGTGGATGTTCGGGTGGGCCTTCTCGAAGGCGGCGATGTTGTCGTTGATCGCCTTCACCTCGGAGTCCTGGCTCCAGCCGTGCCAGAAGGTGATGGTGACGTCCTTGCCGCTGGCGGAGTCGTCGTTGCCGCCGTCGTCGTTGCTGCCGGTGCAGGCGGTGGCGAGCAGGGCCAGCACGGCGCTGCCGGCGACGGCGGCGAACGTACGGCGTCCTCTGCGGGAGGTGGTGTGCACTTCGAGGTCCTCCTGGGGGTGCGCGGGCAGGCGTCATTGCCTCGGGTCCCGCGTTCGGGGGTTGGGGGAGAGGTTTCAGGTGCAGTGCTGGTGGTGGTGCGAGGCGGTGCCGGGTGGTGCCGGGTGGTGCGTGGTGCCGGTGGTGCCTGGTGCGGGCGGGAGCGTCGGTGGGCGGATCAGAGGGTGGGTCGGCAGGTGGACCAGTGGGCGGGTCAGTGAGTGGAGAAGACCGCCTCGCGGGCGGCCGCCAGCGCGCGTTGCAGCGCGCCGAGCAGGACGGGCGAGCCCGGCAGGGCGCTGCTGCGGACTTCCGGCCGGGCGATCGAGATCCGGGCCAGCTCCTCCTCGACGAGCGCGCGCAGCCGTTCGCCGCCCGCACTCGGCACACCGCCGGAGACCACCACGAGCTGGGGGTCCACGACGGCGACGATCACGGCCAGTCCGACGGCGAGCCGGCCGGCCAGGGCGGCGAGGAACTCGTCGCCGGCGCCCGGGGTCTCCAGGGCCCGCGCGAGCGACTCCTCCGCGGTGGGCGCGCCGAGCCCGTGCTCCCGGGCCAGCGCCCGGACGGCGGGTGCGCCGACCAGTTCCTGGAACCCGCCGGAGTTGCGGCGGCGCACGTCCCGCACGACCGGTGAGCCGGGCACCGGCATGTAGCCGACCTCCCCGGCGCCGCCGGTGAACCCGCGGTGCAGCCGGCCGGCGATCACGATCGCGGCGCCGGTGCCCTCGCCGGCCCAGAGCAGGACGAAGTCCTCGAAGCCCAGCGCCGCACCGGAGGCCTGCTCGGCGACGGCGGCGAGGTTCACGTCGTTCTCGATCGACACCGGCGCGCCGATCGCCTCCGAGAGCTCCTGGACGAGTCTCGGCGAGTGCCAGCCGGGCAGGTGGGAGGCGTAGCGGAGCTTGCCGGTGACCGGGTCGGGGGCGCCGCCGACGCCGATCACCACGGCGCGCAGGCTGTCCTCGGCGAGCCCGGCGGCGTGGACGGTCCCGGCGACCGCCTCGGCGACCCGGGGGACGACGCCGGCCGCGGGCCAGCCCTTGGTGGGCACCACGTGCTCGGCGAGGGTGGTGCCGGTGATGTCGGCGACCGCTATCCGGACATGGCTGGTGGTGACGTCCAGTCCGGCGACGTAGCCGGCGGCCGGATTCACCTGGTACAGCTGCGCGTTGGGGCCGGGGCCGCCCGCGGTGGTGCCCACCGGCAGCACCAGCCCGGCCGCCTCCAGGCGGGCCAGCAGCTGGGAGGCGGTGGGCTTGGAGAGGCCGGTCAGGGTGCCGATCTGGGTACGGGAGAGCGGCCCGTTCTCCAGCAGCAGTTCGAGGGCGGCGCGGTCGTTGATGGCGCGCAGCAGGCTGGGGGTGCCGGCGAGGGGGGTTCGGGCGGAGCCGATGGTCCTGGTCACGCCTCGATCCTCCTCTTTCGGCCGGTGGTGGCGGGTGTCCGGGGGCGCGGCCGAGTGACGCGCCGGTGCCCGGGACGAACCGTCGGGCGAACTGTTAGGAAACTTTCCAGTTCGCTTGTGACAGGACCGTATGACCCCGCCAGAGGGGTGTCAATGGCCCTCCGGCCGGTGGATGCCGAAGCGTTACCCGGGCGCGCGGGACCGTTACCCGGGCGCGTCGAAGCGTGAGCCCGCGCACGCGGGGCCTGCTCGCGCCCCGTCCCGGTCCGCCGTGCCCGCACACGCGAGAGCCCCGCTCCCCCTGGGCGGAGGGGGGCGGGGCTCGGCGGTGTACGGACGGACCCGGCCCGGAGCCGGGCGGCCGCTCAGGGCGCCTTGGCGCCGTCCTCGGCGGGCCGCACCGGTGCCGGTATCGGCGCCGTCGCCAGGGAGCGCGGCGACGCCGGGTCCGCCAGCGCGGACGGCGGCGCGGCATCGGCGGGCGTGGTCGCCGAGGCGGTCGTCAGCACCACCGCGGCGGCGGCCGTGCCGGTGGCCGCTCCGGCGTCGGCGGCCGCCGCCGGGACCTCCTCCTTGACCTTGATCCCGGCCAGGTCGAAGGCCGTCTTCAGCCGCTGCCGCAGCGCCCGCGCCACCATCGGCGCCTTGCCCGGCGCCGTCCTGGCCTCGACCCGCAGCACCACCGAGTCCACCGCCACCGACTCCACGCCCAGGATCGAGACCGGCGCCCAGACCAGTTCGTCGAACGGCGCCTCCTTGGCCAGCGCCTCCGCCGTCTCCTGGATCAGCGCCTCGACCTGGACGAGGTCCTCCCGGTAGCCGACCTGCACGTCCACCGAGGCCGTCGACCAGCCCTGGCTCATATTGGCGATCCGCTTCACCTCGCCGTTGCGGATGTACCAGATCTCGCCGTTCGCGCCGCGCAGCTTGGTCACCCGCAGGCCGACCTCCAGCACCGTGCCGGAGGCCACCCCGGTGTCGATCTCGTCGCCGACACCGTACTGGTCCTCCATGATCATGAAGACCCCGGAGAGGAAGTCCGTCACCAGGTTGCGCGCGCCGAAACCGATCGCCACACCGGCCACACCGGCGCTGGCCAGCAGCGGTGCCAGATTGACCCCGAGCGCCGAGAGCACCATCAGCGCCGCCGTGCCCAGGATGGAGAACGACGCCACGCTGCGCAGCACCGAGCCGATTGCCTCCGAGCGCTGCTGCCGGCGCTCCGGGTTGACCACCCCGGTGTTGGCCAGCAGCCCGCCGAGCCGGCCCGGCTCGTCGTCGGCCTCGCCCGGCTTGATCATCCGGGCGATCAGCTGGGTGATCAGCTTGCGCACCACGGCCCGCAGCACCAGGGCCAGCACGATGATGAAGACGATCCGCACCCCGCCGGCCAGCCAGTCCTGCCAGTGCGAGTCGAGCCAGCCGGCCGCCTGCCTGGTGGTGTCGCTGACCTCCTGCGCGCTGGTGGGGATTCTGAGGTCGAGCTGCGGCAGCTCGGGCGCCGTGGGGCTCGGGGACGGGCTCGGCGTCGTGGACGAGGCTGTGGTCGCCGAGAGCGCCGCGGCCGTGAGCTTCGTGGACGCGTCGGCGAGGAGGCCGGCGGCACCGGACCAGGACACGTGCGGGACCTTCCTGCAGGGAGCGTGGCGGGCCCGCCGGCAGTGGCGGTGGTCGCCCCGGGGCCTGCGGACCGTCCGCCTTAGCCTATCCGCCGCCGAACCACCCGTCGGACACGCCGACGGCGCGCGGACCAGGCCCGGACGCCCCGTCAACGCACCGTCGCGCCCCCCACACCACCCCGTCGGCGGCGGTCACGCCGCTGCTCCGACCGGCCGAGCCGTCCCCCGGGAGGGCGCCCGGGTGCAACCCGTCCTTCGCCCGGGCATACCGGGTATGACAGAAGCCACACCCGGAGTTCACGTCAGGTCCGTTACACAGGAGTGGTGGCGCCGTACAAAGGCGTAAGGCGACACTGGGGGAGATCACGCACCCGCTGTGTGATCCAACCGCTCGTCCCGGCGCGAGCCACGCGCCGCAGGCGTCCAAGGAGGCATCCGTGCCGCATGTCCTGGTCCTCAACGCGTCCTACGAGCCACTCGGCGTCGTATCGATGCGCCGCGCACTCATCCTGGTCCTCAACCACAAGGCGGTCAGCCTGGAGGACTCGGGAGTCACTCTGCACAGCGCCACCAGCGCCCTTCCGGCGCCGTCCGTCGTCCGTCTGACCCGCTTCGTCCGGGTCCCGTTCTGCGGGCCCGTCCCGCTCACCCGCCGGGCGCTGTTCGCCCGTGACCACGGCCGTTGTGTCTACTGCGGGGCCGCCGCCACCAGCGTCGACCACGTCATCCCGCGCAGCCGGGGCGGCCAGCACCGGTGGGACAACGTGGTGGCCGCCTGCCGCCGCTGCAACCACACCAAGGCCGACCGCCACCTCACCGAACTCGGCTGGCGGATGAAGCGCCCACCGGCCCCGCCCAGCGGGCTGGCCTGGCGCATCATCGGCACCGGGATCAAGGACCCGCGCTGGCGGCCCTATCTGGAGCCCTACGGCGGCGGCGACCTGATGCGCGCCCCGCAGTGGGGCGAGTACGAGCACCACGACCATACCGAGGCCGCGCACCCCGTGCCCCTCGGCCGGGCGCACTCCGCCCACCAGCCCCCCGTCCGCCGCGGTGAGCATCCCGAACCGCTCTCCGCCTGATCCCGCTCCACAAGGGCTTGCCCGTCATATCTCCGGTACGCCTCATGGGCCGCCGCGCACCCCGCCCCGGGGAGCGCGGCGGCCCGCCGTCCGGGGCCTGTCGCGGACTCCGCGACGGACTGCGCCGCGGACTCCGCTACGGCTTCTGCGGCGGGGTGCCGGGCGCCACCGGCGGCGTCACCGGCTGGGCAGGGGTGCCGGGCGCACCCGGCGTACCGGGCTGGTTCGGCTGACCGGCCGGCGGGGCCTCCGGAGTGACGGCGAACAGCTCGACGCCCCAGAGCGAGTAGCCGTACTTGGTGGCCCTGGCCACGCCCTGCACCCGCAGGAACCTCGCCCCCGGCGCGTCGAAGCGCACCGTCTCGTCACCGCCCTTGCCGTCGTCCACCGTCGCCACCGTGGTCCAGGTGACGCCGTCCGGCGAGGTCTGGATCTTGTACGCGGAGGCGTACGCGGCCTGCCAGTGCAGCACCGCCGCCCCCAGGTGGGCGGCCTGCGGCAGCTCCAGCCGCACCCAGGCGTCGTCCCGGGCCGGCGAGGACCAGCGGGTCTTCGGGTCGCCGTCGGCCACCGCCGAGGCGGGGAAGGACGAGGTCTCGTCGCCCGAGGAGGTCGCCTGCGCGCCGACGGCCAGGTCCGGGCCGCCGGTCGGCGGCACCACGTGCACCTGGAGCACCTGCCGCACGGTGGTCGCGCCGGCCACGAACAGCACCGGCACCTGGTACGTCCCGGACGGCGTCCCCGGCGCGGCCGTGACCAGCAGCGGCACGCCCACCCGGCCCCCGCGCGGCACGGTCAGCCCGGCCGCCGGGGCCACCGTGAGGCCCTTGGCCGCGGCCGGCACCTCGGTCCGCAGCTCGCCGGCGGTCCCCTCCGGGCGGCCCGCCTCGACCGTCACCCGGGTCTGGGTGGGGGCGGCCGCGCCGGTCACCACGTCCAGCGCGGGGTCGGAGAGGCTCAGCCGGGCCGCCGGGGCGTCCGCGTACCAGGGGATCACCTGGTTGACCACCGGAGGCTCCCCGCCGGGCTTCCAGGCCAGCCGGAACGCGTCCGCGACCTGGCCGCCGGCCGACAGCTCGTTGTAGCCCGGCTGGACGGTGCCGATCTGCACCCAGGTGCCGTCGGCATGGCGCACCGAGACGGTGGCGGTGGCCCGCACACCCGGGTCGGTGAGCACGGTGAGCCGGTCCAGCGGGCGGGCCGCGCCCAGCTCGACGGTGAGCGGCTCGTCCGTCGCGGTCGGCGCGGTGGCCGCCCGGTAGGCGGTGTCCGGGTTGCCGTCCAGCACGGCGGACGGCGAGGAGCCGGGCAGGGCGCCGGGGCCGCCGGAGACGCTGGCCGGGGCGTCGTCCGGCGCGGTGACGGAGAACTCGCGCACCGCCACGGCGGTCTTCTGCGCGGCGGTGGCGCGCAGCCGCACGGCCCGGACGACCGTCCCGGCGGGCAGCTGCGCGGTGACGCTCTTCTGGTTCTTCACCTGGGCGAGCTGCTTCCAGCCGCCCTCGCCGGTGGAGTACTCCAGGACACCGTCGCGGATGTAGTCGTCGATCGCGCTGGCGCCGTCCGGGCCGCTGCCCCAGGAGCCCATCAGCACGGTGACACTGCCGACCGGGCGGCCGCCGCCGAGGTCCAGGCCCACCGAGTCGCCGGGCTGCGGGGGTGCCGAGCTCCAGTAGAAGGTGTCGGCGACGCCGTCGGTCATCAGGGCCGGCAGGTGGTCGTGCGCGGTGCCCAGGGTGGTGGTCGGCGTGACGCCGCCACCGGCCACACCGGCCCAGGTGTCGGCGGCCGCGACGGCGCGCTCCAGGAACGGGTCGAGCACGCCCGCGCCGACCGTCGCCGGGCTCTGCCCGAGCTGTTCGCGCAACTTGTTGAGCTCGACCCGGGCCTTCCAGGCGGCCGGGCCGTCGCCGCCGTGCTGGGCCAGCAGCATGTCCAGCGCGGCCTGCCCGGCCAGGCCGTAGTCGTGCAGCGGGGCCAGCCAGGGGGCGGCCTCGGCGGCCAGCGGGGCGGTGGCCTGGGTGGCGGCCAGGGTCTGCCGGGCGTCCGCCATCGCGGCGAAGGCCTCCCGTAGCGGGGCCGCCGCCTGTATCAGCTTGGCGAGGTCGGGGGCGGCGCCGGCGTTCGGCTCGGCGGTGGCCCAGAACCGCTCCAGCAGCGGCGTGAGGTAGCCGGACTCCTGCTTGGACAGCGGCGAGGACGAGCTGTTGCCGGCCAGCGCGGTGACGGCGGCGAGCGCCGCCCCGGCGGGCGTGGCGCCGCCGCCGGTCGGGCCGGCCAGCGAGCGCAGCGCGGCCTGCCAGGACTCGTCCGGCTTGTAACCGGACGGGTTCCAGGCGAAGTCGCCCGCGGTGGCGAGCGCGATCCGGGAGGCGACCGGCTGCCGCATCGCGCCGGTGAGCATCGCCGCGGAGCGGGTGGCGACCCCGGGGTCGCGCCCGGTGTAGGCGCCGAGGAAGAGCCGGTCCGGGGTGGCGTCGTTGACCGGGTAGTTGTCCATGGTGACCAGCGGGTGCCCGTACAGGTCCCCGGTCTCGGCGGCCTGAGCGCCCGTGATCTTCTCCGGGATCACCCCGACACCGCTCCAGGCGACCTGCACCCCGGCCGGCAGCGCGGCCGCCAGCGCCTTGCGGTAGGGCGTGGTGCCCTGCTGGTGGTACTCGGTGGGCACCACGGTGAGCGGCGCCAGCCCGGGGTTCTTCGCGATCAGCCGGTCCTGCACCTTGGCCACCAGCTCGGCCTGCGCCTTGGCGGCGGCGGCAGGCCCGGTGCCGTACCTGGAGCGGTCGTCGCCGCAGTGCCACTCGTCGTAGCTGACGTCCAGGAACTGCAGCTGGAAGGCGGTGAAGCCGAGCTTGCGCAGCCCGTCCAGCTTGGCCACCAGCGCGTCCGCGTCCCGGCCCGAGCTGTAGCAGAACGACTGCCCGGGGTCGATCGAGTACCCGAGGGTGACGTGGTTGCGCCAGGCCCGGGCGCCCAGCGCGCGCAGCTCCTCGGTCTGCGCCTGCGGGTAGGCGGTGCGCCAGCGGGAGAGCCGGTACGGGTCGTCGCCCGGGGCGTAGAGGTAGAAGTTCTGCTTGGAACGGCCGAGGAAGTCCAGCTGGTCCAGCCGCTGCTGCTGGCTCCACGGGGTGCCGTAGAACGCCTCGGCGGTGCCCCGCACCGGCGCGCCCGAGGGCCAGTCGCGCAGCGTGATGCCCGGCAGGCCGAGACCGGCCGCACCCGGCGCCTGCCCCTGCCCGGCCGGCACCGCCGCGAGCAGCTGGCGCAGGCTCTGCGCGGCGTAGAACGTCCCGGCCGCGTCCGTGCCGGCCAGCACCACCGCGCCGTACGTCCCGCCGCCCTGGGCCGGCAGCTGACCGGCCGACAGCACGTACCCGCCGGCCGGCAGCCCGCCGGGCGAGGGCGCGGCGACGTCCTTGCCGCCGGCCGCCGCGGTCAGCCCGCGCAGCACCCTGTCCACCGCGCCGCCCGCGCCCTCGGCGGGCCCGCCGACGTACACCACCAGCGAACCGGCGGCCGGCGCGTCGGCCTCCTCCTGCGGCGTCACCGAGGTCGCCCCGGCGATCTCCAGCACCTCCCGGACGGCGTCCACCGCACCGTGGTCCGCCTTCGGCGCGACCACCAGCGTCACCGCCGCCGGCACCGCGACCGGCTTCCCGGCCACACTCTGCTCCTGCGGCCGCGGGAACACCTGAGGGTTGCTCACACTGCCCAGCGGGGTCTGCGGCGCGCTGCTCACCACATCCGGCCCCGGCGCCGCCGCGTACGCCACCGACGGCACGGACCCCGCCAGCAGCCCGCCGACCACGGCCGCCGCCGACAGCGTCGCCGCGAGCCGCAGCGTCCGCCGGCCCGGCGCCCCCGGCCGGTCGGCCGCCGCCCGCTCGGCGCGCACCGAGGCCAGCAACGGCTCCGTCCCCTTGAGATCCGCGATCAGCCGGTCCGCCGTCCGCGGCGCCAGCTGGCGGCAGGTCCGCGCCGTCACCTGCCGCGCCGAGACCGCCGCCGGATGCTGGAGCACATCCCGCAGCGCGGCACTCTGCTCCACCTGCTGCCGCAGCCGCCGCCCGGCGAAGACGGATACTCGGGCTTGCACAGGAGCCTCCTCGCCGGGCTGGAACCACATCGCGGCCAAAGCCCACCAGCTGGGTGTTCCGGTGTCAATGTCACCGACGGCTATGCCAAGTTTGTCCTATTTGATCATCTGTAAAGACCGCCCCCGAACACACCCCGGGCCCGCGACACCGACCGGCGTCGCGGGCCCGGGCCGCGGCCGGAGTCGGACAATCAGTCGATCCTGCCGCGGATGCCCGAGCAGCGCGCCGACCGAGGTGCCCCGGGCGTAGCGCGCCCGTGTCGCGCCGGGTCACCGGCCCGTCACGCGGGTAGGACTGTGGCTGTCCTGACAGGGCGTTGCCGAGACATCGCAGGAGCCGCGAGTGGCCGCTTATCTCGACCGTAACGGAGCCGACAGCCTTGAGGTGCCGGCGCAGGACGCGCCGGCGCCTCCGGCCGAACTGGTGGCGCTGGCGCACGCGTACGGGGTGGACACGAGGTACAACCCGGGGAGCGGGGCCGTGCCGGTGGGGGCGCGGACGCTGGTGGCGGTGCTGGCCGCGCTCGGGGTGGAGGCGGGGACACCGGAGGCCGCCCGGGAGGCGCTGGAGCGTCACCGGTCGGCTCTGGCGGCCCGGTTGCTGCCGCCGTGCGTGGTGGTCCGGGCCGGCCGGCGCACCGCGCTGGACGTGCCGGCCGACGCGCGGCTGACCGTCGAGCTGGAGGACGGCGGCCGCTGGGAGCTGCCGCGCGGGCACTCGCACTGGCTGCCCGCCGACCTGCCGCTCGGGCGGCACACCCTCACGGCGGAGACCCCGGAGCGCAGCGGCCGGGCGCCGCTGATCGTCGCACCGGAGCGGCTGCCCCAGCTCCCCGGCCGCGGCTGGGGCTTCCTCGCCCAGCTGTACTCCGTGCTCTCCGACAGCTCCTGGGGCATGGGCGACCTCGGGGACCTCGTCGAGCTCGCCCAGTGGGCGGGCGGCCTCGGCGCGGGCTTCGTGCAGATCAACCCGCTGCACGCCGCCCTGCCCGCCGTCCCCTCCGACCCCTCCCCGTACCGCCCCTCCTCCCGCCGCTTCGCCGACCCGGTGCACCTGCGGATCGAGGCGGTGCCCGAGTACGGCTATCTGACGGGCGAGCGGCGCGCCGAGGCGGAGGAGCTGGGCCGGCGCGCGGCGCGGCTGCGGGCCGAGGTGCTGAGCCACGACGGGCTGATCGACCGGGACGCCGTCTGGGCGCTGAAGCGCGAGGCCCTGCAACTGCTGTACCAGGTGCCGCGCGGCGTGGGACGGGAGGCGGCCTTCCAGGCGTACCAGGCCCGTGAGGGCGAGTGGCTGCGACGCCACGCGCTCTGGAACGCCCTCGCCGAGGTGCACGGCGCCGACTGGCACGGCTGGCCGAAGGACCTGCGCCACCCGGACGGCCCGCAGACCGCCCGCGCCGCCGAGGAGCTGGCGGACCGGGCCGAGTTCCACCGCTGGCTCGCCTGGCAGGTGGGCCAGCAGCTCGCCCACGCCCAGCGGGCCGCCGAGACCGCCGGGATGCCCGTCGGCCTGATCCACGACCTGGCGGTCGGCGCGCACCCGGACGGCGCCGACGCCTGGGTGCTCCAGGACGTGCTGGCCGGCGGCATCTCGGTCGGCGCACCGCCGGACGCGTTCAACGCCCACGGCCAGGACTGGGGCCTGCCGCCCTGGCGCCCGGACGCGCTCGCCGCGGCCGGCTACGCCCCGTACGCCGAGCTGCTGCGCGCCGCCGCCCGGCACGCCGGGGCGATCCGGGTCGACCACGTCATGGGCCTGTTCCGGCTCTGGTGGGTGCCGGCCGGGCACGCGCCGACCGAGGGCGCCTACGTCCGCTACGACGCCGAGGCGATGCTCGGGGTGCTCGCCCTGGAGGCGCACCGGGCCGGTACCGCCGTGATCGGCGAGGATCTGGGCACGGTGGAGCCGGGGGTGCGGGAGGAGCTGGCGGCGCGCGGCATCCTCGGCACGTCCGTCCTCTGGTTCGAGCGGGACTGGCAGGCCAAGGGGGAGATCCTGCCCCCCGAACGCTGGCGGCCGGGCAGCCTGGCCACCCTGACCACCCATGACCTGCCGAGCACCGCGGCCCGGCTCTCCGGCGAGCACGTCGAACTGCGGCACCGGCTCGGCCTGCTGGCCCGCGCGCTCGGCGAGGAGCAGGCCGAGGCGGCGGCGGAGCTGGCCGACTGGCGGGCGGAACTGCTCCGGCTGGGCCTGCTGGCCGAGGGCGAGCCGCTCTCCGCGCAGGCGCTGTACCGCTTCCTGGCGGCCACCCCGGCCGGGCTGGTCGGCGTCTGGCTGCCGGACCTGGTGGGCGATCCGCGCCCGCAGAACCTGCCCGGCACCTGGGACCAGTACCCCAACTGGCGGTTGCCGGTCGCCGACGCCGAGGGCCACCCGGTGACGCTGGACGCCCTGGCCGCGGTACCGGCCGCCCGGGCCCTGCCCGATCTCCTGCGCGCCGGGCCGCAGCCGCAGCCGTCCCCGCCGGGCGGCCCCGGTACCCCAGCCCCCGCCGACCCAGCCCCCGCCGACCCGGTCCGAAAGGCCGACCCCGCCGAGCGCGCCCGCGTAAACGACGGGTAAGTTGGGCGACGTGGACAAGAGGAACGCTTTGCGAGCCGGCGCGGTCTCCGCAACGGTCACGCTGATGATGCTGCTGTCGTCGCCCGCCATGGCCCTCACCCGGGACGACGGCGACGACCCGGGTAGCGGCCTGAGCGTCGCCCAGACCCTCGGCCTGTACGTGCTGGCCCCGATCGCGGCCTTCGTGATCATCGCCGCCCTGGCCGGCCTGCCGTACGGCGGCAAGGCCAAGAAGAAGTAGCCCGAGGGCCCGCCACAGGACCCGTACAGACCCCGAAGGGGCGCCGGACCAGGTCCGGCGCCCCTTCGGGCGTTCCCGCGGGATCAGCTCCGGGCGCCCGCCGCCCGGTCGGCCGCCTGGGCCTTCAGCGCGCGCTCCACACCGGCCCGCGCCTCGACGACCTGCCGGCGCAGCGCCGGGGCCGGTTCGGCCGAGGCCAGCCACGCGTCGGTGGCGTCCAGGGTGGCCTGCTCGACCTGGAGCGCCGGGTACAGGCCGACGACGATCTGCTGCGAGATCTCGTGGCTGCGGGTCTCCCAGACGCCCTTGACGGCCGCGAAGTACTTCGCGGTGTAGGGGGCGAGCAGCTCGCGCTGGTCGGCCTGCTGGAAGCCGGCGATCACCGCGTCCTGGACGTAGTTGGTGAGCGTGTCCGACTCCACCACGGAGGCCCAGGCCGCGGCCTTGGCCTCGGCGGTCGGCCGGGCGGCCCGGCAGCTGGCGGCGTGCTCCTGGCCGGCCGCGGTGTTGTCGCGGGCCAGCTCGGCCTCGACCGCCGCGTCGTCGGCGCGGCCGGTGGCGGCCAGCCGGGCGAGCAGCGTCCAGCGCAGCTCGGTGTCCACGGCCAGGCCCTTCAGCTCGACCGAGCCGTCCAGCAGCCCGGCGAGCAGACCGAGCTGCCCGTCGGTGCGGGCGACGCCGGCCAGCGTGCGGGCCCAGGCCAGCTGGTGGTCGCTGCCGGGCTCGGCGGCGCGCAGCCGCTCCTCGGCGGCCTCGGCCCAGCGGGCCAGACCCTGCTCGCGCCAGGCCGGGTCGGCGTAGGCGTCGAGGGCCAGCTTGACCTGACGGTGCACCGACTGGACGACGCCGATGTCGGACTCCCGCTCCAGGCCGGAGAGCGCCAGCGCGAGGTAGTCGCGGGCGGCCAGCTCGCCGTCGCGGGTCATGTCCCAGGCGGAGGCCCAGCACAGGGCGCGCGGCAGCGAGTCGGCGAAACCGCCGAGGTGCTCGGTGACGACGGCCAGCGAGTCCTCGTCGAGGCGGACCTTGGCGTAGGAGAGGTCGTCGTCGTTGAGCAGGATGACGGCCGGGCGGTGGCGGCCGACCAGCTCCGGGACGTCGGTGCGCGGGCCGTCGACGTCCAGCTCGATCCGGTCGGTGCGCACCAGCGCGCCGTCGGCCAGCTCGTAGAGGCCGATGGCGATCCGGTGCGGGCGCAGCACGGCCTCGCCGCGGGCGCCGGCCGGCAGCGCGGGGGCCTCCTGAAGGACGGTGAAGGTCTCGATCGCGCCGTCGCCGTCGAGGGTGAGCTCCGGGCGCAGCACGTTGATCCCGGCGGTCTCCAGCCAGGCCTTGGACCAGGCCTTGAGGTCGCGCCCGCTGGTCTCCTCCAGCGCGCCGAGCAGGTCGCTCAGGCGGGTGTTGCCCCAGGCGTGCCGCTTGAAGTACGCCTGCACGCCCTGGAAGAAGGCGTCCTGGCCGACGTACGCCACCAGCTGCTTGAGCACCGAGGCGCCCTTGGCGTAGGTGATGCCGTCGAAGTTGACCATGACGTCTTCGAGATCGTTGATCTCGGCCATGATCGGGTGGGTGGACGGCAGCTGGTCCTGCCGGTACGCCCAGGTCTTCATCTGGTTGGCGAAGGTGGTCCAGGAGTGCGGCCACTTGGAGCCGGGGGCCTCGGCCTGGCAGACGGCCTCGGCGAAGGTCGCGAACGACTCGTTCAGCCAGAGGTCGTTCCACCACTCCATGGTGACGAGGTCGCCGAACCACATGTGGGCCAGCTCGTGCAGGATCGTCGCGGCCCGCTGCTCGTACGCGGCGTCGGTCACCTTGGAACGGAACACGTACTGGTCGCGCAGGGTGACGGCGCCCGCGTTCTCCATCGCGCCGGCGTTGAACTCCGGGACGAAGAGCTGGTCGTACTTGGCGAACGGGTACGGGTAGTCGAACTTCTCCTGGAAGTAGTCGAAGCCCTGCTTGGTGACCGCGAAGATCGCCTCGGCGTCCAGGAACTCGCGCAGCGAGGGCCGGCAGTAGACGCCCAGCGGCACCTTCTGGTCGCCGTTCTCGTAGCTGTCGAAGACACCGACGTACGGGCCGGCGACGAGCGCGGTGATGTAGGTGGAGATCCGGCCGGTCGGCTCGAACGTCCAGACCTGGGTGTCGCCCTCGCCGGTCGGGACCGGGGTGGGGGAGTTGGAGACCACGACCCAGCCCCGGGGGGCGGTCACCCGGAAGGTGAACGCGGCCTTGAGGTCGGGCTGTTCGAAGGAGGCGAAGACGCGGCGGGCGTCCGGCACCTCGAACTGGGTGTACAGGTAGGTCTCGCCGTCGACCGGGTCGACGAACCGGTGCAGGCCCTCACCGGTGTTGGTGTAGGCGCAGTCGGCGACCACCCGCAGCTCGTTCTCGGCGGCGAGGCCGGGCAGCGCGATCCGGCTGTCGGCGAAGTTCGCGGTGTCGATCCGCTCGCCGTTGAGCGTGATCTCCTCGACGCTCGGTGCCACCAGGTCGATGAAGGTGGCCGCGCCGGGGGTGCTCGCGGTGAACCGGACCACGGTGGTGGACCGGAAGGTGCCTCCTTCGCGGGCCGAGCTCAGGTCGAGCTCGATGTCGTACGCGTCCACGTGCAGGAGGTCGGCCCGGGTGCGGGCCTCCTCACGGGTCAGGTTGGTGCCGGGCACTCGCAGGACTCCTTCGTCAGGCTGATGCTTCGCATCCTCCCATGCCCAACGCGCGGGGCCGGCGAATAATCGCGGGCGGGGCGGAGCAGGCCGTTCGGCCCGTCCCGCCCCGCCCGCGACGGGGGGTCAGCGCATCTCGCGCCGACCGCATTTCCCGGGGTGGCGGTGCCTCACTTCTTGGCGTACTTGAAGACCGGCGCGTCCGAGCCGCCGCTGCGGGCGAAGCCGACGAGCGAGCCGTCCGGCTGGATCACGTACTCCGTGCTGCTGGAGATGGTGTAGGTGCCCTTCGGCGCCGCGAGGTCGCCGAGTTCGCTCACCGAGCCGTCGGTGGGTGCGAGCGTGACCAGCTTGGCGTCCTTGTTGTAGCCCATGTCCAGCACCGCGCGGACCCGGCCGTCCTTGTCGGTGCCGGAGACCAGCCGGATGCCCTGGTTGGTGCCGCCGGTGGAGGACCAGAGCCGCTTGCCGGTGGTCAGGTCGTACGCGTTGATGGTCGGCTTGGTGCCGTTGACCTGCGCGTACAGCGTGGTGCCGCTGATCACGTTCTGGGTGAACGCCTCGTGCTCGCCGGAGAGCCGCAGGCTGTCCGAACCGGCTTCCTTGACCGGCAGCTTGGCCATCGGCTTGTTGCTCTTGTCGAACGGCAGCACGTAGTCGCCGCTGGTGTTGTTGGTGATCAGCAGCACCAGGGGCGAGGACGAGAGGGCCTTGTCGACGTGTTCCAGGTCGTCCAGCGGGAGCGCGCCGCTGGTGGCCTTGCCGGTCTCCGCGTCCACGATCTGGAGCTGCGCCGTGGTGTTGGAGCCCTGGTAGCAGCGGTCGCTGATCGCGATCTGGTTGCCGGCCGCCCTGCTGTAGACGGAACAGTTCTTCTCGCGCGGCTGGTACTGCCAGACCGGCGAGCCGTCGGTGATGCTGACCGCGCCGATGGCGGTGCCGGCGATCACGACGGTCTTGTCGGTGATGCTCAGGGTCGGCCCGGAGAGCCGGTCGGTGGTCACCTTGGTCGACCAGAGCAGCTTGCCGCTGGTGAGGTCCACCGTGCCGACCGTGGAGCAGTCGCTGTCACCGGTGTTGAGCGACACCGCGACCACGTGCTTGGAGTTCACCCCGTGCGAGACGGTGCAGAACTCCTTCGCGCCGGCCGGCGGCGCGATGGTCCACGCCTCCTTGCCGTCGGAGGCGTTGACGGCCCGGATGCCGGTGGTGTCCGCGCGGACGAGGACCTTGTCGGTGCCCCAGGCCCCGAGGACCTGGGAGCCGCTGCCGGCGTTGGCGGGCTTGGCGGCGTTCCAGGCGAGGTTGTAGGCGCCCGCCTTGCCGCCGCCGGTGCCGCCACTGGCGCTGGCGCTCGGGGAGTTCGAGGTGGTCGGGTCGTCGGTGGTCCCGCCGGTGACGCTGCCGCCGGTGACGGTGCCCCCGGTGCTCGCCACGGGGTCGTGCTTGGGGTCGTCGGTGAGGAGCACGACCAGGCCGGCCACGATGGCGATCGCCAGCACGCCGCCGATGATCCCGCCCCAGAGCATCACCGGGTTGCGCTGCTTCGGCGCGGGCGGCACCGGCACGCCCTGGTAGCCGTACCCGGCCTGCTGCGGGTACCCGTAGCCGTTGGCCGGTGGCGGGGCGGGGTAGCCGTACGGCTGGCCGGCGACGGGCGCCTGGTACGGCGGAGCCGGGTCGTACGGGCCGACCGGTGCGCCCGGCGGGGGCGGCGGCGCGCTCTGCGCGGGGAACGCGGCCGCGGTGGGCGCGTAGGCGTACTCGCTGCCCGGAGCCGGAGCCGGAGCCGGCGGCGGCCCGGGCGGCGGTGGTGTGCCGGGCGCGGCCGGTGCGACCCGGCCCGGGACCGGCGCCCCGTCGACATGTGTCCTCTGGTCCGCCACGGCGGCCGGGTCCACGCCGCCGGGCGTGCGCCCGAGTGAGACGCCCCGGTTGCCCTGCGCACCGCCGCCGGACGAATCGCCTGTCCCCGGTATCGGGTGATCCCCTGCCATCTGCTGCCCCGTCATGTCTGGAAGCGCCCCCCGGCCGGTTCACATCCGGGGCCGGTGGGGCGGGTGAGATTGGGCACCATCGTACGGGTGGGCTTTCCCGGGCCCTCCTCAGGAGCCCCCGGACCCCTGCGCGACGGCCCCGGACCGCACCGGCCGCCGCCGTCCGGTCCCGCCCCGGACCGCACCCCCGGGCCGCTCCGCGCCGTAGGCTTCAGGAGTTGAAGGGGACGCCCGGCGGAGGGGTTCCCTCGCCGTTGGGAGGGTCGATCATGTCGACGGACACACCGGGCTCGCAGTCCTCGCTGCACCGGGCGAACCTGGACCGGGTGCTGCGGGCGGTACGGATGGCCGGCTCGCTGACCCAGGCGGAGATCGCCCGCGGCACCGGCCTCTCGGCGGCCACCGTGTCCAACATCGTCCGGGAGCTGAAGGAGGGCGGCACCGTCGTGGTCGCCGACACCTCCTCCGGCGGCCGCCGCGCCCGCAGCGTCTCGCTCAGCGGCGACGCGGGGATCGTGGTGGGCATCGATTTCGGCCACACCCATCTCCGGGTCGCCGTCGGCAACCTGGCGCACCGGGTGCTCGCCGAGGAGAGCGCGCCGATCGACGTCGACGTCTCCGCCGAGCAGGGCTTCGACCGCGCCGAGGCGCTGGTCGAGCGGCTGCTCCAGCAGGCCGGTTTCCGCCCCGACAAGGTGATCGGCGTCGGCCTCGGCGTGCCCGGCCCGATCGACGTGGAGACCGGCGCCCTCGGCTCCACCGCGATCCTGCCCGGCTGGACCGGCATCGCCCCCGGCCGGGAGCTGGCCGAGCGGCTCGGCATGCCGGTGCACGTGGACAACGACGCCAACCTCGGCGCGCTCGGCGAGCTGGTCTGGGGCGCCGGCCGCGGGGTGAGCGACCTCGCCTACATCAAGGTGGCCAGCGGCGTCGGCGCCGGTCTGGTCGTCAACGGCCAGCTCTACCGCGGCCCGGGCGGCACCGCCGGTGAGATCGGGCACATCACCCTGGACGAGGCCGGCCCGGTCTGCCGCTGCGGCAACCGGGGCTGCCTGGAGACCTTCGTCGGCTCCCGCTACCTGCTCGGCCTGCTCACCCCCACCCTCGGCACCGGGCTCACCCTGCCCCGGGTGGTCGAGCTGGCCCACCACGGCGACCTCGGCTGCCGCCGGGTGATCGCCGACGCCGGCCGGCAGATCGGCAGCGGCGTCGCCACCCTCTGCAACCTGCTCAACCCCCGCCGGGTCATCCTCGGCGGAGACCTCGCCGAGGCCGGTGAGCTGGTGCTCGGCCCGATCCGGGACTCGGTGGCCCGGTACGCCATCCCCAGCGCCGCCCGTCAGCTCTCGGTGGTCCCCGGCACCCTGGGCGGCCGGGCCGAGGTGCTCGGCGCGCTCGCCCTGGTGATGAGCGAGATGGACGAGTCGGGCGCCGTCGGCCGCCCGGTCCCGGCGTCCGTCGCCCGGCCCTGAGCGGGGCGCGGCCCCGGCCGGATCCGGGTGCGGGCCGCACCCCGGCGGCCGGCGGTAACCGGCCGGTGGCACCGGGCGCGCCGCTCGGTGTCCGGGAGGCGGACATTAGACTCGACCGGTCGGCACCGACCGAGACCGTCGGAGCGCGCCGGCACACCGGGCAGCGACGCCCGTCGGACCCCCGCGGTCCGCAACTTTGAACGAGGAGGAACGGGTGGCCCTGCTGACCCGCATTCGGGGACCGCGCGATCTCGACCGGCTCACGCCCGGACAGCTGGCCGCACTGGCCCAGGAGATCCGGACCTTCCTGGTGACGGAGGTCTCCAAGACGGGCGGCCACCTCGGGCCCAACCTCGGCGTGGTGGAGCTGACCATCGCGCTGCACCGGGTCTTCGACTCCCCGCGCGACCGCATCCTCTTCGACACCGGCCACCAGAGCTACGTCCACAAGCTGCTCACCGGCCGCCAGGACTTCTCCCGGCTGCGGATGAAGGACGGCCTCTCCGGCTACCCCTCCCGCGCCGAGTCCGAGCACGACGTGATCGAGAACTCGCACGCCTCCACCGTGCTCTCGTACGCCGACGGTCTCGCCAAGGCCAACCAGATCCAGGGGCACCAGGACCGCCCGGTCGTCGCCGTCATCGGCGACGGCGCGCTCACCGGCGGGATGGCCTGGGAGGCGCTCAACAACATCGCCGACGCCAAGGACCGTCCGCTCGTCATCGTCGTCAACGACAACGAGCGCTCCTACTCGCCGACCATCGGCGGCATGGCCAACCACCTGGCCACGCTGCGCACCACCCAGGGCTACGAGCGCTTCCTCTCCTGGGGCAAGGACGCGCTGCAGCGCACCCCCGTGGTCGGCCAGCAGCTGTTCGAGACCCTGCACGGCGCCAAGAAGGGCCTGAAGGACTTCATCGCCCCGCAGGGCATGTTCGAGGACCTCGGCCTCAAGTACATCGGCCCGATCGACGGCCACGACCTCACCGCCCTGGAGTCCGCGCTGACCAAGGCGCGCGGTTTCGGCGGCCCGGTGATCGTGCACTGCCTCACCGAGAAGGGGCGCGGCTACCACGCCGCCGAGAACAACGACGAGGACCGCTTCCACGCGGTCGGCGTGATCCACCCGGAGACCGGTCTGCCGATCAAGAGCTCCGGCAAGGACTGGACGTCGGTCTTCGGCGAGGAGATGGTCGCGCTCGGCCACGAGCGCGAGGACATCGTCGGCATCACCGCGGCGATGCTCCACCCGGTGGGCCTGGCGCCGTTCGCCAAGGCCTTCCCGGAGCGCATCTTCGACGTCGGCATCGCCGAGCAGCACGCCGTCACCAGTGCCGCCGGTATGGCCACCAACGGCCTGCACCCGGTCTTCGCGGTCTACGCGACCTTCCTCAACCGGGCCTTCGACCAGGTCCTGATGGACGTCGCCCTGCACAAGCTGGGCGTCACCTTCGTGCTGGACCGCTCCGGCGTCACCGGCACCGACGGCGCCTCGCACAACGGCATGTGGGACATGTCGATCCTGCAGGTCGTCCCCGGCCTGCGGCTGGCCGCCCCGCGTGACGCCGACCAGCTCCGCGCCCAGCTGCGCGAGGCCGTCCAGGTCGGGGACGCCCCGACCGTGGTCCGCTACTCCAAGGGCACGGTCGGCCCGGCCGTCGCCGCGGTCGGCCGGGTCGGCGGCATGGACGTGCTGCGCGCGGCCGAGGCCCCGGCCGGCGACCGCCGTGCCGACGTGCTGATCGTCTCGGTCGGCGCGATGGCCCCCACCAGCCTGGAGGTGGCCGACCTGCTGGCCGCCCAGGGCATCACCGCCACCGTGGTGGACCCGCGCTGGGTCAAGCCGGTGGACGCCGCCCTGCCCGGCCTGGCGGCCGAGCACCGGGTGGTCGTCACGATCGAGGACAACGGTCGGGTCGGCGGTGTGGGCGCGGCCGTGGCGCAGGCGCTGCGCGACGCCGAGGTGGATGTGCCGGTGCGTGACTTCGGCATCCCGCAGCAGTTCCTGGACCACGCCTCGCGGGCCGAGATCCTCGCCGAGATCGGCCTCAACGCCCCGGACATCGCCCGCCGGGTCACCGCGCTGGTCTCCCGGCTGGACGTGGCCCCCGTCGAGGCCTGACCGGGGCCCGGGCCGTCCCACGGACGGCCGACCGACGCAACTCTGTAACAGTTCGTCACAGGCAAGGCTGATAATCGCACCGAAAGGCGGGACCGGCGCTGCCCGCGCCGATCCCGCCCGGTAGGTTGTCACTCGTGCCGACGACCCCCACCCACCCACGCCTCGCCGGCCCGGCCCAGCGCCTGCCCATGGCGGCCTTCCTGGCCGACCGCTGGGCGGGCGTCCGTACGGGTTACTGGACGAGGCTGGTGCCGGTGCTGGCCCTGGTCGCGCTCGTCACCCACATCCCCTCCTTCGTCCGGCCGGTCTGGAGCCCCGACGAGGGCTTCCTGGCCACCCAGGCGCGGATGCTCTCCGACGGCGGGGTGCTGTACGACACCGTCGTGGACCGCAAGCCGCCGCTGCTGCCCTGGCTCTACCAGGCCTGCTTCACCGTCTTCGGCTCCGCCTCGCTCTGGCCGCTGCGCACCCTGGCCGTGGTCGCCCACCTGGTCACCGCGATCCTGCTGGCCTCGATCGCCCGCGGCCGCTGGGGCAACCGGGCCGGCGCCGGGGCGGGCCTGCTCTACCTGCTGGTCTCCATCGGGCTCTCCCCGGAGGACACCCAGGCGGCCACCTTCGAGGTCTTCATGCTGCCCGCCATGGTGGCCGCCTTCCGGTACGCCGAGCGGCGCCGCTGGCTGGCCGCGGGCATCGCGGTGGCGCTCTGTTCGCTGACCAAGCAGACCGGCGGCGCCGTGATGCTGCCGGTGCTCTGGATGCTGTTCCAGGACGCCCGCCGGCGCGGGGTGCGCTGGCTGCCCGCCCTGTTCAAGATCGGTTTCGGGTTCACGCTGCCGATAGCGCTGGTCGCGGTGATCCTCACCAAGCCCAAGGGCTTCCTGTTCTGGGTGGTCACCGGCAGCGGCGACTACGCCTCCTTCGGCGGTGCCTGGCTCCAGATGACCGGCCGGGCGCTGGGCAACTCCGCGATCCTGGTCGGGGCCGGCCTGGGCTTCCTGCTGCCGGTCGGGCGCCGGCTCTGGCTGAAGTACCGCCACCGCCCGCTGCCCGTCGCGGGGGAGGAGCACGGTTCCACCACCGACCTCTGGGTCTGGCTGCTCTCCTCGGCCGTCGCGGTCAGTGTCGGCTTCCACTTCTTCGGCCACTACTACCTGCAGCTGATGCCCCCGCTGGTGCTGCTGGGCACCGGCGCGGTCGCCACCTCGGCGGTCCGCTGGCGGCCGGTCCTGGTGTACACCACGGCCGTCGCGACGGTGTTCTGGGGCCTGGCGCTGGCCTGGCCGGGGGAGCGGCTCGACCGGACCACGGAGGTCGCCACCGCCGTCGCCGCGCAGACCACGCCGAAGGACACCGTGCTGGTCTGGGGCATGCACCCGGAGCTGTACTGGCTGGCCGACCGCAAGCCGGCCACCCGCTACCTGACGGCGGGCTTCCTGACGAACTACAGCGGCGGCAAGGACGGCAACCCGAACGTCGGCGAACAGTTCAGCGTCAGCAACGCCTGGCAGACCTTCGACCAGGAGATCGCCAAGAGCCTGCCCGAGGTCGTGGTGGACGACTCCGGCCTCGCCCCGTACCAGCCCGGGCTGGTGCCGAAGATCGAGAACCTGCTGGACACCCACTACGAGATGGTCGGCGTCTTCGCCGACACCGTGGTCTACCGCCTCAAGCGCTGAGCCCCGGGCCCGGCACACGAGCAGGAGCCCCGGTGACCTCCACGGTCACCGGGGCTCCTGCGGGTCCGGCCGCGTTACGCGGGGACGGAGGCCACGCCCGGGGCGAGGAACCTCTTGCCGTTCACCCGCTCGGCGACGCCCGAACGGTCCAGGTACGGGGTGATCCCGCCCAGGTGGAAGGGCCAGCCGGCACCGGTGATCATGCAGAGGTCGATGTCCTGCGCCTCGGCGACGACACCCTCCGCCAGCATCAGGCCGATCTCCTGCGTCACGGCCTCCAGCGCGCGGTCGAGGACCTGCTCCTCGGTCAGCACGGAGTCGCCGAAGGTCAGCAGCTCCAGCACCTCGGGGTCGAGGACCTGCTTGCCGTCGACCCAGGTGTAGAAGCCGCGCTTGCCGGCCTTGACCACCCGGCCGAGGTTCTCGGAGACGGTGAACCGCTCCGGGAAGGCGCCGTGCAGGGTCTCCGAGACATGCAGCGCGATGGCCGGGCCGACCAGCTCCAGCAGCACGATCGGGGACATCGGCAGACCGAGCGGCTCGACGCCCTTCTCGACGGTGGCGATCGGGGTGCCCTCGTCGATGATGCTCTGGATCTCGCCCATGAAGCGGGTCAGGATCCGGTTCACCACGAACGCCGGGGCGTCCTTGACCAGTACGGCGGTCTTCTTCAGCTTCTTCGAGACGCCGAAGGCCGTGGCCAGCGAGGCGTCGTCGGTCTGCTCGCCGCGGACGATCTCCAGCAGCGGGAGGATCGCGACCGGGTTGAAGAAGTGGAAGCCGACGACCCGCTCGGGGTGCTTCAGCTTCGAGGCCATCTCGGTGACCGAGAGCGAGGAGGTGTTGGTCGCCAGCACACAGGTCGGCGAGACCACGTTCTCCAGGTCGGCGAAGACGGTCTGCTTGACGCCCATCTCCTCGAACACGGCCTCGATCACGAAGTCCGCGTCGGCGAAGCCGGCGGCCTTGTCGAGCGAGCCGGTGACCAGGCCCTTGAGGCGGTTGGCCTTGTCCTGGCCGATCCGCCCCTTGCCGAGCAGCTTGTCGATCTCGGTGTGGACGTAGCCGACGCCCTTGTCGATGCGCTCCTGGTCGATGTCGGTGAGGACCACCGGCACCTCCAGCCGGCGGGCGAACAGCAGCGCCAGCTGCGAGGCCATCAGACCGGCGCCGACCACGCCGACCTTGGTGACCGGGCGGGCCAGCGACTTGTCCGGCGCGCCGAACGGGCGCTTGGCCCGGCGCTGCACCAGGTTGAAGGCGTAGATGCCGCTGCGCAGCTCGCCGCTCATGATGAGGTCGGCCAGGGCCGCGTCCTCGGCGTCGAAGCCCGCCTGCAGGTCCTGGTCCTTGACCCGGGCGATGATGTCCAGCGCCTTGTACGCGGCCGGAGCGGCACCGTGCACCTTGGCGTCGGCGACCAGCCGGCCCCAGGCGACGGCGTCGTCCCAGGCCTTGCCGCGGTCGATCTCCTCGCGCTCGACCACGACGTCGCCGTTGAGGACCTTGGCGGTCCACAGCAGCGACTGTTCCAGGAAGTCGGCCGGCTCGAAGATCGCGTCCGCGATGCCGAGCTCGAACACGTCCGCGCCCTTGAGCTGCTTGTTCTGGCTCATCGAGTTCTCGATGATCACCTTGACGGCCTTCGCCGGACCGACCAGGTTCGGCAGGAGGGTGCAGCCGCCCCAGCCCGGGACGAGGCCCAGGAAGACCTCGGGCAGCGAGAAGGCCGGCACGCCCGCGCTGACCGTGCGGTAGGTGCAGTGCAGGCCGACCTCGACGCCGCCGCCCATCGCCGCGCCGTTGTAGTAGGCGAAGGACGGGACGGGCAGCGCGGCGATCCGCTTGAAGACCTCGTGGCCGCCCTTGCCGATGGCCAGCGCGTCCGCGTGCTCCTTGAGCAGCTCGACGCCCTTGAGGTCGGCGCCGACCGCGAAGATGAACGGCTTGCCGGTGACGGCGACGCCGACGATCGTCCCCTCGGCGGCCTCCGCCTCGACCTGGTCGAGTGCGGCGGACAGCTTCAGCAGCGAGCCCGGGCCGAAGGTGGTCGGCTTGGTGTGGTCGAAGCCGTTGTCCAGGGTGATCAGGGCCAGCCGTCCGGCCCGCAGCGGCAGGTCCAGGTGGCGTACGTGCGCGGTGGTCACGACCTCGCCGGGGAACAGCCCGGCGCCGTGCTGCAGCAGCTCAGTGGTGCTCATGGTCACTTACCGCCCTCGGACTCTGCCTGCTCGGTGGCTCCGCTCCAGTGCGGGTTCTCCCAGATGATCGTGCCGCCCATGCCGAAGCCGATGCACATCGTGGTGAGGCCGTAGCGGACGTCCGGGCGCTGCCCGAAGCGGCGGGCCAGCTGGTTCATCAGGCGCACGCCGGAGGAGGCCAGCGGGTGGCCGTAGGCGATCGCGCCGCCGTACGGGTTGACCCGCTCGTCGTCGTCCGCGATGCCGTAGTGGTCCAGGAAGGCGAGCACCTGGACGGCGAAGGCCTCGTTGATCTCGAAGGCCTGGATGTCGTCGATGGTCAGACCGGCCTTGGCCAGCGCCTTCTCGGTGGCCGGCACCGGGCCGATGCCCATGACCTCGGGCTCGACGCCCGCGAAGGCGAACGAGACCAGCCGCATCCTCACCGGGAGGCCGAGCTCCTCGGCGACGTCCTCGGCGGCCAGCAGCGAGGCGGTGGCGCCGTCGTTCAGACCGGCCGAGTTGCCCGCGGTGACGTTGCCGTGCGGGCGGAACGGGGTCTTGAGGCCCGCCAGGTTCTCCAGGGTGGTGCCCGGGCGCATCGGCTCGTCCACGGTGGCCAGGCCCCAGCCGGTCTCGCCGACCTCGGGGTTGGTGTTGCGGATCGAGATCGGCACCAGGTCGGGCTGGATGTCGCCGTTGGCGTACGCCTTGGCGGCCTTCTCCTGCGAGCGCACGGCGTAGGCGTCGCAGCGCTCCTTGGTCAGGTGCGGGAACCGGTCGTGCAGGTTCTCCGCGGTCATGCCCATGAACAGGGCGGACTCGTCGACCAGCTTCTCGGAGACGAAGCGCGGGTTGGGGTCGACGCCCTCGCCCATCGGGTGGCGGCCCATGTGCTCGACGCCGCCGGCCACGACCACGTCGTACGCGCCGAAGGCGATGCCGCCGGCGGTGGTGGTGACGGCGGTCAGCGCGCCGGCGCACATCCGGTCGATCGCGTAGCCCGGGACGGACTTCGGCAGGCCGGACAGCAGGGCGGCGGTGCGGCCGATGGTCAGCCCCTGGTCGCCGATCTGCGTGGTGGCCGCGACGGCGACCTCGTCGATCCGCTCGACGGGCAGGTTCGGGTTACGGCGTACGAGTTCCCGGATGCACTTGACGACCAGGTCGTCGGCGCGGGTCTCGTGGTAGATGCCCTTCGGGCCGGCCTTGCCGAACGGGGTGCGGACGCCATCGACGAAGACGACGTCCCTCGCGGTACGAGGCACGGGGGCTCTCCTCCCAGGGACCAACGGTTGAGGTGGGCAGGCCGCCGCCGTCGAAGACCCGGGCGGCGCCGCTCCACCGCCATGCTACCCGTCGGTAACCAACCTGCCCAGGCCCGGCGGCCCGATCTCCCCGTGTGTCCCGCGCCACGTCCCCGCCACACCCCGTCACATGCCTCTGCGGACTCCCCCGGCCCGGGTACGCCGAAAGGGGATGCCGTCCGTGACGACATCCCCTTTCGGCGTACCTCCGTGTGCCGGTGCTGCTCAGTTCTCCTGGGCCGCCGCCTTGGCGAAGGCCGCGGCCATCGCCGGTGCCACCAGCTCCACCTGCCACTGCCGGGCGCCGAGCCGGCGCAGCGCGGCGGCCACCCGTTCGGCGTCGGCGTCGGCCGGCGGTTCCCAGGAGACCCGGCGGACCAGGTCCGGGGTGATCAGGTTCTCGGCCGGCAGGTTGTGCCGCTCGGCCAGCTCGCTCACCGCGGCCCGCGCCCCGGACAGCCGGGCGGCGGCCACCGGGTCCTTCTCGGCCCAGGCGCGCGGCGGCGGCGGGCCGTCGTGCGGTGCGGCGGCGGGCGGCAGCTGGTTCTCCGGGACGTCCCGGCCCCGCTGTACGGCCGCCAGCCACTGTTCCAGCTGGCGCCGGTGCACCCGCGGCCCGAAGCCCTGAACGCCTTGGAGGGCGGCGATGTTGAGCGGCATGGCCAGCGCGGCGTTGACGATCGCGGCGTCCGAGAGCACCCGGCCCGGCGAGATGTCGCGCTCCTGCGCGGTCCGGTCCCTGGTCAGCCACAGCTCGCGCACCACGGCCAGCTGGCGGCGCCGGCGGACCTTGTGCAGCTGGGAGGTGCGGCGCCACGGGTCGGTGCGCGGTGCGGGCCGGGGTGCGGCGGCGATCGCGGCGAACTCCTCCAGCGCCCAGTCGAGCTTGCCCTGGGCGTCCAGCTCCTGTTCGAGTGCGTCACGCAGCTCGACCAGCACCTCGACGTCCAGAGCGGCGTAGCGCAGCCAGGGCTCGGGCAGCGGGCGGGTGGACCAGTCGACCGCCGAGTGCTCCTTGGCCAGGCTCAGCCCGAGCACGCTCTCGGTCATCGGCCCGAGGCCGACCCGGGCGAAGCCGGCGATCCGCCCGGCCAGCTCGGTGTCGAACAGTCTCTGGGGTCTCATGCCGACCTCGGCCAGGCAGGGCAGGTCCTGGGTGGCGGCGTGCACCACCCATTCGGTGTCCGCGAGGGCGGCGCCCAGCCCACTGAGGTCGGGGCAGGCGATCGGGTCGATCAGCGCGGAGCCGGCGCCCGCGCGGCGGAGCTGGATGAGGTACGCGCGCTGTCCGTAGCGGTAGCCGGAGGCCCGCTCGGCATCGACGGCGACCGGTCCGGTACCCGCGGCGAAGGCGGCGACGGTGGCGGCCAGCGCCCCCTCGTCCGCCACGACTGGCGGGATCCCCTCCTTCGGCTCAAGGAGCGGGACCGGGGCTGCTTCTTCTGGGATGGCTGCTACGGCGTCGGTCACCCACCAAGGGTACGACGGTCCTCAGAACCGGGAGTGTTGTCGGACTGGTCAGACCGGGTCCATGACGATCTCTCCGCCCACCCGGTCCGAGCCGAAGCGCCGCACCAATCCCAACCCGCTCCCACCCGTTCGCCTCGTTCCGCCCGCCCCTATCCGCCTCGCCCCCCGCCCCAGCCCGCCCTACCCGCCCCGAGCCGAAGGGGCGCGCCGGTGCCGAAAGGAAGGAGCGAGGAGGCCCCGAGGAGCGAGGGGCCTTGGAGCGACGACCGTCGGCACCGGACCAGAGCGCCCCGGAGGCGAGCGGGCGAAAACACAGAGGCGAGCGGGCGAAAATACGGCCCTGGAGGAAACGTTCCTCCAGGGCCGCCGCAGCGGTCCCACCTAGGGCGTCAGTGAATGATTCCGGTCCGCAACGCGACCGCGACCATCCCGGCCCGGTCGCCGGTACCGAGCTTCCGGGCGATCCGGGCGAGGTGGCTCTTCACGGTGAGCGCGGACAGGCCCATCGCCACACCGATCGCCTTGTTGGACTGGCCCTCCGCGACCAGCCGCAGTACCTCCACCTCGCGGCCGGAGAGCTCGCGGTACGCGGCCTGCTGTGCGCCCGGCGCTCCGGGGGCTCCGGGGGCGCCCGGCACACCGGCCGAGCCCGGCACGCCCGGCATGCCGGGGCGCCGCATCCGGCCGGCCAGGCCGCCCGCGCCGAGCGGCAGGCCCGGGCGGCCCGGCATGGCGACGTTGGTGCGCGTCCCGGTGACGACGTAGCCCTTGACGCCGCCGGCCAGCGCGCTGCGGACGGCGCCGATGTCGTCGGCGGCGGAGAGTGCCAGGCCGTTGGGCCAGCCCGCGGCGCGGGTCTCGGCCAGGATGGTCAGCCCGGAGCCGTCCGGGAGGTGCACGTCGGCGACGCAGATGTCGCGTGGGGTGGAGACCCGGGGGCGGGCCTCCGCGATCGAGGACACTTCGATCACGTCTCGGACGCCGAGGGCCCACAGGTGGCGGGTGACGGTGTTTCGGACGCGGGGATCGGCGATGACCACCATGGCGGTGGGCTTGGTCGGCCGGTAGGCGACCACGTTTGCGGGGTGCTCAAGAAGGACCGACACCAGGCCTCCTGCGGGGAGTGGCGGACGGAACCCCGATGGGGGCGGTCGGAGTGTTCCGCGTTTGGAAAGGGTCACAGTCTGCTTCGGCAGCTACCGTGCCCGGCTTTAGCGAAAGATCACGATCTAGTGAGTAACAATACGGACAAATCGCGCAGGCGACTGATGTGACATGCCTGGAATTCGTACAAAATCGATCAGATCCAGCGCGGATTGGCCGGTTTCGGTGGGTTTCGACCGGTCGATTGACGTGGAGCGGAACGAAGGCCACACTCCGTCAGCCCCGGGGGGCGCCGGTCCGATGCGGACCGGCGCCACTCCTTCGTGCGAACCGGCGCGAATCAGTGCGAACGCGGGCGCCGGCGGGCGGGCATCGGAACCACTCCACCGAGTGACGAGGCATCGGCGGACTGCTGCGCCGCCGGTACGGCCGGCGGCAGGCCGGCGCTGGTGCAGAGCAGGTCCCCCCAGGCCGCCAGGTGCCGCTCGAAGCGGCCGTCGGCCGGCGTCCAGGACGCGCGGATCTCGATCTCGGTGGACGACGCCCGGTCCGCCAGCGCGCCGAAGTACTGCGAGGCGCATCTGGTCACCGTGCCGGACGGCTCCACGAAGCCGGCGCCGTGCGTCTGCAGCGCGTCCAGCAGCCAGGCCCAGCCGACCTCGGAGAGCATCGGGTCGCCGGCCATTTCGGGCTCCAGTTCGGCCCGGGTCATGGTCACCACCCGGAAGTCACCGTTCCAGGCCTCCTGGCCGGCCGGGTCGTGCAGCAGCACCAGCCGGCCGTCGGCCAGCTCCTCGCCGTCCACCTCCACGGAGGCGGTCAGCGCGAACGAGTAGGGGGCGAGCCGGCGTGGCGCGGGTACGGCGGACAGTTCGATCTCGGGGCGCAACCGCACCCCGCTCAGTGCCTCGACGGCGGCCCGGAACTCGCTCGGCGCCCCCTCCCGACCCGTTCCGCCACCTGTTCCGCCACCCTGTGCGGGGTGCCCGCCGACCGCTGCCATGACCCGAAGACTAGGTCGAAAACCTGGGTAATCGCCGCAACTTCTGCCCGTGCGGCGTGCCGGGACGGCAATCCGGCCAGATCTTGGAGGAACCCACGAGGCCGGGCGGGGAGTGCCACCCGGGGTACGTGCGAAGATTTGAACCGTGAGTGAGACAACGGCAGACACCACGGCAGCCATCAGCACCGGTCAGCAGCCCCCCGCGCGCCGCGGCGCCGCGTACGACTCCGCCTTCCTGCGCGCCTGCCGGCACGAGCCGGTGCCGCACACCCCGGTGTGGTTCATGCGCCAGGCCGGCCGCTCGCTGCCCGAGTACCTGAAGGTCCGCGAGGGCATCCCCATGCTGGACTCCTGCATGCGGCCCGAGCTGGTCAAGGAGATCACCCTGCAGCCGGTGCGCCGGCACAAGGTGGACGCGGCGATCTTCTTCAGCGACATCGTGGTCCCGCTCAAGGCCATCGGCATCGACGTGGACATCAAGCCCGGCATCGGCCCGGTGATCGCCGACCCGATCCGTACCGCCGAGGACCTCAAGCGGCTGCGCCCGCTGGAGCCGGACGACGTCCCCTACATCACCGAGGCCGTCGGCCTGCTGGTGGACGAGCTCGGCTCCACCCCGCTGATCGGCTTCGCCGGGGCGCCCTACACCCTGGCCAGCTACCTTATCGAGGGCGGCCCGTCCAGGAACCACGAGAACACCAAGGCCATGATGTAC
Source organism: Kitasatospora sp. NPDC087315 (assembly GCF_044744345.1). Classification (NCBI taxonomy): domain Bacteria; kingdom Bacillati; phylum Actinomycetota; class Actinomycetes; order Kitasatosporales; family Streptomycetaceae; genus Kitasatospora; species Kitasatospora sp. NPDC087315. Next base: position 17,242 of record NZ_JBIUYD010000020.1, on the reverse strand, counting down.
GGGCAGCCCGAGCTGTGGGCCGCCCTGGTGGACCGGCTGGCCGACATCACCTCCGTCTTCCTGAAGGTGCAGATCGAGGCCGGCGCCTCCGCCGTCCAGCTCTTCGACTCCTGGGTCGGCGCGCTCGCCCCCGACGACTACCGCCGCTCGGTGATGCCGGCCAGCACCAAGGTGTTCGACGCCGTCGCCGGATACGGTGTGCCGCGCATCCACTTCGGCGTCGGCACCGGTGAGCTGCTCGGCCTGATGGGCCAGGCCGGCGCGGACGTCGTCGGCGTGGACTGGCGGGTGCCGCTGAACGTCGCCGCCGAGCGGGTCGGCCCCGGCAAGGGGCTCCAGGGCAACCTCGACCCGGCCGTGCTGTTCGCGCCCACCAGGGCGGTCGAGACCAAGGCCCGCGAGGTGCTGCACGCCGCCCAGGCGATCGGCAGCAGCGGCCACATCTTCAACCTCGGCCACGGTGTGCTGCCCAGCATGGACCCGGACGCGCTCAGCCGGCTCGTCGCCTTCGTGCACGAGGCCAGCGCGCGCTGACCGGTCCAGGACAGGACGGTGGCGGGCCCGCGCAAGGCGGCCCGCCACCGCTGTCTCAGCTGTACCGCTCCTCTTCCTCCTCCACCGTCTCCTCCGCCTCCGGACCGGCCGGGAAGCCGGGCCGGCCCGGCGCATGGGCGGGCACCGGGGGCAGCTTGGCCGCCCGCCGCCGCCGGAGGAACCAGAAGGCGAACGCCGCGGGCCCGAGTACCAGCAGGAACGGCGCCACCGCCGCGACCGCGATCGCCAGCCCGCGGACGATCGTGACCAGCACGTCCCAGCCGCCGCCCAGCGCGGAGCCGACCGAGTGCCAGAAACCCTCCTCGCTCTGCTTCGGTGCGTCGGGCGCGTCGGTGTGGGCGGGCGTCGGCTCGCGCCGTGCGTCCAGCGTGAGGGTGGAGAGCGAAGTCCGGGCGGCCAGCTCCTTCTGCTGCTTCTGCAGCGACTCCAGGTCCGCCTCACGGCGGCTCAACTCGCTCTCCAGACTGGTGATGTCGGCCAGCGACTTCGCCTGGCCCATCAGCGCCCGCACCCGCTCCACGCTCGCCTGCTGGCTCTGGACCCGGCTCGCCACGTCCGCGACCTGCTGGGTCACGTCGTCCGCCTGGCTCTTGCGCGACAGCACCTCGCCGAGTGCGGAGAGCTGGTCCAGGGTCTGCTGGAACGCCGCCGACGGCACCTTGAGGATGATCTGGCCGTTCAGCGGGCCGCCGGGCCGGGGGGCCGCGCTGTACGGGTCCCTTCCGTCGGGAGCCCCGCCGTTCACCGTCTCGCCGCCGATGTAGCCCCCGGCGGCGGCCGCCAGCTCGCGGGCCCTGGCGAGCACCTGGGAGACGTCCGTGGTCCGCAGCGACAGCTGCGCGGTGTAGGCGATCAGCCGGGTGTCCGCGGCCGGCACGGCGCCCGGCTGCCCGGTCGCCTGCCCGGTCTGCCCCGCCGCCCCCGCCGTTCCGCCCGCTCCGGCCGGAGCCGCCGACTGTGCGGCACCGGCGGCCGGCGCGGCCGCGGGCGCCTCGTCCTTCCTCGCCGCGCTGTCGCCCCCCGCCCGGGCGTCCATGTTCCGCTCGGCCGCGCCGCACCCCCCGACCAGCAGCGCCGCCGCGACCACTCCGGCCGCCAGTGCGCCCGGTCTGCGTCGTCCTCGCACCACGATCGAACCCTCCCCGAACCCTCGGTCCGGCGCCCCGACCGGGGCGCCCAGACCATTCGACGGGCGAGGGCCCGAATCGGACCCGTCCGGGAGATCGCAACTCGATCACGGCTCGGTGGCGGAGGGGACACGTACGGTCGCCGGGGTGGCTACCCGGCCTCGACCTCGATGCCCGCCCGCCGCAGCAGCGCCGCCGTCACCCCGTCCCCCGGGCGCAGGGCGCCGGTGAACGTGCCGTCGTAGATCCGGCCGCAGCCGCACGAGGGGCTGCGGGCCATCAGCAGCGCCCGCCGTGCCCCGGCCGCCTCGGCGGCGGCCAGCGCCTGCCGGGCGCCGTCCAGGAACGCCCCGGTGCAGTCCGCCCCCGTCACGTCCACCACCCGGGCCCGCCCGGCCAGCACGTCCTCGCCGTCCCCACCGACGATCTCCGCCGCCGGCCGCGGCGTCGCCAGCCCGCCCGCCACCTCCGGGCAGACCACCACCGCCTGTCCGGCCTCCACCAGCCCCACGGCCGCCGCCGACGTCTTCGCCCGCCCGTCGTACCGGCACGGCACACCCGCCAGACACGCGCTCACCAGGATCGGTTCCATGGCGGAAAGCTTAGGGCGTGTCTGACAATTCCCGCCGGGCGTGCGGCGTTGGGGCACGCACTCCCCCAGCCTCCGGCCGGGAGGTGCCCCCACGCCGCGTTGTCGTCGGTCGCCGATGCTCCGCATGGACTCCCTCCTCCGCCTTGCGATGCACGCACCCCAACGCCGCGCGCTGATCCGCCGCGAATTGTCAGACACGCCCTGGCCGTGCTCTGATCGGCGGCGCTGCGGAGGGGGAATCGTCCGGAAGCGGGCGGAGTGCGGCAAAGGTGTAAGGACCTGCAAGACTGCGAGGCATGTCGCAAGCACATGTCGTCGTGATCGGCGGCGGTATCGCCGGGCTGGCCGCGGCCGCCTTCCTCAGCGGTGCGGCCGGGGGGAGCGCGCGGGCCCGGGTGACGCTGCTGGAGGCGTCCGGGCGGGTCGGCGGGAAGCTGTCCGGCGGAGAGGTCGGCGGGGTCCGGGTGGACCTGGGGGCCGAGTCGATGCTGGCCCGGCGGCCCGAGGCGGTCGAACTGGCCCGTGCGGTCGGGCTGGGCGAGGAGCTGGAACCGCCGACCACCGCCAAGGCCGCGATCTGGACCAGGGGCGCGCTGCGGCCGCTGCCCGGCGGGCAGGTGATGGGCGTCCCCGGTGACCTGGACGCGCTCGCCGCCTCCGGGGTCCTCACCGCCGAGGGGCTGGAGCGGACCCGGCACGAGGGCGGTACGGAGGTCGCGGACGACATCGCGATCGGCCGGTACGTCGCCGCCCGGCTCGGCCGCGAGGTCGTGGACCGGCTGGTCGAGCCGCTGCTCGGCGGCGTCTACGCCGGGCACGCCGACGAGATCTCGCTGCGCGCCGCCGTGCCGCAGCTGCTGCCGATCGCGCAGGGCGGCGGCTCCCTGGTGGCCGGGGTGCGCGAGCTGGCGACCCGGCCGCAGAGCACCGCCGGGCCGGTGTTCCAGGGCCTGCGCGGCGGCCTCGGCACGCTGCCGGAGGCGGTCGCGGCGGCCTGCGTCAGGGCCGGAGCCGAGCTGCGGACGCACACGCCGGTGGACGAGCTGCGCCGGGCCCCCGACGGCTGGCGGGTGGTGACCGGCGGCGGCGAGACGCTCACGGCGGACGCCGTCGTGCTGGCCGTGCCCGCGCCCGCCGCCGCCCGCCTGCTGCGCACGGACGCGCCGGGCGCGGCCGCCGAACTGGACGGGGTCGAGTACGCGGGGATGGCGCTGGTCACCCTCGCCTTCCGGCGCGCGGACCTGCCCGAACCGCCGGCCGGCAGCGGCTTCCTGGTGCCGCCGGTGGACGGCCGGCGGATCAAGGCGTCCACCTTCTCCTCCAACAAGTGGGGCTGGCTGGAGCGTTCCGCCCCGGACGCGTTCCTGCTGCGCACCTCACTGGGCCGGCACCGCGAGGAGCAGGCGCTGGACCTGCCGGACGAGGAGCTGGTGGCCCGTTCGCTGGAGGACCTGGGCGAGGCGATCGGCCTGACCGCCCGTCCGTACGACACCGCCGTCACCCGCTGGCGGGCCGGCCTGCCGCAGTACCCGGTCGGCCATCTCGACCGGGTGGCCCGGATCCGGGCCGCGGCCGGGCGGCTCGGCGGGCTGGCGCTGTGCGGGGCCGCGTACGACGGGGTGGGCATCCCGGCGTGCGTCGCGAGCGCGCGGACGGCGGTGGCCGCGATCGTCGACAGACTGCCGACCCCGGAGACCGGGGAAGGTTCCACGGAGAGGACAATGGGCGCATGACTGAGACCGTTGAGCGGCAGCCGGAGCAGCAGCCCGAGAAGAAGAAGGCGCGCGACCTGAACCAGGTCATCCGCTACACCATGTGGTCGGTGTTCAAGCTCAAGGGCGCGCTGCCCGAGGACCGCACCGCCCTCGCGGCCGAGGTGGACGAGCTCTTCGCCCAGCTGGCCGCGAAGGACATCACGGTGCGCGGCACCTACGACGTGTCCGGTCTGCGTGCCGATGCCGACATCCTGGTCTGGTGGCACGCCGAGGACTCGGACGACCTCCAGGACGCGTACAACCGCTTCCGCCGCACCGGCCTCGGCCGGGTGCTGGAGCCGGTCTGGTCGAACATGGCGCTGCACCGCCCGGCCGAGTTCAACAAGTCGCACATCCCGGCGTTCCTCGCCGACGAGCGCCCGCGCGACTACGTCTGCGTCTACCCGTTCGTCCGCTCCTACGAGTGGTACCTGCTGCCGGACGCCGAGCGGCGCGCGATGCTCTCCGAGCACGGCCAGATGGCGCGCGGCTACCCGGACGTGCGGGCCAACACCGTGGCCTCCTTCGCCCTCGGCGACTACGAGTGGCTGCTCGCCTTCGAGGCGGACGAGCTGCACCGGATCGTCGACCTGATGCGCGACCTGCGCCCGTCCCGGGCCCGGCTGCACGTCCGCGAGGAGGTGCCGTTCTTCACCGGCCGCCGCAAGCCGGTGAGCGAGCTGCTCAACGGCCTGGTCTGACCGGCCGCGCACCATGTGGAGGGGCCCGCCTCGGCGGGCCCCTCCACGCGTTCTCCGGCCGGAGCGCGTCGGCCGGGCCGCGGTCAGTCGCGCTGGGGGCGGAGCGCCGCGCGCAGCCGGGCGTCCGGGAGGGCGGCCGGGCCGATCATCGCGACGGCGGTGAGCAGTTCACGCTCGTCGTCGTCGACGAGGCCGTGCTGGCGCGCCGGGCGGACCTCGCGCAGCACCTCCTGGCCGACCGGTGAGGCCCACTGGGTGTAGGGGTAGACGTCGACCCGGGCCATCAGCAGCGTGCCCGAGGTGAGGATCAGCGGCAGCGAGAACCAGGCGAGCGGCACCAGCGTGTCACCGTCCGCGGCCCCGCCGACGGCCAGCGCGGCGGCCAGCAGCACCAGCGAGAGCAGCAGCGCCTGCCGGACCTGCCGGATCACCAGGACGGTGTTCTGCTGCACCGACGCCGGGGTGGCCAGTCCGGCCAGGGTCAGCCGGCCGCCGATCTCCAGCACGGTGGGGTGGACGCCCATCGCCCGCCGCAGGTCGGCCGTCCGGCACTGGCCCTCGGGCCCGACGGTGGCGACCACCGCGCGTTCCAGCCGGCTGCGGCCCTTGGGGTCGACGACGGTGGTCCAGCCGGTGTGCGCGAGGTGCAGCCGCCCCCGGGAGGACATCAGGACGAGCGCCAGCTCCACCACCCGGTCCGGGCCGCCCGCCAGGTAGGCCGTCTCGTACAGCCCGATTCCGACGGCCTCGGACGGCCGCGGTCCGTCCTGTCCGGCGAGGGTGTCCGCGGTGGCGGTCATCCGGACCAGCCGGATGCAGGAGAGCACCGCGGCGACGCAGGCCGGGATCAGGAAGAGCAACCACATGGGCTTGTTGTAGACCTCTCGCGGTCGCGCGCGGAACGCATTCCCGGAGCGCGATACCGAACTGTGACGTCAGGAGCCGCAGCTCGAACCACCGCAGCTCGAACCGCAGCTGGAGGAGGACGAGGACCCGCAGCTGCTGGAGCCGGAGCCGCAGCTCGACGAGGACGAGCCGCAACCGCTGGAACTGGAGCCGCAGCTGCCGCCGCCGCAGCCGGATCCGGAGGACCCGGAGTCGGAGGAGCCGCACCAGGCGGCCGAGCCGCCGCAGGAGGAGCCGGACGAGGACGACGAGCATGACGAGGACGACGAGGAGGAGGACGAGGAGCCGCCGGTGGCCGCCGTGGACCGGGCGGCCGCGTCGGCCGCCGCCGCGGCGAGCATCGCCTCCTGCAGTTCCTCGTCCCCGAGCCCGGCGGCGGCCAGCCCGCCCAGCGCGATCGCGCCGAGCAGCGCGCCGCCCGTCGACCTGGGCGCCAGACCGGCACTGGGCTTCCACGGCTTGCCGCTGTTCATCAGAATGAGCTGGCGGCAGCCGGCCAGGGTGATCCGGCCCTTGACCGGCCAGGTGAGGATCAGGGCGACCAGGCCCACCACGAGCAGGACCGGCGGGATCCACGGCGCGGGCCGGTCGGAGCCGGCGTCGCCGGAGTCCAGCAGATAGGCCGCGACGGTGAACACCACCACGCCCAGCAGGGCGAACCAGAGCCGGCGGCGTGCCAGGCGGGCCCGCCGCAGCCGGACGGGGTTGCGCATCAGGCCGCGGTCGGCGAGCCGGTCGCCGATCTCCTGGACGGCGGGGGAGCGCATCACCTCGCGGCGCAGCGGGGTGAGGTCGCGGTGCTTTGACGGTCCGACGGCCTCGATGATCGCGAGGTCCACGGCGTCGTACGGCGTGCCGGTGGTGACGGTGACCAGGCCGGCCCGGTTGACCACCACCCGGCCCGCCTGGTGCATCCGCACCAGCGCGGTGTCGAAGACCCGGCCGGGGCCCCCGGACAGGAAGGCGGTGTCCAGCAGCGGCAGGCCGCGGCCGGGCAGGCCCTTGGCGAAGGGCACGCGCTTGACCAGCACCTTGGCCCGGATCGCGGCGACGGCGGCTGCGGCCAGCAGGACGGCCGGGACCAGGTAGTAGACGTTGTGCCACATGGGCGTTTCCCCCGGAATGGTGAGGTCTTACAGTTCGTGGGAGGGTCCGGCGCTTCCCGCCGGCCTCTTCTGGTCGTGTGGCCGCGGGCCGGGTAGCAGGGCCCGGCGCAGGCGGGTGAGCGGGCCGGGCCGTCGCCCGGCGGCGGGGTCGAGCCACTGCCGCAGGGCGGTGCGGTGCTCCTCTCCCGTGGCATCGTCCGCGATCGCCCAGGCGGCGAAGGCGCGGGCGTCGGCGCGGTAGCCGCCGGTCTGCGGGTGCCGGCGGGCGTACGCGAGGAACAGCGGTCCGTACTGCGGCCCGAGCAGGCGGGGCAGGGCCGGGGCGACCTTGGCGGCGGTGTCGCGGCGCTTGGCGGCCAGGCCGATCGACTGGGCGCGCACCTGGGCCTCGTCGAAGCCGGGCGGGACGGGGCCGCCGGCCACCAGGGCGGCCAGCAGCGCCTCCTGGCGCCGGGCCAGCGCGGCGCGGGCGGCGGTCAGGTCCGGGGCCTCGGGCGCCGGGCTCCCGTGGGCGGGGTGATCGTGCGCCGGGGGCTCGTGCGCGGGGTGATCGTGCGCCGGGGGCTCGTGCGCGGGGCCCTCGGGCGCCGGGCTCTTGTGCGTGGGGCCCGTCATGTCGTGCGGCCCCCCTCCAGCACACGCCGGATGGCGTCCAGTTCGCCGGCCAGTTCGGCGGGCGGCGGGAAGGCGGCGTCCCGTTCCAGCAGCACCCCGGGCGGTGCCACCCGCGCGCAGAGCTCGGCCAGCACCTCCAGCACCGGCTCGGTGACGGGGTGGGCGTGGGTGTCGTGCCAGATGCCGTCGATCATCGTGCCGCCCGCCACATGGACGTAGGCCAGCGCCTCCAGCGGCAGTCGGTCCAGCTCGGCGGCCGGGTCCAGGCCCAGGTTGACCCGGTTGGTGTGCAGGTTGGCGACGTCGATCAGCAGCCGGACGCCGGTGCGCTCGACCAGCTCGGCGAGGAACTGGCCCTCGGTCAGCTCGTCGTCCGGCCAGGCCAGCTGGGCGGCGATGTTCTCCAGCGCCAGCGGCACCGGGAGCAGGTCCTGTGCGATCCGGACGTTCTCGGCGACGACCCGCAGGGCGTCGCGCGAGCGGGGCACCGGCAGCAGGTGCCCGGCCTCCAGGCCGCCGGCCCGGACGAACGCCAGGTGTTCGGTGACCAGCGGGGAGTCCAGCGCCTCGGCCGCCTCGGCGAGCCGGGCGAGCCGGGCCGGATCGGGCCGGTCGGCGCCGCCGAGGCCGAGCGCGACGCCGTGCGGCACGACGGTGACGCCGCGGGCCCGCAGGACGGTCAGCGACTCGGGCAGGTGGTCGGCGCAGATGTTCTCCGCGACCACCTCGACCCAGTCCAGGCCGGGTTGCCGTTCCACCACGGTGTCGATCTCACTGCGCCAGCCGAGGCCGATGCCGAGCCGGTTCGCCGGGGTGGCCGCCGCGGGCCGGTTCACTGCGGGGGAGGTCATCGGTGCGCGCCCCCTTCGGAGGGCTGGGTGGGGTGGCCGTCGGGTGGTGCGGGCGTCGTCGCCAGGACCGCCGGGCCGTGCTGCTGAGGATGTCCCCGGGTGGGGTGGCTGCCAAGCCTCGCCCGGTCATCTCAGAGCATTATTTGAGCTTGAGGGCCCGGTGGTGAGGGACTTTAGTCCCGTCCGCCGTGCCGAGCTGCTGGTGGGGGCCGAAATTCGGAGGCGGCCCGGCCGGGCGGGCGGTTAGCGTGGCGCGTCTATGACGACACTGACGATTCGTGACTTCCGCCCGGCCGACGCCGGGGCCGCCGCCGCCGCGCACACCGCGGGCCGTGAGCACCTCCTGCTCACCCCCGAGGTGTTCGTGTGGCTGAACACCCGCCAGGCCGGGGGCGAGCACTTCCGTACCTTCGTCGCCGAGCTGGACGGCGAGGTGGTCGGGTCGATCCGCTGCGGTGTGGTCACCGGGACGACGACCAAGGGCGTCGGGTACGCCAACGGCAGTGTGCTGCCCGCGTACCGGGGCCGCGGCGCCTTCACCGCGCTGCTGGCGGCGGCCGAGCGGCACCTCGTCGAGCACGGTGTGGTGGAGCTGCACAGCTGGGTGGACGACCGGCCGGAGTCGCTGGCCTTCGCCGCCCACCGGGGCTTCACGGAGGGGCGGCCGGCCCACTTCGCGGGCCGCGACCTGACGCTCCCGCTGCCGGCGGCCACGGCGCTGCCGCCGGGTGTCGGGCTCCGGCCGGCCACCGACTGGGTGGACGACCCGTACCCGGTCTTCCTCATCGAGGCGGACGCGATCCGCGACGAGCCCGGCGAGGTCGAGATGGACGCCGCCGACTACGAGGACTGGCTGCGCGGCGCATGGGCCCGGCCCGACCTCGACCGGGAGCTGACCGTGGTGGCGGTGGTGAACGGCGAGCCGGCCGCGTTCACCGCGGTGCAGACGGACGGCGCGCACCGGTACTGGTCGGCGTTCACGGCCTGCCGCCGGGAGTTCCGGGGGCGGGGCCTGAGCAAGCTGGCCAAGGCGGAGTCGCTGCGCCGGGCCCGGGCGGCGGGCTACCGCTGGGCGTACACCAGCAACGACGCGACCAATGCGCCGATGCTCGCGATCAATGCGTGGCTGGGATACGAACGCTGCGCGAGCGAGCGGAAGTTCACCAAGCGGCTGGACGGCTGAGGCCCCGCCGCCGCGGTCCGGGGGCGTACTCACCACGGGATTTCCGGATTTCTGCACCGAGTACCCGGACCCTGCCCGCGCTGTGATGGCCCCGGCCGGTCCGTCGTCGCGCCGTCCGTTCCCGTTTCGTGGTCCGTCCCGCTGGGTGAGACGATTGGTACCGACCAAGGGTGTGCGAATCGGGACAGGTCGGGAGAGTCTGGGGCGCGGCCTGTCGGTGAACGTACAGGAATTTTCCCGCCCCTGACACATCATGGGCATAATCGCGCACATGACGATCAACCGTGCGAACGTGAGCGCGATTGCCGAGGACCTGTATGTGTGGCTCCCCCCGAAGCGGGGCTGGGGCCTGGCCAACTGCGGACTGCTGGTCTCGCCGAAGACCGCACTGTGGATCGACACACCGTACGACCCCTCGATGGCCGCGGAGTTCCTCGCCGAGAGCCGCCGCCGGCTGCCCGACGGGGTCACGGTGGACCGGGTGATCGTCACGCACGCCAACGGCGACCACCTCTGGGGCGCCGGGGTGCTCCCGGACGCCGAGGTGATCTCCACCCGCGAGGCGCTGGAGCACATCCACTACGAGCCGACCCCGAAGCAGCAGCACGCGCTGGTGACGGGCAGCGACCCGGCCTCGCCGCTGGGCGGCTACCTCCGCGAGCACTTCGGGCAGTTCGACTGGTCCGGCACCGAGCCGGTACGCCCGGACACGGTGTTCCACGGTGAGCTGGAGCTGCGCGTGGGGGAGTACCCGGTGCAGGTGACCGGGCTGCCGGCCGCGCACACCGGCGGCGACCTGATCGTCCACCTGCCGCGACAGCGCGCGGTGTTCACCGGTGATGTGATCTTCGGATCGACGCCGCAGCAGCCCGGCGACCACCCCGTGCACTGGGCCGGCCCGCTGCAGAACGTGATCGAGGCCTGCGAGCGGATCCTGGCCACCGGCGCCGAGGTCGTCGTCCCCGGCCACGGCCCGGTGCTCGACCGCTCCGGCGTCCAGGCGCACATCGGGTACCTGGAGTACGTCCGGGACCGCGCGCACGCCCTGCACGCCGCCGGGATACCCGCGCTGGACGCCGCCCGGCGGGTCATCGCCGAGCAGCGTTACCCCGAACTCGGCCTGCCCGAGCGGCTGGTGCTCACCGTCGCCGCCGAGTACCGCCACCTGGACGGCTCCGAGGTGCCGAGCGTCCTGGAGGCCATGAGTCAGGTTGCCCTGGTGGCCAGGGAGTTGGACGAGGATACTGGTCGGGTGCCGCGGCTCCGGGCGGGGCGGAGCACCGGCTCGCCCGCCTGACCGGACGGATCGAACAGACCGGACGGACCGCAGCGCCGGCGCCGCCGTCGGCCCGTCCGGACCGTGCACGCACCCCCTTTCCAGCCCTTCCAGCGAGGACTTCCGAGGACTTCGATGACGCAGATCGCGCTGCTCGCCCTGGTGGTGGCCGCCGCCGTGCTGGCGGGTGTCCTGGCCCGCGGCCGCTCCCGGGCCCTCACCCGGGCCGCGGCCGCCGAGACCGGACTGGCGCACAGCGAGGAGCGCACCCGCGTCGCCGAGGGCCGGCTGGCCCGGGCCGAGCAGCAGCAGCGCGAGGCGCAGGACGCCGCCCGGCACGCGGCCGAGGAGACCCGCCGCGCCGAGGGCCGTTACCGGGCCGCCGAGGAGCGCACCCGCGAGGCGGACGAGCGGACCAGGGAGGCCGCCGAGCGCGCCCTGGCCGCCGAGGGGCGGACCGGTCAGGCGGAACGGCTCATCCACCAGGCGGAGGAGCGGGCGGCCGCCGCCGAGGGCCGGACCGCCGAGGCCCAGCAGCGGCTGACCGACGCGGACGAGCGGACCAGGGAGCTGCTGGCCGAGATCGGCCACCTCGCCAAGGAGCGGGTGGCGGCCACCGCGCTGCGGCTCAGCCACCCCAACGCGCCGGTGGCCGGACCGCTGGACCGGCAGGGCATCGGCCCGGAGGCGGTCCAGGCCCTGCAGGCCGTGCTGGACGCGGCCGCGGCCGCCATCACCGACGAACGCGAGCGGGTCGACGCCGCCGCCCGGGCCGCGATGCGCGGCGCCACCTCCAAGATCCAGACGCTGCTGTACCAGATCCAGAGCCTGGTCCAGCAGCTCCAGCACGACAACGACGACCCCCGGCTGCTGGAGGTCGACTTCCGCAACGAGGTCGCCCTGCGCCGGATCCAGACCATCGCGGTGCTCTGCGAGGCCTGGCCCGGCCTGGCCCGGACCGACTCGCCGCTCGCCGAGGTGGTCGTCGGCGCGCTCTCCCGGGTGCCCGGCTACGCCCGCATCAAGGTGGCCAACCACCTGCGGGAGAGCCGGCTGGCCGTGGTCGCCCGGGCCGCCGAGCCGCTGGCCATCACCGTCGCCGAGCTGCTCGCCAACGCCACCGCGTACTCGCACCCGGAGACCGACGTCCCGGTCACCGTCCAGCAGGGCGGCCGCGGGGCACTGGTGATCATCGACGACAGCGGCATCGGTATGGAGGAGGACCAGCTGCGCCGGGCCCGCAGGCTGCTGACCGGCCCGCCCGAGGTGCTGCTCACCGAGCTGGGCAACCCGCCGAAGACCGGCTTCGCCGTGGTCGGCAAGCTCGCCCGCCAGTACGGCTTCTCCTGTCACATCGAGCCCTCGCCGTACGGCGGCATGCGGACGATCGTGCGGATCCCGGCGGCGCTGCTGACGGTGGTGGACGACGAGCAGCCGCTCTCGGTGCTCACCCCGCTGCCGCTGCGGGCCGGCGCGGGCCCGGCTCCGGCGCCCACCGTGCAGGCCGTGCCGACCCCGCGCGAGCTGTCCGACGGGCGCGACGGGCGCACCGTCCGCGACCCGGACCGGCCCGAACCGCCGGTCGGGCACACCGTGCCGACCATGCACGTCGTGCCGTCCGGGCCCGACGCGCCACCCGTGCAGGCCGTGCCGTCCGGCGACGGCAGCGGGCTGCCCAGCCGCCGCCGGCGCCAGCCGCTGCCGTCCGACGACCGGGTGCCCGTCCCGCGCGCCGCCGACCCCACCGCCGAACGCAGTCCCGCCGGAACGCCCGCCGCCCCGCCCGCCCGCACCCCCGAGCAGGCCGCCGCCCGCTGGCAGGCCCTGCAGCAGGGCACCGGGACCGGCCGGGCCGCCGTGGCGGAAGCCGCGGACCGGGCCGACCGGTCCGACGGCACGGCCGACACCGCAGGTACCGGCCACAGCCCCGCCCAGACCCCCGAAGGAGCCGAGCAGTGAGCACGAGCCCTACCGCCACCGACGAGATCTCGTGGGTGCTGACCCCGCTGCTGGAGCTGCCGGGAGTCCTGCACGCGGTCATCGCGACCGGTGACGGCCTCGTCGAAGGCGCCTCGGACGGCCTCGACCGGGCCTCCGCCGAGCGGGTCGCCGCGATGACGGCCACCGTGCACGCCGCCGCCCGCGCGTTCACCAGCGCCTTCACCGACACCGACCAGCCCCGGCTGGCCCAGACCGTGGTCGAGTCCGAACTGGGCTTCGCCATCGTCGTCCCGGCCGGGGAGAACACCTCGCTCGCGGTGTTCACCTCGCCGGAGGCCCAACTCGGCAACGTGGCCTACCAGATGCAGGTGCAGGTCGCCGCCCTGGGCCGTGCGATGGCGAGTCCGGCACGGCAACAGGAGAGCACCGCCCGGTCATGACCGCCGTACCCCGCAGGCGGATGGTGCCCGCCTACCTGGCCACCGGCGGCCGCAGCAGGCCCGGCGGCGCCGGCTTCGAGCGGCTCACCGTCCTGTACGCCGCGGGCGCCGAGCCGCCGCCGGAGCTGGAACACGAGCACCGGCGGCTCTGGGAGCTGCTGCGCCCGGGCGCGCTGACCGTCGTGGAGGCCGCCGCGCACCTGCGGCTCCCGGTCAGCGCCACCGTCTTCCTCGCGGCGGATCTGGTCGACGCGGGCTGTTTACGGGCCCGCAGCCCGATCCCCCGCGCACAGCAGACCGACCGCTCCATCGTTGAGAGGCTCCTCGTTGGACTCCGCACTCTCCGGTAGCCCGACCGGCCGCCCGAGCCGGGTGGGCTACCTGCCCGACCGGGACCAGACGCTGATGAAACTGGTGGTCGCCGGCCCGTTCGGGGTCGGCAAGACCACGCTCATCCGCACCCTGTCGGAGATCGCCACGCTGCACACCGAGGAGGCGATGACCGAAACCGGCGCGCCGGTGGACGACGCGGCGGGCCTGCCCGAGAAGACCACCACCACGGTGGCGGTCGACTTCGGCCGGCTCACCCTGCCCGGCCAGCTGGTGCTCTACATGTTCGGCACGCCCGGCCAGCGGCGGTTCTTCCCGCTCTGGCAGGACATCGCGCGCGGCGCTCTCGGCGCCCTGGTGCTCGCGGACACCCGCCGGCTGGCCGACTCCTTCGAGATCATGGACATGGTCGAGGAACAGGGCCTGCCCTACGCGGTGGCCGTCAACTGCTTCCCCGACGCGCCCGTGCACTCGATCGAGGTGCTCCGGACCCATCTGGACCTGCATCCGGACACCCCGCTGGTGCTCTGCGACGCCCGCGAGCGCCGTGCCAGCCTGGACGCGCTGATCGCGCTGGCCGAACACGTCCTGGACGTCCTGCCCGCCGCACCCGCCGCCGCCCTGGAGCAGCCGTGACCGCCGACACCAGCCCGCCGAGGCCCGAGACCCGGCCGATCCCGATCTACGGCCCGGTCTTCGCGGCCGACCCGCAGCTCGTCTACGAGCAGCTGCGCCGCTACGGCGCGGTCGCCCCGGTGGAGATCGCGCCGGGCGTCGAGGCCCTGCTGGTCACCGACTACCAGGCCGCGCTGGACCTGCTGCGCGACACCGACACCTTCTCCAAGGACTCCCGGGCCTGGCAGCAGACCGTCCCGGCGGCCTCACCCCTGCTGCCGATGCTCGGCTACCGGCCGACCGCCCTGTTCAGCGACGGCGAGGTGCACGCCCGCTACCGGCAGGTGATCACCGACGGGCTGGCGCTGATCGAACCGCACCTGCTCCAGCGCCGGGTCGCCGAGGTCGCCCACCAGCTGATCGACCGCTTCGAGGCGGCCGGCTCCGCCGACCTGATCGCCGAGTACGCGCGGCAGCTGCCGGTGTTCGTCTTCAACACCTGGTTCGGTGTGCCGGAGGAGCACAGCGCCCGGCTGGTCGCCGGCATCTCCGGCATGATCGAGTCCACCGAGAAGGCCGGCGCGGCCTACGCGGACCTCGTCTCGGTGGTGACCGGCATGGTCGCCGAGCGCCGCGAGCACGCCCGGCACGACCTGACCTCCTGGTTCCTCAACCACCCGGCCGGGCTGGACAACGACGAGGTGATCCGGCAGATCACCCTGACCATGATCGCCGGGCACCAGCCGACCACCAACCTGATCGGCAACGCGCTGCTGCGGCTGCTCACCGACGCCCGCTACGCCGGATCGCTGTTCGGCGGTGCGATGACGGCCTACCAGGCGATCGACGAGGTGCTCTGGCACGAGCCGCCGCTGGCGAACTTCTCCGCCCACTACCCCCGGTACGACATCACCTTCCACGGCCGGGAGATCGCCGCCGGCTCGCTGCTCCTGGTCTCCTACGCGGCCGCCAACTCGCGGGCCGCGCCGGACACCGACGGGGGCGAGCTGCGCAGCGGCGAGAGCGCCCACCTGGCCTGGGCGGCCGGGCCGCACGCCTGTCCGGCCCGTGACCCCGCCCTGCTGATCGCGATCACCGCGATCGAGCAGCTCACCAGCCGGCTGAGCGACCTCGCGCTGAGCACCCCGGCCGACGACCTGTTCTGGCGCCCGGGCCCGTTCCACCGCGCCCTGGTCCACCTGCCGGTCCGGTTCAGCCCGGTCGGCGGGTAGGCCCGGGAGCGGCGCGCCTCCGGATTCGTTCGGGGGCGCGCTGTTTTGTGTTGCGCCAGGGGGGGTGTTCGCGCGCCGTCTGTTCGGGTGATCCGGAGAGGGGACTATCTGGTTCCGGCGCTGGTGTTCGTCTGCCGCGTCTACGGTGATCCTTGCGGCCAACGGTGGTGTCACGCCGACCTGTTGGCGCAATTAATCTGATGATCCGTGCCAAAAGATGGTCCCCGGCGGTGCGTCAACACCCCGGGGCTCGGCACCAGGAGATGAGAGCTCCCTATGCAGATCCATCGTATCCCGAAGCATGCGCCCGGGTACACGATCCTCGACAACGGCCACGTCGTCCGGAAGCACTCGCTCAGCTGGGCGGCCCGTGGGCTGCTGAGTTACCTTCTCAGCCTTCCCGACGGGGCCCGGGAGGACGTGCGGACCCTGGCGGCGAAGAGTGTCGAGGGCCGAACGACCGTAAGCCGTGCGCTCCGTGAGCTTGAGCAGGCCGGCCACTACATCCGGCGGACCGAGCGGGACCCGCTGACGGGACAGGTGCGGACCACGGTGTCCGTCCACGAGGTCCCGGTCACGGGCAAGGCGGTGCACACGGTGCCGCCGCTTCCCGTGCCTCCGGCCGCCGGGCGCCCCGGAGCCGGAACGGCGGCGGCCGGGAAGACGGGAAACCCCTCCGGGAGGGTAAGGAATCTGATTCGGAGGGAAGTTGAAGGACCTTCCGTCCTTCCGTCCCGGCCGGTCGGCCCGGACGCGGAGCTGTCCGTCGGGAGCCCGGGAAGTCTGAAGGTGCCGAGCCCGCCGCGTCCGACGGAGGGCATGGAGCTGCTGCTCGAACTGGGCCGCTGTGAACCGCGCATGGCGCTCGCGGGCAAGCCCCTGACGGATCAGGCCGCCCGGGTGGAGGGGCTGCTCGCGGGCGGCTGGACCCGGGACGCGCTGACGGGCATCCTGTCCGCCCCGCTCCCGGAGAAGATCACCCGAAGTGTCGGCGCCGTCCTGGCAGCCCGGCTGTTGAAGGTGCCCCCGTTCCCATCCGCCCACCGGCCGGCACCGTCCGAGGCTGCTCCGGCGCCTCGCCAGGCGTCTCCCGAGTGCCAGGGCGACGACGGCCTGTGCCGTCGGCCGGTCCCGAGCGCGGACCGACTGTGCTCGGAGTGCCGGGACCAACTGTGAGGACGCCACTAGGGCGTGTATCGAAAGTGCCTAGTGAAGAGGGCGGAGAGCCCAATTGTGATCCAGAATGATTGGATGGTCACGCTTGAGACTCCCCGTTTGATCCTGCGTCGTTGGCGCGAGGAAGACGTTGCGCCCATGGCCGCCGTCAACGCCGACCCCGAGGTCATGCGGTGGATCCGCGACGGCAGCGTCCTTGACGAACAGCAGACACGCAGCCGGGTCCAGGCATGGGAGAGCGAGTGGGAGTCACAGGGCTTCGGCCTGTTCGCCGTGGAGATCCGGTCCACTGGCGAGCTGGCCGGGTTCACCGGCCTTTCGGTGCCCGACTTCTTGCCGGAGGTACTCCCGGCGGTTGAGGTCGGCTGGCGGCTGGGACGTTCACACTGGGGGCAGGGCTTGGCCACCGAGGCTGCTGCGGCCGCTGTACGGTTCGGGTTCGAAGAGCGAGGGCTGGAGCGGATCGTCAGCATCACGCAAGTGGGCAACGACGCCTCCGAACGGATCATGGCCAAACTGGGGATGCATCCGGTCCGTGAGACCGTCAATCCCATCGGCGGTCGGCGAGTACGGGTGTTTGAGGTGTCGTCGGATCAGTACGTCACAACCACTCGTTGATGGCTGCGACGAGGGCGGTCGCCTCGTAGCGGACCGCGAGTTTGTCGTACCGTGTGGCTACAGCGCGGTGTCTTTTGAGCCGATTGATGCCGCATTCGACCGCGTGCCTTGCCTTGTAGTCTTCGGGGTCTGAACCGCTGCGGGTTCTGCAGAGACTCTAGATTGTTGCTGTGACCTGCAGGTTTGGCTGCTGTTGGCTGTAGTAGGCGGCTTCGTACTCGGCA
>NZ_JBIUYD010000019.1:0-183029 GCF_044744345.1 Kitasatospora sp. NPDC087315 | reverse complement strand
GTGCGGTCAAGAGGGTGTTCAGGTCGGTCGTCACAAACTGATCTTGGACACCCTCTGCCCTTTGGCGGGCCAGAACTTCGGATCTACTCGTCTAGTGCGCCGGGAGCGCCGCCCGGCACAGGGTTGCGCTGCGCCGGGCGGCGGTGGCTCAGCGGCCCGGGCGGACGGTGATCTCGGTGATCTCGGCGTCGCGCGGCAGGTCGATGGCGGTGAGCAGGGCCTTGACCACGGACTCGGGGGCGATCCAGCGGTCGCCGTCGTACTCCTTGCCCTCCTGCTGGTGCACCTTGACCTGCATCGCGGTGGCGACCCGGCCGGGGAAGACCGAGGTGACCCGGACGCCGTGCTCGTGCTCCTCCAGCCGCAGCGAGTCGGCGAGCGCCCGCAGCCCGTGCTTGCTGGCCGCGTACGCCCCCCACTCGGCACTGGCCCGCAGCCCCGCACCGGAGTTGACGAAGACCACATGGCCCTTGGCCAGCCGGACCGAGGGCAGCAGCAGACGGGTCAGCTCGGCGGGGGCGACCAGGTTGACGGCGAGGGTGTCCTGCCAGGCCTTGACCGGCAGGTCGCCGACCTGGCCCAGCTCGACGACGCCGGCGATGTGCAGCAGGGAGTCCAGCCGGACCGGCAGCTCCTGGTGGCCGAGGGCCCAGGAGAGCTTGGCCGGGTCACCGAGGTCGCCGACCAGCGTCCGGGCGCCGGGGAAGCGCTCCCGCAGTTCGGCGGCCCGGCGGGCGTCGCGGGTCAGCAGCCAGAGGTCGTCCCCGCGTTCGGCGAGGCGCTCGGCGACGACGGCGCCGATGCCGGAGCCCGCGCCGGTGATCAGATGGGTAGCCATGTCCCCGATCCTCTCAGGCGCCGGTCTTGAGCTGCTCGAAGACCTCGGCCGGGGTCCCGGCGAAGCCGATCAGGTCGCCGAGCGGCCGGGGCAGGAAGCCCTCGGCGTCCATCCGCTCCAGCTGGGTGCGCAGGCCCGCGTAGAAGCCCTCGGTGTCCAGGACGACGACCGGCTTGTCGTGCAGCGCGTGCTTCTTGAGCTCCAGCACCTCGGTGACCTCGTCCAGCGTGCCGAGGCCGCCGACCAGGACGACGACCGCGTCCGCGCGCGTCAGCAGCTGGGCCTTGCGCTCGGCGAGGTCGCGGGTCATCACCAGCTCGTCGGCGCCCTGGTAGACCTTGTCGGCCAGCAGGTCGACCGAGACCCCGACCAGCCGGCCCCCGGCGGCCTTCACCCCGTCGGCGAGCAGCCCCATCAGGCCGGTGTGGGAGCCGCCCCAGACCAGCGTGTGCCCCCCCTCCCCGAGCAGCCGGGCGAACTCGGCGGCGGGGTCGGTGTAACGGTCGTCCAGGGAGTACGCGGAGCAGAAAACACAGATATTCATAGTGCGTCCGGTCTATCACGAGCCTGGTGCTCGGCTCAGCCGCTTATCCGGACGGCCTGGCGGCTCGCTCATCGGACAGTGTGTTCACCGATCAAGTGACGACCGTCGTGGGTGCGGACGCTCGGTGCGGCGTCTTCCCGGAGCGCGTCCAGCATCCGCACCGCGTACACCTCGGCCATGCGACCGGACACTTCGGCCGGCGTGAGCCAGTCGACCTCGATCGACTCGTCCGAGAGCTGTTCGCTCCCGCCCTCGGGGCGGCAACGAAAGACCAGGGCGACGATCCCCCGGTTCATATTCTTGTAGACGCCGGTCAGCCGCTCCACACCGACCTTGATCCCGGTCTCCTCGTAGATCTCGCGCCGCACGCCGTCCTCGATGGCCTCCGTCAGCTCCAGAACGCCGCCCGGAGGCTCCCAGGTCCCGTTGTCGGCCCGGCGAATCGCCAGCACCCGGCCGTCCCTTCGCACCACCGCCCCGGCAACGGACACCGAGTGGAGCTGCGTTGACTGGGACTTCCCGGCGCTGTTACTCATGTGCGGGAGAATAGGAGCCCTTGGGGACCACCGAAAGCCGGTCCGGCGACCGGGGCGAGGGGTGGCTGTCGGGCTTCGGCGGCAAAGGCTCCCGGACGCTGCCATAGCGGGCGGGCCGGGCGGAGTCCGCCGGCCCGCCCGAAGCATTGCCTTACGCGCGGACGGCCGGGCGTTCGGTGGTGGCGATGGTGGCGGAGCCGACCACCCGGGTGCCGTCGTACAGCACCACGGCCTGGCCGGGGGCGATGCCGCGCACCGCGCTGTCCAGCCGGACCCGCAGCTCGCCGTCCACCACGGCGGCGGTGACCGGCACTTCCTCGCCGTGGGCGCGCAGCTGGGCGGTGTACCGGCCCTCGGCCGCCGCCTCGGTGCCGCACCAGCGCGGGCGGATCGCGGTCAGCGCCGTCACGTCCAGGCCCTCCAGCGGGCCGACCGTGACGGTGTTGTTCACCGGGGAGATGTCCAGGACGTAGCGCGGCTTGCCGTCGGCGGCCGGGCGGCCGATCCGCAGGCCCTTGCGCTGGCCGATGGTGAAGCCGTAGGCGCCGTCGTGCTCGCCGAGCTTGGTGCCGTCCGCGTCGAGGATGTCGCCGGTGGCGGTGCCGAGGTGCCTGGCCAGGAAGCCCTGGGTGTCGCCGTCGGCGATGAAGCAGATGTCGTGGCTGTCCGGCTTCTTGGCGACGGCCAGGCCCCGGCGCTCGGCCTCGGCCCGGATGACGTCCTTGGTGGTGTCGCCGAGCGGGAAGAGCGAGTGGGCGAGCTGGTCGGCGTCGAGCACACCGAGCACGTACGACTGGTCCTTGGCGGCGTCGACCGCGCGGTGCAGCTCGCGGCGGCCGTCCGGGAGGTCGACGATCCGGGCGTAGTGGCCGGTGCAGACCGCGTCGAAGCCGAGCGCGATCGCCTTGTCCAGCAGCGCGGCGAACTTGATCTTCTCGTTGCAGCGCAGGCAGGGGTTGGGCGTGCGGCCGGCCGCGTACTCGGCGACGAAGTCGTCGATCACGTCCTCGCGGAAGCGCTCGGCGAGGTCCCAGACGTAGAACGGGATGCCGATCACGTCGGCGGCCCGGCGGGCGTCCCGGGAGTCCTCGATGGTGCAGCAGCCGCGGGCACCGGTGCGGAACGACTGCGGGTTGGACGAGAGGGCCAGGTGCACGCCCGTCACCTCGTGCCCCGCTTCGGCGGCGCGGGCCGCGGCGACGGCGGAGTCGACCCCGCCGGACATCGCCGCGAGCACGCGCAGGCGGCCAGTGGACGGAACGGTCGGAGCACCCGGGAAATCAGTCATGATGCCAACAAGGGTACGTGCTCACCGCGAACACGCGGCCGGGTTTCCTACCGCCGGGCGGCGGCCGCGAGACCGGCGTTGCGGGCGCGCTGGACGGCGGGCGCGATGGCGGCGGCCAGCGCGGTGACGTCCTCCCGGACGGAGGTGTGGCCGAGCGAGAACCGCAGCGAGGAGCGGGCCAGCACGGGGTCGACACCCAGCGCCAGCAGCACGTGGCTGGGCTGCGGCACCCCGGCCGAGCAGGCCGAGCCGGTGGAGCACTCGATGCCCTGGGCGTCGAGCAGCATCAGCAGTGCGTCGCCCTCGCAGCCGGGGAAGGAGAAGTGCGCGTTGGCGGGCAGCCGGCCCCCGGCCGTCGGGTCACCGTTGAGCACCGCGTCCGGGACGGCGGCCAGCACGGCGGCGACCAGTTCGTCCCGCAGCGCGCCGAGCGCCTCCTGGTGCTCCGCCCGGCGTTCGACCGCGATCGCCGCGGCGGCCGCGAAGCCGGCGGCGGCGGGCGCGTCCAGGGTGCCGGAGCGGACGTCGCGCTCCTGGCCGCCGCCGTGCAGCAGCGGGACGGGCGCCGCCCCGCGGGACAGCAGCAGCGCGCCGATGCCGAACGGGCCGCCGATCTTGTGGCTGGTGACGGTGAGCGCGGTGAGCCCCGACTCCGCGAAGGAGACCGGGACCTGGCCGAGCGCCTGCACCGCGTCGGCGTGCGTCGGGATGCCGTACTCGGCTGCCACGGCGGCGAGTTCGGCGATCGGCTGGACGGTGCCGACCTCGTTGTTGGCCCACATCACGGTGACCAGCGCGACCGAGGAAGGGTCCCGCTCGATCGCCGAGCGCAGCGCCTCCGGGCGCACCCGGCCGACGGCGTCGACCGGCAGGTACTCGACCTCGGCGCCCTCGTGCTCGGAGAGCCAGTGCACCGCGTCCAGTACGGCGTGGTGCTCGACCGGGCTGCAGAGCACCCTGGTCCGGGCCGGGTCGGCGCCGCGCCGGGCCCAGTACAGCCCCTTGACCGCGAGGTTGTCGGACTCGGTGCCGCCGCCGGTCAGCACGATCTCGCTGGGGCGGGCGCCCAGCGAGTCGGCGAGCGACTCGCGGGCCTCCTCGACCACCCGGCGGGCCCGGCGGCCGGACGCGTGCAGGGCTGAGGCGTTGCCGACGACCCCCAGGTGCGCCGTCATCGCGGCGATCGCCTCGGGCAGCATCGGCGTGGTCGCCGCGTGGTCCAGGTATGGCATAACCATCCGATTGTAGAGGGCCGCCGAGGGGCGGTCAGGCCATTGCCCCGACTGTGCCGCACCGTTGGCCGAACGGGACCCAAAGCCCGTGGGGTGGTTGGCCTGTCGCTCGGGGAAGCGGTTAGCCTGACGGCCACTGCAATCGGCCGGACGGGACTGGGGGCGGAATGTCGCAGTCGGTCGACCGCGCGCTCACCATCCTCGGCTCCCTCGGCGACGGCCCGGTCACCCTCGAACAGGCCGCGACCGGCATCGGGGTGCACAAGTCCACCGCGCTGCGGCTGCTGCGCACGCTGGAGGAGCACGGCTTCGTCCACCGCCAGTCCGATCTGCGCTACCGGCTCGGCGGCCGGCTGCTCTCGCTCGCGCACCGGGCGCTGGAGGAGATCGACGTCCGGCAGGTCGCCGCGCCGCATCTCGCGGCCCTCAACGAGCGTTGCGGCTTCACGGTCCAGCTGGCCGTGCTGCAGGACGGCGAGGTGCTGTACCTGGACGAGCTGGCCGGCCGCTGGGACGGCGCCGCGGCCCGGCCGTCCCGGATCGGCCGGCGCGCCCCGGCGGCCGGGACGGCGATCGGCCGGGTGCTGCTGGCCGGCCTGCCGGAGGACGGCGCCCGGGAGGACGGCCTGCCCGCCGAGCTGGCCGCCGTGCGCCGCCAGGGCTGGGCCGCGGAGTCGGCCGAGCACCGGGAGGCGGTGACCTGCGTGGCCGCCCCGGTGGCCGGCAGCGGCGGGCAGGCGGTCGCGGCCTGTGCGGTCAGCGCCCCGGCGGACCGGGTGCCGGCCGCCGAGCTGGCCCGGCTGCTGCCGGAACTGCTCTGCACCGCCGAGGCGATCTCGCTCGCGTACGGCGGCTCGCCTACTCCTCGCTGGTGCGAGAACCGTTGCGGTGCCAGGCTCGGGGGGCGCGCCAGCCGAACCTGAGGGCGCACATCCGCAGCACGAACGCGGTCAGCGCGGCCGTCGTGCCGGTCACCGCGGTCAGGCGGTCGAGGCCGATCAGCGCCGCCACCAGCGCCGCGCCGACCAGGGCCGGGACGGCGTAGATCTCCCGGTCCCAGCGGAGCAGCGAGGGGATCTCGCCCGCCAGCACGTCCCGCATCACGCCGCCGCCGGCCGCCGTCACCATGCCGAGCGCCACCGCGGCCACCGCACCGAGCCCGTAGTCGTGCGCCTTGGCGGTGCCGGTGACGCAGAACAGCCCGAGGCCGAGCGCGTCCAGGGTCTGCACCGCCCGGTTGATCCGTTCGACCTCCGGGTGCAGGAAGAAGACCACCAGGCCGGCCACCAGCGGCGTCGAGAAGTAGCCGAGGTTGGAGAACGCGGCCACCGGTGTGGCCCCGATCACCAGGTCGCGCATCACACCGCCGCCCAGCGCGGTGACCTCCGCCAGCACACAGATCCCGAAGATGTCCATGTTCTTGCGCACGGCGAGCAGCCCCCCGGAGAGGGCGAAGACGAAGATGCCGACGAGGTCCAGCGTCTGCTGCACGTCGGAGGGGAAGATCTGCGAAGTCACCGGACAACTATGAACCCGCGGACACCTCCCCTCCGCCGTGCCTCACCCGGACATCAGGCCCCAGTGGGCGCCTCCCCGCCCGCGGGGGCGTTCTCCGGGAAGTGGCAGGCCACCTGGTGGCCGGTCTTCAGCGCGGCGAGCGGCGGTTCCTGGGCGGCGCAGATCTCCTGGGCCTTCCAGCAGCGGGTGCGGAAGCGGCAGCCGCTGGGCGGGTTGATCGGTGACGGCACGTCGCCCTGGAGCAGGATGCGCTCGCGCCCGCCCTGCTGCCTGCGGCGCGGGTCGGGCACCGGCACGGCGGACATCAGGGCGTTGGTGTACGGGTGCAGCGGGCTCGCGTAGAGCGAGTCCCGGTCGGCGATCTCGACGATCTTGCCGAGGTACATCACCGCGACCCGGTCGGAGACGTGCCGGACCACCGAGAGGTCGTGCGCGATGATCAGGTACGTCAGGCCCAGCTCGCGCTGGAGGTCGTCCAGCAGGTTGACCACCTGCGCCTGGATCGAGACGTCGAGGGCGGAGACCGGCTCGTCGGCGACGACCATCTTGGGCCGCAGGGCGAGCGCCCGGGCGATGCCGATGCGCTGGCGCTGGCCGCCGGAGAACTCGTGCGGGTAGCGGTTGTAGTGCTCGGGGCTGAGCCCGCACAGCTCCAGCAGGTCCTGGACGGCCCGCTTCACCCCGTGTTCGGTCTGCACCTTCTGCAGCCGGAACGGCGCGCCGACGATGGTGCCGACGGTGTGCCGGGGGTTCAGCGAGGAGTACGGGTCCTGGAAGATCATCTGGATGTCGCGGCGCAGCGGACGCATCGCACCGGCGCCCAGGTGGGTGATGTCGGTGCCCTCGAACTCGATCGTTCCGCCGGTCGGTTCGTCGAGCCGGGTGACCAGCCGGCCCATGGTCGACTTGCCGCAGCCGGACTCGCCGACGACGCCCAGGGTCTCGCCCGCGTTGACCGTGAAGTCGATGCCGTCGACGGCCCGCACCGCATCGGTCCGGCGCCGCAACAGCCCGCCGTGGATGGGGAAATGCCGGGTCAGACCGGCCACCCGGAGCAGCGGCTCGCGGTCGGGGGCGGGTGTCGGCGTAGGGATCCCCGCCGTCTGAGTGTCCGTCATCAGTGGTCTCCAGAAAGGTGGTACGAGGCCGGGCTCACAGCCGGGGTGCGATCTCTTCGGCGAAGATGCGGTGCCGGTCGGCGGCCCCGAGGTGGCAGGCCGCGTAGTGCCCGGGGGTGGCCTCGGCCAGCACCGGGATCTCCTCGGCCGAGCGCCCGCCGGTCAGTTCGGCGTACGGGCAGCGCGGGTGGAAGGCGCAGCCGGACGGCACGTTGATCAGGCTGGGCGGGGTGCCCTTGACCGGGACGAGCCGGTCCTGGAGCTCGCGGTCGAGTCGCGGCATCGAGCCCAGCAGGCCCCAGGTGTAGGGGTGTTCGGGCGCGTCGAAGAGGGTGTCGGCGGGTCCGCGCTCGACGCACTTGCCGCCGTACATGACCAGGATGTCGTCGGCGAGTTCGGCGACCACCCCGAGGTCGTGGGTGATGATGATGACGGCCGAGCCGAACTCCTGCTGGAGGTCGCGGATGAGGTCCAGGATCTGCGCCTGGACGGTGACGTCCAGGGCGGTGGTGGGCTCGTCGGCGATCAGCAGCGAGGGGTCGTTGACCAGCGCCATGGCGATCATGGCGCGCTGGCGCATGCCGCCGGAGAACTGGTGCGGGTAGTCGTCGACCCGGCGGTCGGGCTGCGGGATGCCGACCCGGTCGAGCATCTCGACGGCGCGGGCGCGGGCCTGCTTCTTGGTCGCCTGCGGGTGGTGCACCCGGTAGGCCTCGACGATCTGCGCCCCGACGGTGTAGTAGGGGTGCATCGCGGTGAGCGGGTCCTGGAAGATCATCGCCATCTGGCGGCCGCGCAGCTGGCGGACCCGGTCCGGTCCGGCCGCGATCAGCTCCTCGCCGTCCAGCCAGATCTCGCCGCCGATCCTGGCCCGCTTGGTGCGGTGCAGGCCCATGATGCCGAGCGAGGTGACGGACTTGCCGGAGCCGGACTCGCCGACGATGCCGAGGGTCCGGCCCTTCTGGAGGTCGAAGCTGACCCCGTCGACCGAGCGGACCAGGCCGTCGTCGGTGTCGAAGTGGATCCGCAGGTCGCGCACGGAGAGGAAGGCGTCCCGCGCCGCGCCCTCCCCCGCCGGGGCAGCGGTCTTCTGGAGGTCGGTCACGACAGCCTCACCCGGGGGTCGACAGCGGCGTACAGGAGGTCAACCACGAGGTTGCAGAGCACGATGAAGAAGGCGGCGAGCAGCGTGACGCCGAGGATCTTCGGCAGGTCGTTGTCGGTGATCGCGGAGACCGCGAACTGGCCGACGCCCTGGAGCGAGAAGACCTGTTCGGTGATCAGCGCACCGCCGAGCAGCAGGCCGAGGTCCATGCCGAAGATGGTGACGACGGGGGTGAGCGCGGAGCGCAGCCCGTGCCGGACGACCACCTTGCGCTCGGCCAGGCCCTTGGCCCGGGCGGTGCGGATGTAGTCCTCGCTCATCGTCTCCAGCATTCCGGCGCGGGTGAGCCGGGCGTAGAGCGCGGAGTAGAGGAAGGCCAGCGAGATCCACGGGAGGATCAGGTTGCGGGCCCACATCAGCGGGTCGTCGGTGAAGTTGACGTAGTGCGGGTTGTCCAGGATCGGCCACTCGTAGCTGAAGAGCGTGAGCAGCAGCGCGCCGGTGAAGAAGACCGGCAGCGAGACGCCGGCCAGCGCGACGCCCATGGAGAGCCGGTCGAAGATCGACTTCGGCTTGAGGGCGGAGACCACGCCGGTGGCGACACCGGAGACCAGCCAGACCACCGCGGCACCGCTGGCCAGCGAGAGGGTGATCGGGATGCGCTTGGTCAGCTCGGGCCAGACCTCCAGGTGGTTCTTGAACGAGTAGCCGAAGCACGGCACGTGGCAGGTGACCGGGTCCGGGCCGAACTTGTACTCGGCGCCGCTGACCAGTGCCTTCAGGAAGTGCCAGTACTGGGTGTAGAGCGGCTGGTCGAACCCGAGGTTCTTCTTGATCGCCGCGATCGCCTCGGGTGACGGGTTCTTCCCGATGTACTGCGCGGCCAGCTGGTCGGTCGTCTCGCCGGCCAGGCGCGGGAGCAGGAAGAAGATCGCGAAGGTGACCGCGCTGACCACCAGCAGCAGCACCAGGGCCGCGAACGTCCTGCGGATGATGTAGGCAAACACAGTTGGGCGGCTCCGGCGGCCCGCCGCCGTCCGGGATCCTCCGGACGGCGGCGGGCGCCGCTGCCTTCACCTGCCTTCAGGGATGTGGAGCCAGGCTCTTACTTGTTGGTGCCGATGTTCAGGTAGTCGTACTCACCCGAGAAGGCCGAGGTGGACACCACGTTGGTGGCGCTGTCCGGGCGGTACAGGAAGACCTTGAAGTAGGTCAGCGGCACGTAGACCGCGTCCTCCATGACCTTCCTGTCGATCGCCCCGTAGATCTTCTCGCGGGCCGCCTTGTCGGTGTTGACGGCGGCCTCGTCCAGCAGCTTGTTGACGTCGGCGTTGTTCTCCTGGGCCAGGTTGCTGTTGCCGGAGGCCTTGATCGAGCGGCCGTCGACGATCTGCTGCAGGAAGCCGTAGCCGGTCGGCCAGTCGGCACCCCACTGCATCATCATCAGGCCGATGTTCTTGTCCTGGGTGAACTGCGGGACACCGGCGTGGTCGGTGAAGTACTTGCCCTGCGGGTACTGCTGGATCTCGGCGTTGATGCCGACCTTCTTCAGCGCGGCCTGGATCGAGGTGGCCGCGGCGACCTCGGGGGCGCGCTCGGTGCGGGCGGTGAGCACGGTGCTGAAGCCGTCCGGCTTGCCGCAGGCCTTGAGGGCCGCCTTGGCCTTGCCCTCGTCGCCCTTGTTGTCCTTGGTCTCCCAGACGTTGAAGTCCTGGTGGCCCGGGATGTCCGGCGGGAGCACGGTGCTGGCGATCGAGCCGCGGATCGGGCCGCCCATGGCGGTCTGCACCGAGACCTTGTCGATCGCGTACTGGACGGCCTTGCGGCACTCGATGTTGTCGAACGGCGCGACCTTGGTGTTGATCGCGGTGTAGACCAGGCGGCCGCCGAAGGCGTTGTCGGTGCTGGCCTTGAGCTTCTGGTCGCGCAGGATCTGCGCCTGGGTCTGCGGGTCGACACCGGCGCCGACGAGGTCCACCTGGGCGTTGCCGGCCAGCAGGTCCTTGTCGATGGTGGACTGCTCGATGTTCATCCTGACCACGATCTTGTCCGCGAGCTGCTTGCGGATCGGGTCGGTGCTCGGGTCCCAGTTGGTGTTGGGCACCAGGGTGAGCTGCTTGCCGTCCTCGTAGGACTCGAACTTGTAGGTGCCCGAGGCCACCACGTGCTTCACGTAGTCCGCGCCGGTGTCCTTGGCCTGCGGGACCGGCACCGTCTGCGGGGCGCTGACCAGGTAGTCGAAGTCGGCGAAGGCGTGCTTCAGGTGGAAGACGATGGTGGTGTCGTCCGGCGTCTCGATCGAGTTCAGCCCGCCGGTCTTGTCCTTGTACGGGCCCTCGTACGGCGTCGGGTTGTCGACCAGCAGCTCCTTGAAGTACGTCGGGCCGTTGGAGTTCACCTCCGCCGCGAAGTTGGAGCGCTCCACCGCGTACTTGACGTCCTTGGAGCTGATCGGGGTGCCGTCCTCGTACTTCAGGCCGGCCCGCAGCTTGTACGTCCAGGTCAGGCCGTCCGCGCTGGGCGTGCCCATGGACTCGGCCAGGTCCGGGACCAGCTTGTTGCCCTCGTCGCCGGGGCCCGGCGCGAAGGTGGTCAGCGGACGCCCGTACAGGCGCGAGAAGTTGTAGATGTACGCGTAGTACGTGTTGCCCGGGTCGAAGGAGTCCGGCGTACCGCGCATCTCGTAGGTGACGGTGCCGCCCTTCTTGTCCGAGGCGTTGACGATGCCCTTGGTGGCCGCGCCGGAGGCACCGCCGTCGCCGACACCGGCGGAGGAGGGGGCGGAGGAGGAACTGTCGCTCTTGGACGAGCCGGACGAGCAGCCGGTGACGATCAGGACCGTGGCAGCGGCCGCGGCGGTGAGCGCGACGGTACGGGACCTACGCATGGGTGGGATCAACCCCTTGAGGAAGTGGTGGCGGATCGAAGGGTCCTGACGAGAAGTCAGTTGCTCTTGGGATCGAGGGCGTCACGCAGCCCGTCGCCGAGCAGGTTGAAGGCGAGCACGGTGAGGAAGATCGCCATACCGGGGACCACCATGTACTGCGGGTCCACCTGGTAGTACTTGATCGCGTCGTTGAGCATGCCGCCCCAGGAGGCCTGCGGGGCCTGGATGCCGACGCCGAGGAAGCTGAGGCCCGCCTCGAAGAGGATGTTGGTCGGGATCAGCAGCGTCGAGTAGACCAGGATCGGACCGACCAGGTTGGGCAGCAGCTCCCTGAACAGGATGAACGGGCCCCGGGCGCCCAGACTGCGGGCGGCGAACACGAACTCCCGTTCGCGCAGCGAGAGGGTCTGGCCGCGCACGATCCGGCCCATGTAGGGCCAGTTGAAGAAGCCGATCACGAAGATCAGCACGGCGATGTGCAGCGGGAGCCCGTGCAGGCCGAAGGCGCCGCCCTGGAGCGAGGCGGAGATCGCGATGGCGAAGAGCAGCAGCGGGAAGGCGAGGAAGACGTCCATCACCCGGCTGATCAGGGTGTCCACCCAGCCGCCGTAGTAGCCGGCCATCACGCCGAGCACCACGCCGATGGTGTTGGACAGCAGGGTCGCCCCGAAGGCGACGAGCAGGGAGACCCAGGAGCCCTCGATGACCCGGGTGAGCAGGTCACGGCCCTGCAGCGGGTCGACCCCGAGCGGGTGGTCCCAGCTCATCCCGCCCCAGTCGCCCAGCGGCAGGCCGCCGAGGTTGGCGTCCAGCAGGTCCTGGTTGAGGGCGTCGGGGTCCAGTCCGAAGACGGACTCGATCGGCTTGGCCAGCAGGGCGAGCAGGATCAGCAGGATCACCACGACACCGCCGGCGACGGCGGCCTTGTCCCGCTTGAAGCGGGTCCAGGCGATCCGGCCGAGCGAGCGGCCTTCGATCTTCTTGGCCGGGCTCGCGGCGGCGGCTGCCCCCGGTTCGCTCCCGGCGGTCTTGATGGGTGCGGTCATGGTCAGTTGGTCCCCTCGCCGACGGTGGCCGGCCCACGGGTGCCGGTCGCCGGTTCGGCGCTACGGCTGGTGCGGACGTGCGGAGGTGCAGGGTTCGGGTGGTGCACGGCGGTACGAGGTACTCGGTGCTGCTGCCACGCGGGATGGGCATCGCGCGGTTCGAGCGGTTCGCGGCGCGCGTTCACCTTTGTGGGGCTCCAAGTACACGCGGTGCGTTGCGCAGAACTCTCTGCCATCTGAACTGGCTTGCGCCAGCCCTGACCACCGACAGATGCCCAACTGTGATCTGTGCGCATGCACCTCCGGATTCTCGGCATATCCCTCTTCACACAGCTGTTACAGGCATGTCAAGATGTGTGACGGCACCGGCCGGAAAATCGTCCGGAAAAACCAGGAAGCCGACCTGACGTCACGTCAAGTCGGCTTCTCGTACTGGTTTTCGACGGTGCGGGGCTCCGGCGCGCCCGGTCAGCGCCCCGGATAGCCGGGCCACGGCTGCTGCTGCGGCGGCTGCCCCGGCCAGCCAGGGCCGGGCGGCTGGGTGCCGTAACCGCCGTACGCCGGCCCCGTCTGCGAGGTGTACGGCGGTGGCGGCACCGGCGGGTAGGGCGCGGTCGCCGGCCGCCCGTGGCCGGCCGCCTCACGGTCGAAGAACGGCCGCGCGTTGGCCCGCATCCAGAGCGCCACCGGGTCGTACTCGTCCCCCATCGCCACCGTGGAGACGGCCAGGCCCTCCGGGGCCACCGCGATCGCCCGCTGCATCAGGGCCCGGACGGCCTCCACGGTCGGTGGCGAACTCTCGTAAAGATCAAGGCCGATGGCCAGGTACGGCTCGCCGACGGCGGGCTGCACCCAGGCCCGGCACAGCGCCCTGACCGCCCGCACCTCGCCCGCCTGCCGCTCCAGCAGCGCGAAGAACTGCTGGGCCGGCACCTGCGGTTCGCTCAGCTTCAGCGGCCCGGCCGGCAGCCGGTCCAGCCCCGCCGCGATCCGCCGGAGGTCCGCCCAGGGCACCCCGACACCGCCGCCGGGGGCGTGCGGATTCAGCCAGAGGCCCCAGCGGGTGCGGTACAGCGAGGCGGCGATCTCCCGGCCGGAGATCACCTCGTGCGCCCGGGCCCAGCCGGACGCCGCCAGCTGCTCGGGCGAGGTGACGGCCGGCGCGTAGCCGTGGCCGCTGATCTCCATGTTCCCGTACTGGGCGTCCGGGCTGCCGGGGGTGCCGTGCCAGAGCAGCATCCAGACCTGGCCCGCGGCAAGGGCGTGCAGCAGCGCCTCGTACGCCTCGTAGCGCTCCGGCGCGACCTCGCGCAGGGCTCGCTCCAGCGCACCCGGATCCGCGCCGGGGCGCCCGGCGGGCGCCTGGCCCCAGGGCCCCGGTGCACCGCCCGCTACCGCTCCCGCACTCATGCGCCCACCTCGCTGCGCCTCTTCTTCTCTCACCCGCCGACCCGGCGGCTGCCTGCACGCACCCTATGGCGCGCCACCGACCGCCGCCACGCCGACGTGTCTGCCTCGTCCCCTCCTCCGGCCCGACGCCGGGCGGGGAGGGAACGCGTCACATCCGTGTGTAGAACGGCCGGACCTGGTTGAGCAACCACTCGACCACGGGATCCTCCACGAGATCGAGTAGTACGAGGTGGACGCCGCCGGGCAGCGGCGCGGTTCCCAGTGCCCGGCCCAGTGCTTCGTTCACGGTGGCCGGCTCAGCCGGGGCCGCCGGGTCGAGCTGGACCCCGATGAACATCACGGTCGGCTCGCCCTCGACGCTGGCCAGCGCCCGCCGGGCGGTCAGCACCCCGGGCAGGCCGGCGAGTTCGGCCCGGGCGGCGGCCAGGAAGGCCTCCGGGTCCTCGCCCGGCACCGGCTCGCGCAGCGCCACCCGGCCGCCGGTCGGGCTGTCCGGGGCCTCCCAGCGGTCCTCGCGCGGCCCGCGCCGCAGCTCGGCCACGCCCTCCGGCGGCACCGGGATGCCGACCGCCGCCTCCGGGTTCACCGCTATGCCGATGCCCAGCGGCAGCCCGCGGGCGAACTCCCAGACCGGCGCGACCGCGAAGGCCATCCCCGGCGCCTGCCGCAGGAACACCTCCTGCGAGGAGAAGACCGGCACATAGGGGTCGCCGGCCAGCTCGACGGTCGGCAGGTTCAGCGACTGGCCCTGCGGATCGGCCCCGGCCGGCAGCGGGATCCACACCTGGCTGCGGGCCAGTACCTCGATCACCCGGGCGGTCGCGCCCGGGTCGCCGAGCGCGGCGGTGAGCACCTGCTCCAGCTCGTTGGCCGGCCATCCGCCGCCCTGCGGCGCCGTCTCCGGGCCGCCCCACCCCTGCTGCTGCTCCGCCGGGTACCCCATGCGCCCCTGTACCGCCCTGTGTCCGTGTGTCGTGCTCGTGCGCCGCGCCGTGCCCGCCGGCGCGCCCGCCGACGCCGAGCAGCCTAGCGGGCCGCCCGGGGCCCCTCTCCCGCCCGGGGCGCAGACGTGCCATGATGTGCGCGTCTCCGCGCTTTCCCGACGGAGGCCCCTAACTCCATACAGGCCGCTCGAACCCGCGCGGGAGAGCCCGGAGTGCCCCGTCAGGCGGCACAGCCGGCGCCGAAGGAGCAAGTCCTCCCCGGAAACTCTCAGGCACCCCTACCGCACGGGTTAGGCACATCTGGAAAGCGGCGCACGGCTCTGCCACGCGCCCACCCACGGTGCAAGCCGCCATGTTGTCCTGTTAGCTGTAAAGAGCTGCGGGCCTGCGTGCGGTGAAGCTCTCAGGTACGACGACAGATGGGGAGACCCAGCCGCCGCATGCCCGCGCGCAGGGTCGGCCCCGAGCGGGACCGGTCCGGCGTGCGCACACCTGAGTGCCCAGACCGAGGAGTCCCAGGCCATGTCGTCCCTCCGCCTCACCGCGCTCGACGCGCTGCACCGCGCCCTCGGCGCGACCATGACCGACTTCGCCGGCTGGGACATGCCGCTGCGCTACGGCAGCGAGCGCGAGGAGCACCTCGCCGTCCGCACCAGGGCCGGCCTCTTCGACCTCTCCCACATGGGCGAGATCACCGTCACCGGTCCGCAGGCCGGCGAGATGCTGGACCACGCGCTGGTCGGCTTCGTCTCCGCGCTGGGCGTGCTGCGCGCCCGCTACACCATGATCTGCGCCGAGGACGGCGGCATCCTGGACGACCTGATCGTCTACCGCCTGCGCGAGGACGCCTTCCTGGTCGTCGCCAACGCCTCCAACGCCCAGCTGGTGCTGGACGAGCTGATCGCCCGCGCCAAGGGCTTCGACGCCGTCGTCACCGACGACCGCGACACCTACTCCCTGATCGCCGTCCAGGGCCCGGAGTCCACCGCGATCCTCGCCGACACCACCGACGCCGACCTGCCCGGCCTGAAGTACTACGCGATCCTCCCGGCCCGGGTGGCCGGCCGCGAGGTGCTGCTCGCCCGCACCGGCTACACCGGCGAGGACGGCTTCGAGATCTTCTGCGCCCCGGCCGACGCCGAGCCCGTCTGGACGGCGCTGACCGAGGCCGGCGCCGACCGCGGCCTGGTGCCCTGCGGCCTGTCCTGCCGCGACACGCTGCGCCTGGAGGCGGGCATGCCGCTGTACGGGCACGAGCTGTCCACCGACCTGACCCCGTTCGACGCCGGCCTGGGCCGGGTTGTCCGGTTCGACAAGACCACCAACGAGGGCGCGTTCATCGGCCGCAAGGCGCTGGAGAAGGCCGCCGCCGAGGCCGAGGCCCACCCGCCGCGGGTGCTGGTCGGCCTGGTCTCCGAGGGCAAGCGCGTCCCGCGCGCCGACTACACCGTGGTCTCCGCCGACGGCACGCCGATCGGCCGGATCACCTCCGGCGCCCCCTCCCCCACGCTGGGCAAGCCGATCGCGATCGCCTACGTGGACGCGGCGGACGCCGCGCCCGGCACCACCGTCGCGGTGGACGTCCGCGGCCGGCCCGAGCCGGTGCAGGTCGTGGCGCTGCCGTTCTACAAGCGCGCCCGCTGAGGGCCCGCTCCGTCCCGCGCCGGGCAGCTCCCCGGCGCGGGGCGGAGCCCGCCTCCGGCCCGTCCGCCGAGGCCCGCTTTCCCCCCGTAGATCCACGTCGATGCCGTCCGCCCGCCGGACCGCTTCGTCGTACCCGCTTCCCATCCTGGAGAATGACGCCATGAGCAACCCCCAGCACCTGCAGTACACCAAGGAGCACGAGTGGCTGACGGCCGCCGCTGACGGTGTCTCCACGGTCGGTATCACCGCCCACGCGGCCGACGCCCTGGGCGACATCGTCTATGTGCAGCTGCCCGAGGTCGGCGAGACCGTGACCGCGGGTGAGACCTGTGGCGAGCTCGAGTCCACCAAGTCGGTCAGCGACCTGTACTCGCCGGTCACCGGCGAGATCGTCGAGGTCAACCAGGCCGTCCTGGACGACAACGCCCTCGTCAACAGCGAGCCCTTCGAAGGCGGCTGGCTGTTCAAGGTCCGCGTCGAGGCCACCGACGAGCTGCTGAGCGCCGACGAGTACGACGCGCTCACCAACCCCGAGGCCTGATCGTCCGCCGGGGCGGCCGCAGCGCGGCGGCCGCCCCGCGGCCGGCCGTCCCCGCCCTCCCGTCGCCCGCCGCCTCCCTCCCAAGGGCGCGCCAAGCGCGGCACGTCCTTCTCTCCTCCCCGGGAAGACCACACCATGACGGTTCTCAACCAGTCCCTGCACGCTCTCGACCCGGAGATCGCCGCCGCGGTCGACGCCGAGCTGCACCGCCAGCAGACCACCCTGGAAATGATCGCCTCCGAGAACTTCGCCCCGGTGGCGGTCATGGAGGCCCAGGGCTCGGTGCTCACCAACAAGTACGCCGAGGGCTACCCCGGCCGCCGCTACTACGGCGGCTGTGAGCACGTGGACGTCGTCGAGCAGATCGCGATCGACCGGATCAAGGCCCTGTTCGGCGCCGAGCACGCCAACGTCCAGCCGCACTCCGGCGCGCAGGCCAACGCCGCCGCGATGTTCGCGCTGATCCAGCCGGGCGACACCATCCTGGGCCTGAGCCTGGCCCACGGCGGTCACCTGACCCACGGCATGAAGATCAACTTCTCCGGCAAGCTCTACAACGTGGCCGCGTACCACGTCGACGAGAAGACCGGCCAGGTCGACATGGCCGAGGTCGAGCGCCTCGCCAAGGAGCACCAGCCCAAGCTGATCATCGCCGGCTGGTCCGCCTACCCGCGCCAGCTGGACTTCGCCGCCTTCCGCCGGATCGCCGACGAGGTCGGCGCGCTGCTGATGGTCGACATGGCGCACTTCGCCGGTCTGGTCGCCGCCGGCCTGCACCCCAACCCGGTGCCGTACGCGGACGTGGTCACCACCACCACCCACAAGACCCTGGGCGGCCCGCGCGGCGGCGTCATCCTCTCCAAGGCCGAGTTCGCCAAGAAGATCAACTCCGCGGTCTTCCCCGGCCAGCAGGGCGGTCCGCTGGAGCACGTGATCGCCGGCAAGGCCGTCGCGTTCAAGGTCGCCGCCTCGGAGGAGTTCAAGGAGCGCCAGCAGCGCACCCTGGACGGCGCCCGGATCCTGGCCGAGCGCCTGCTCCAGGCCGATGTCGCCGAGGCCGGCGCGTCCGTCCTGTCCGGCGGCACCGACGTGCACCTGGTCCTGGTCGACCTGCGCAACAGCGCGCTCGACGGCCAGCAGGCCGAGGACCGCCTCCACGAGGTCGGCATCACGGTCAACCGCAACGCCGTCCCGAACGACCCCCGCCCGCCGATGGTCACCTCCGGCCTGCGGATCGGCACCCCGGCGCTCGCCACCCGCGGCTTCCAGGCCGAGGACTTCCGCGAGGTCGCCGACATCATCGCCGAGGCGCTGAAGCCGGCCTTCGACGAGGCCGTCGCCACCGGTCTGAAGGCCCGCGTCTCCGCGCTGGCCGCGAAGTACCCGCTCTACCCGAACCTGTAGTCCGGCGCGGGTGACCGGCCTCACCCCGTCGGGCCACCTGCGATCAAGGGGCACCGCGCACACTGGACAGTGCGCGCGGTGCCCCGTTCCGTGCCGGCACCTGCCCGCCTGTCCTTCCACGAGACCAGACAAGGACGTCCCCCGTGGCCATCAGCGTCTTCGACCTCTTCTCCATCGGCATCGGCCCTTCGAGTTCCCACACCGTCGGCCCCATGCGCGCCGCCCGGATGTTCGCCCGCCGACTGAAGTCCGAGGGCCTGCTGGCCGGCACCACCGCCGTCCGCGCCGAGCTGTACGGCTCGCTCGGCGCCACCGGGCACGGTCACGGCACCCCGAAGGCCGTCCTGCTGGGCCTGGAGAACAACTCCCCGCGCACCGTGGACGTCGACCAGGCCGACCTGGACGTCGAGCGGATAAGGGCCGAGAAGCGCCTCAACCTGCTCGGCAGCCAGCCGATCGACTTCGACCCGGA
Organism: Kitasatospora sp. NPDC087315; assembly: GCF_044744345.1. Classification (NCBI taxonomy): domain Bacteria; kingdom Bacillati; phylum Actinomycetota; class Actinomycetes; order Kitasatosporales; family Streptomycetaceae; genus Kitasatospora; species Kitasatospora sp. NPDC087315. The sequence continues at coordinate 164,502 of NZ_JBIUYD010000019.1, read as the reverse complement.
CACCCAGCTCGTCCTGCACCGCCGCCGGTCGCTGCCGTACCACGCCAACGGCATGACCCTCTGGGCGTACGCGGCCGACGGCTCCACGCTGCTGGAGAAGACGTACTACTCGGTCGGCGGCGGCTTCGTGGTCGACGAGGACGCGCTCGGCGCGGACCGGGTCAAGCCCGACGACACCGCCCTGCGCTACCCCTTCCGCACCGGCGAGGAACTGCTCCGGCTCACCCGCGAGACCGGCCTGTCCATCTCCGGCCTGATGCTGGAGAACGAGAAGGCCTGGCGGACGGAGGAGGAGATCCGGGCCGGGCTGCTGGAGATCTGGCGCGTCATGCAGGAGTGCGTCCGGGCCGGCATGTCCCGCGAGGGCATCCTCCCCGGCGGCCTCAAGGTCCGCCGCCGCGCCGCCTCCGGCGCCCGCGCGCTGCGCGCCGAGGGCATCGGCCCGGCCAACGCCATGGAGTGGGTGACCCTCTACGCGATGGCCGTCAACGAGGAGAACGCCTCCGGCCGGCGCGTCGTCACCGCCCCCACCAACGGCGCGGCCGGCATCATCCCCGCCGTCCTGCACTACTACCTGAACTTCATCCCCGGCGCCGACGACGAGGGCATCGTCCGCTTCCTCCTCGCCGCCGGCGCGATCGGCATGCTCTTCAAGGAGAACGCCTCCATCTCCGGCGCCGAGGTCGGCTGCCAGGGCGAGGTCGGCTCCGCCTGCTCGATGGCCGCCGGCGGCCTCGCCGAGGTCCTCGGCGGCTCCCCCGAACAGGTCGAGAACGCCGCCGAGATCGGCATCGAGCACAACCTCGGCCTCACCTGCGACCCGGTCGGCGGCCTGGTCCAGATCCCCTGCATCGAGCGCAACGGCATGGCGTCCGTCAAGGCCGTCACCGCCGCCCGGATGGCCCTGCGCGGCGACGGCCGCCACCACGTCTCCCTCGACAAGGCGATCAAGACCATGAAGGAGACCGGCGCCGACATGAAGATCAAGTACAAGGAGACCAGCCGCGGCGGCCTCGCCGTCAACGTCATCGAGTGCTGACCCCCGCACTCCCCCGCCGAGCCGGCCGGACGGCCCCGTCCGGCCGGCTCAGCGGCGCGACACCCGGCCCCGGCCACGGACGCGCCGTTCACCTCCAGGCTCGGCCGGGCGCCGGGCCCGTCCCCCGTGTCCTTCGGCACGTGAGGGGACGGGCCCGGCGCGGGCTCAGCGGTCTGCGGGCCGGCCGGTCGGGGCCGTGCGGGCTTCGAGCAGTGCGGCCCGGCGGAACGCCGCGCTGCGTCCCGCGCAGTCGGCGCAGATCGCGGCGCCGTCCTCGGTGCTGGGGTCGCGGTCCATCTCCACGGCGATATAGGAGTGGTCGCAGGTGTGGCAGCGGACGCGGGTCTCCCAGATGTCCTCGACCTCGTCGCGCGGGTCGCCCGGCCGGTCGAGGGCGACGGGTCGGCCGAGCCGGTGGGCCACGGTGTACAGGACGATGCTGAGCACCAGGACCAGGGGGGTGGACCACGTGGTCCCGAAGGTGCCGGTGCCCTCGTACACCGCGATGCCGAGCACCGAGACGATCAGCCAGACGATCGCACCGGGGCCGAACGAGGCCACCCGGCCGGGGCGGAACTCCGGCAGCCCGTCGCGGTCGCCGTGGCGGCTGAGCCACATGTGGGTCAGGGCGATGCCCACCCAGGCGACGACGAACGCGCCCTGCCAGGCCAGCGCGGTGAGCAGGTAGCTGAGGACATCGGTGAGCATGAACAGGTAGGTCAGCACGCCGGCGAGCATCAGGGCGGCGACCCGGGGGACGCGGATCCGCAGCAGCCGCGTGAACAGGGCCTCCAGATTGGTGGAGGCGACGTAGTAGTTCGCCGTGTTGATCCTGGACTGGGTCACCCAGACGACGACCAGGCCCGAGATCCCCATCAGGTTGATGACGGTGTCGCCGATCGCTGTCTCCGACAAGGCGCCGGAGGTGCCGGCCGCCATCACCAGGAAGATCCCGATGAGACCGTTGGCGAGGTACACGAAGAGGTAGAAGACCGGGCCGAAGGTGACGACGCTGTGGTAGCGGCTGTCCTCGGGCTTGCCGAAGCGGGCGAAGTCCACCGTGTACATCATGAAGACGAACACGCCGAGGTAGACGAACAGGGCGTAGAGCCAGCCTGGCGCGCTGAGGTCCGGGGCACTGTCCGGGACGTGGGTCAGCCAGCCCTTGGAGGGGTACTTCACCGCGGCCAGGACGACGGCGACGAGCAGGCCGCCCCAGTACAGCGGCAGCAGGAAGCCGTTGAACTTGTCCATCCAGCGGCGCACTCCGCCGATGACCATCGGCAAGTTGGTGACGACGGCGACGGCGTACCAGATCCGGATATCCAGCACCCCGGTGTAGGCGTGCAGGGCGTGGGCGATGACGGAGCTCTCGAACACGGCGTAGTACAGCGCTGTGGCCGCGAGGATGAGCGGGGCCAGCACGGAGCCGGCGAGGCCGAAGAGCCGTTGCGAGAGCAGGGCGACGGTGAGCCCGGTGTGCGCGGCGTAGCGCGACAGGGCGCCGCCGACGACGCCGAACACGATGACGGCCAGGACGATGCCGATGAGGGTGTTGACGGTGCCGACCGTGACAGCCAGCGTCGCCGCGGTGACGAGGTAGAACATGCCGCTGATCACGGCGTACCAGGTCATCGTCAGGGAGAGCCGGCTGCTGCGCCAGCTCAGTGGGACGACGTGGGTGGAGTAGTCCTCGTTGGCGGCCTCCTTGACCACACGGGGGTCGTCGTGGAAGGAGACGTCCAGGGGCCTGGGTCTGCGGGTGGTCTGCTTGCCGTTGGTCCGGGTGCTGTCTGTGGTCACGGGGGTGTCCTTCTCCGGGCGGTGGTGAGCCGCGGGGTGCTGCCGGGGCGTCCGGAAGGAGGGCAGGCGGCCCGGTGGGGGCGCGAGTTGGGACGCGTACCGCCGTGGGGGAGGCGGTCCGGCGGGGCATGACTTGGCCGGAAGGACCGGGAGGCGTTCCGGCAGGACTGCCTCCGGGGCCCAACGTCTACGCGTTCCCCGACACGGAGTCAAGGTCCGGCGGAAAGATTTCCGCTGTCCTGACGGAATCGTCCGCGCGGGCGGTGCGAATCGACGGAATCCGTTGGCGCCTGGTTCAGCCGCGCCTTCCGTGCAGGCGGCGGCGAGCCACAACGAGCGTGGCCAGCACCAGAGTTGGCGCGATCGCCGCGGCCAGGACAGGGGCGAAGCGCAGCGTGACCGCACCCGCGAGTGCGCCCGCGACCAGGGCCAGGAGGACTGCGCAGCGCCGCAGGACGTCCTTGGTCGAGCCGTGGGACAGGGACTCGGCGACGGAGGTGAGCGTGCCGGTGACGAAGGTCGTGGTGATGCCGGCCCTGGCGATGCGGCGGGCGGTGGCGGTCTGGAGGCCCATGGCCGCTCCGGACAGCGCGACCAGGGCGATGTCGACCGCGCGGCCCGGCTCCGCGCCGGACTGCGCCCAGATGGCCAGAAAGCCCGTCTGCAGGGCGAGGTTGACGCCGAGCGCGGCGCTGATCCGCGGGTGCCAGAGCCAGTCGGACAGGCCGGACCGATCGGTTATCCGGTAGGCGGCGACGAGGCCCGCCGTGAAGGCGATCACGGCGATGCCCGCGCGGGCGAGGTGCATGTCCGCACCGTGCGCCCCGGCGATGCCGAACAGCACGAGATTGCCGGTCATGTTGGCCGTGAAGACGCCGCCGAGCCCCAGGTAGGCCACGGCGTCGGTGGCCCCGGCCGCCGCGGTGAGCAGGACCAGGAGCAGGTCCACCAGGCGCCGGTCGGACCCGGCGGGCGCCGCGGCGGGCTGGTCGGCGGCGGTGTTGGAGCGGATGGATCTCATCTGGGGCGGTCCTTACGGCAGGGTGCGCGGGCGAGATGTCCGGGCCCTCAAGGCCGGAAGCCTTGACAGGCAGCCGGGTGGTGTGGAGAGAATCCCCCGACTTGGTCGGACCATCTGACTATCTTGGCTCACCGGCAGAGCCGTCAACCTCCCCCAAGGAGCAGCGCATGTCACGGACCGATTACGAAGCGCGGGTGGCGGAGCTCGGGCTGGAACTGCCCGACTACAGCAGCCGCCCGTACTACGGCGCCGACTACGGCTCCATGAAGCCCCACCACATCACCGGCAACCTCCTCTTCCTCGGCGGCCACACCGCCGACGACGACCAGGGCAACGTGCGGTTCGCCGGACGTCTGGGCCAGGACCTGACCGTCGAGGAGGGCTACCAGGCGGCCCGCCTCACCGCGCTGAACTGCCTGGGCGGCATCCGGTACGCCCTCGGCTCGCTCGACCGGGTCGCGTCGGTGGTGCGGTCGCTGTGCTTCGTGGTGACCACGCCCGAGTTCGAGGACGTCCACAAGGTCTCCTCCGGGGCCACGGACCTGTTCCGCGACGTGTTCGGCCCCGAGGTCGGACTGGGTGGGCGTGCCACCATCGGCGTCATGAGCCTGGCCCGGCGGAGCTCCTTCGAGGCGTGGGTCACCGTCGAGATCCGCGACTGAGCCCACTCCCGCCGTCCGGCCGGTGTCCTCGGCCGGGGAGCATGGACGCCGTAGGTCATGTTCCGCCCCACCGTTATGGAGGTCGTCAGTTGTCCGTCAACTGGTCGCTCATCACTCCCGAAGCACGTTCCGGCCCGCAGCGGCTGGCCGGACGCATCCACCGGCTGATCGAGGACGGACAACTGGCGGAGGGCGACCGCATTCCTCCCGAACGAGAACTGGCGGACACCTGGCGGGTCTCCCGGGCCACCGTCCGCGAAGCGCTCCGCGAGTTGGAACTGCGCGGACTGGTGGACCGACGCCCCGGCCGGGGCACCATCGTGGCGGGCATCGCCCGCCCGGCCCTGCGAGACTGGCAGCTGGGCGACATGGACTCGGCGGCCAGGCTCATCCACGAGGTGATGGACCTGCGCTCCGCCGTCGAGCCGCCCGTCGCCGCCCGCGCGGCGGTACGTGCCACCGACACCGACCTGCAGCACCTGAGCGACCTGCTCGCCGAGGCGGACCGGGCGCTGAAGCACGGCCTGCTGCCGCGCCTGGTCCAACTCGACAGCGAGTTCCACGTGGCGCTCGCCAAGGCCGCCCACAACCCGCTGCTGACCCAGCTGCTGGAAACCACCAACCAATGGGTCGAGCTCTCCCGCAACCCCGCCTACCAGAGCACCGAACGGCTCGTCAGCTCGCTGAGGGCGCACGGACGCATCCTGGAGGCCGTCATGGGCCAGGACTCCGAGACGGCCGCGCAGGCCATGTCCGAGCACCTGCTCGAAGTCCACCAGGCGATCGTGGAGACCATCCAGTCCGCGAGCCCGAACGAGCACCAGAGCCCGAGCCAGAGCCCCGGACCCGCTCGCTGACCGGTCGCCCACCGGCCGGGTACCATCCGCACCCCCGACGAACGGCCCCTCCCATGAGCATCCACGCACCCGCTCCCGCCCCGACCGCCTTCGCGCTGGCCACCCCCCACGCCCTCGCCACCGCCGCCGGCGAGCAGGCCGTACGCGACGGCGGGAACGCCGTCGACGCGGCCATCGCCGCGGCCATCGCACTCACCGTGGTCTACCCCCACCAGTGCTCCGTCGGCGGGGACTTGATCGCCCTGGTCGCCCGGCCCGGCCGGCATCCCGTCGCGGTCAACGGCAGCGGAGCGGCACCCATGGCCGCCGACCCGGACGCCCTCGCCGGCGCCGGCGGGATGCCGGTCACCGGCCCGCTCAGCGTCACCGTGCCCGGCGTCGTCGCGGGCTGGGCCACCCTCTCCCGGACCGCCGGACGGCTCCCCTTCGACCGGCTGTTCACCAGCGCCATCGCCTACGCCCAGGAAGGGGTGCCCACCGCCCCCGGCGTCGCGCACGCCCTCACCCTCGAACAGCCCCTGCTCGCACCGGACGAGGGCATGCGCGAGGTCTTCTTCGCCGCCGGCCGGCCGCTCGCCGCCGGCGAACCGCTCGTCCAGCCCGCCCTGGCCCGGACCCTCGCGGCCATCGCCGACCACGGACCGGACGCTCTCTACCACGGGGAGATCGGTGCCTCGATCGTCGGCCACCTGCGGAGCCTCGGCTCGCCCATCACCCGCGACGACCTCGCCCGGCACCGCACCGAGACCACCGAGCCGATCGGCCGGACCTTCCGCGGCGAGGAGTACCTCACCGCGCCACCGAACTCCCAGGGCCAGCACTTGCTGCAGATCCTCGGCGCCGTGGAACGCCTCGATCCGGGCCTCGACCTGCTCGGAGCCGACGCGGCCGTGCTCGCCCGCGTCTTCCGACAGGCCGCGAACGACCGGGACACCTTCCTCGCCGACCCCCGGTACGCGCCCGTCCCCGTCGACGACCTGCTCGGCGCCGCCCGGATCGCCCGGATCGCCGAGGCCGCCACCGACCCGGACGCCCACCCCGGCGGGCCCTCCCCGACCGCAGCCGCGCAGGCCGCCCGCCCCAGCGGCGACACCGTCGCCGTGGTCGCCATGGACGCCGAAGGCAACGCGGTCTCCCTGATCCAGAGCCTCTTCCACAGTTTCGGATCCGGCATCCTCGACCCGGCCACCGGTGTCGTCCTGCACAACCGGGGGTCGTTCTTCAGCCTGCTCCCGGGCGCCCCCAACCGCCTGCGCGGCGGCAGCCGCCCCGCCCACACGCTGATGCCCGTCCTGACCCGGCGGGACGGCGCCGTCACCGGCGCGCACGGCACCATGGGTGGTAAGGCGCAACCGCAGATCCACGCCCACCTCGCGCTGCGCCTGCACGCCGGGGACTCCGTCACCACCGCCCTGCACAGCCCCCGGTGGGTGGTCGGCGGCATGGAGGTGGACGCGCCGACGGACGCCGTCTTCGTGGAACCGGACGTCCCCGCCGCCGCCATCGGCTCCCTGCGCGGCATGGGTGCGCAGGTCCAGGTCGGCGGGACTCTCGACGAGCAGGTCGGCCACGGGCAACTTGTCCGGGTGGGCCCCGGCGGCACGTTGCACGCCGCCGCCGACCCGCGCAGCGACGGGGCGGCGATCAGCCGCGCCTGAAACCGCGACAGGGTCGCCCGGGCCGCGCGCCCTGGTAACCGGAGGAGCCCCTGCCGGGGCTTCCGCACGGCTGGAAGCCCCGCGCGCCCGGCGGAAGGGCACCTCGACCCGCCGTCCGGCCTGACGCAGCGAAGCGGGCGCGGCACGCGGCTGCGCCGCGATCGCGCTGCCGACCGCCCTCCACCTCTGGCGAGCGCACCGGGTTCAGCCGCTCGGCTCGGCGGATTCACTCCCCGGGGTATCTGACGCAGAGTGAGCAGGCCTCCCCCGGGTGCGCGGCTCCCGGGGGTGTAGGAAAATTGTAAATGCCCGAACCTCCGAGGCGTCTGCGCCTGGTGGGCATTGCCAGGTCGGCGCCGTGCACTGGATGGGTCGTCGGTCATCGTGGCTGGAAACGACGTGTGGAGTCCGTTCCGGGAGCTGGGTGACGCCGTCGCACGGGAGTGGCGGGCGCACGACTTCGGGGAGGACGCCTTCGTCGGCATCGCCGTGCGGCGCCTGTCGGAGGCCGCCTGCTTAGACGAGGTCGACGCGCTCGAACTGGCCGCGCGGGCCGCGAGTGAGCCGGTGCTTCCGGCGCAGACGGATCTCGACGCCCGTTTCGGCCAGCCGCCGCTCACGCTGTACAGCACCAGCCGCTTCCACATGACGCTGCTGTACTGGCTGGAGTCGACCACGTCCATCCACGAGCACGCATTCCAGGGCGCCTTCCGCGTGCTCCACGGGTCGAGCCTGCACAGTTCCTGGCGCTTCGACGAGAGTGCGCGGATCTCGGGGCGGCTGCTCCTCGGCCGCACGACCCGGCTGCGGTCGGAGGTCCTGGCCGTGGGCGATGTGCGCCCGATCCTGCCGGGTGCCCGGGGCGCGCACGCGCTGTTCCACCTCGACCAGCCGTCGGCGACGCTGGTCGTCCGGACCCGGTCCGACCCCGGCGCGCAGCCCCAGTACGAGTACTGTCCGCCGTCGCTCTCGGTCAACCCGTTCGACGAGGACCCGTCGCTCACCCGCCGGCTCCAACTGCTGCACCTCTTACGGCAGGAGGACGAGAAGGGGCTGCGGGAGGCCGTCCGGCGCTCCCTCGCCACGGACGATCTCGTCTCCGCCGTCACCGTCCTGCTGGACGTGTGCGGGCTGGACCTCGACGGCGCCTTCACCGAGGAGGCGATCGGCCTCGTCGCCGACCGGCGGGCGGAGTTCGCCGACCCCTTGCGGGCAGCCGCCCGCGAGGTGGTGCGCGACCACCGGCTGACGGCCCTGCGCCGCCGGGTGAACTCCCCCGAGGCGCGGCTCGTGCTGGCGCTCGCGCTGAACGGCCTGGACCGCCGGGGCTCCCTGGACGCCTTCGCCGCACGGTACGGGGCCGATCCGGTTGGGCGGATGGCTGCGGGGATCGGCGATCTGCTCTCCCAGGCCGACGGGATCGATCCCGTCGAGCCGCTGCCGGAGATCCTCCGCCTCCTGCTGGGCGGGAGCCCGGCCGAACGCGTGGTCCACGATCTGGGCGGGCGCCCGGAATACCATCCGCGTCTCATCGAGAAGATCACGGACATCCTGCTGCGGTCCCCCACTCTGCAGCGGCTGTTCCGCTAGCCGAACGGAAAGGAGGTGGGAGCGATGACCGAACGCCAGGTGGACCTGCAGAAGCTTGCCCAGGAGCTGTCCGACAGCGAGTTGATCAATTTGGCGGAGAAGCTCCGCGGGCATCTGACGCCCGAGGTGATCAACAGCGAGAAGCAGACCCAGTCGTTCGTGGCATGCAATCCCAACTACTGCGTCGTAGTCCGCCCGCTTGAGGAATGAGGAATGGCATCGTCGACAACCGGCACACGGTGACCGCAGGAGTCGGGGCGCCATCGCCACCGGCCCTGCGGCCACCCCCGAACAAGGCCACCCCGAACAAGGCCGCCCCGAACAAGCGGACCCACGAACAAGGGGACCGGACGCCCGGCGGAGGTTCATCACCATGGCCGGCCCGCGCGACCGCCTGACCGCCCCGCCCGGTGCGGCCCCCCGGGCGGAGTATCTGCACCACCGGATCGACGAGGTACTGGAGTTCGCCGCCGGGCAGCTGCGACACCTGGACGACTACGCCGCCCACTGGCACGACGACCCCGGCGAGATGGTCCGCAAGGAGGACAAGGTCGCCATCGAGACGGCGATGCTCCTGCTGGTGACCGGCCGGATTCCGGGTCACCGGGACGGCGAGGCCTGGCGGCGGCTCGTCGACGAGTGCGTACGGAGGTGCCGCGGCGGCCGGGTGCGCTGCGTGATCGCCCGCCACCCCAGAACGGTGTCGAGTCTGGGCCTGGGCCACCTTTTCCTTTCCGCCCTGGGCTGCCCGGACGAGGACCTGGACCACCTGCTGGAAAACGCGGTCGGGACCGGCCAGGTGGGCATCGAGGAGCATGTGCCGTTCCGTCGCCTGGAATTCGAGTGGGCGCGGCGCGGGGCGGCGCATCCGGCGTTCGCCGAATCCGGCCGGGCGGCGTCGAAGTGGCGTCCGGAGGTGTCGGCCATTGCCTCCGATCGGGACGGTCTTTACGCCACCCGGGAGGACTGCTACGCACTCACCCATACCCTCATGTACGCCACCGACTTCGGCGCGGCCGGGATTCCGGGAATCGACGCGGAAAGGCTCCGGTCCTCGATCGGATCCACCATCTGCTTCGCGCTGGCCATCGACGATTTCGACCTGCTGGGGGAATTGCTGCTGGCCGATGCGGTACTGCCGGGGCACGCCTCGGCGGCCGCACGCTGCGGCTGGGCGGTGCGCACCCGGGTGCTCGACGACCGGGGGGCGCTGCCCGGTCCCACGTTCCGGGACGCGGAGCTGGCGAAGCAGGAACCGGCCGGCCGCGCCGGCTACCGCTTCTACCACTCGTACCACACGACCTACGTCGACGCGCTGCTGTGCGCGGCCGTCCTCTCCCGGCGCCACCACTGGTTCGCCCCGGAACCGGCCGACGGGCCGCGGGCCGACGAACCGCAGGCCGACGACCGGAGGATCCGGCGGATCGCCGGTCTCGCCTGGCCCGGCGGCCCCCGTTCCGGGGCGGCGGCCGCACTTCTCGACCTGTGCACCCGGTCGATCGTGCCGGGCGCCCGCCTCGGGCCGCTGGCCGAAACCGCGATCATCGAGGTCGTGCGGCGGTACGACCTGGTCGCCCTGCGCAGGATCCTCCAGGAAGTCCGCGGCAGTTCGATAGCGGAGTCACGGAGCATCGCGGTGGCGACGCGCTTCCTGGCGAATCAGACGGCGCTCGCCACCTGCCTGGAATCACCGGTCACCCCTCGCAGTAAACCTTGAATTCGGCTCCAGTGAATGCCGGGGCACTGTCCGGTCGTACCGAGAGGTCCATTCCAAGCCATTTCATCAGACCTTTCCGGACCACCATTGACTGGCCACCGCCAATGGCTACGATGGAGACACCCTGCGCCACAATGGAATGCACCCGTGAACAATCTCCTTAGGGGAGCTCTAATTTGAACGCGCCGATATCCACCGCACTGGTTTCCACCGGCCTCGACGCCACGGGTGTGCGCACGCATCCGCTGTGCGGGCCGGCCGACCGCATGCCGGCCGCCTATCGCGGGCCGCACCGGCTGAGTCACGGCGGCTGGCTGGACTTCACCAGCCGGCTGGAGCGCCGGGAGGAGATCTCGCTGATCTGCTCCACCACCGCCGCCAACAAGCGCGCGCTCGACGTCGGCGGCGGCACCGGTGACCTCACCCGCGCCGTGGCCGTCCAGCTGGGCCACTGCACCACCGTCGAGCCGCACAGCCAGCGGGTGGCGACGCTCACCGAGCGCGCGGAGGAGGGCGGCACCGGCACGATCGAGATCATCCCCGGGCACGCGGAGTCGCTGCCGTTCCCGGACGCCTCGTTCGACGTGGTGTTCGCCACCTGGATCCTGCCCTACGTGGACGATCTGGAGCGGTCCGTCGCCGAGTTGGCGCGGGTCTGCGACCGCACCGACCCGGAGGCGAAGGTCGTACTGATCGGCGGCGCCGACGACAACGAGCTGGTGAGCATCCTCAACGAGACCTGCGTCCCGCTGGCCGGCGAGCCCCATGACCACCAGGGCTATCTGCTGGCCACCGCGGCCGAGTTGCTGAGCACGCACGGGTTCCACGACTTCTCGCTGTACCGGACGGAGGCCGCGCTGCACTTCCCCGAGCCCGACCTGGACGACCGGGTCCGGGCGGCGACGACGACGCTGGTCAACTTCTGGTACGAGGACCACCCGGACGCCGGGGCGATGCGGCAGGCGATCGCGCCCGCGCTGCGCCGCCACTTCGCACGCCGCCCGCACGCGATCGGGGACCAGGGTGCCGTCCTGGTCGCCCGGCCCGGATCGGCCGCCAAGTCCTGACCCCCACAGGCCGGTTGAGGGCCCCCGGACACCCCGGGGGCCCTCAGCCGTGTGGTCGCTCAGACACATGGCCGCTCAGACACATGGCCGCTCAGACGCGATGACCACTCCACCGCACCGGCCGCTCAACCACGTGGCCGCTCAAGCACGCAGCCGCTCAGACCGCGTCCGGCGCCGCCGCCCGCAGGAACGCCCGCGCGACCGCGACCGGCGTCTGGTCGGCGACCTGCCGCGGCGCCTGCCCGACGGCCGCGTGGTAGGCCTCCGGGTCGTCGACCAGCTCCCGCAGCGCCCGCCAGATCCCCTCCGGCCCCTGCTCCAGCTCCACCATCCGGCCCGCCCCGCCGGTGAGCACGGGCAGGTGCCCGAGCCCGTACCCGACCACCGGCGTGCCCACCGACAGCGACTCGGCGGCGACGTTGCCGAAGGTCTCCGGCGCGTTCGAGCCCATCACGGTGACGGCGGCGCCCGCGAGGAACGGCTGCACCTCCTGCCAGGGCAGGGCGGGCAGGATCTCGACGTCCGGCAGGCCGGCGGCCAGGGCGCGGCATTCGCTGATCACCTGCTCCTGCATGCCGGGCCAGAACTCGAACCCGGCCGCCGCCAGCACGATCTGGACGGGCCGGCCGAGCCCTTCGGCGGGGTAGGCGCGGAGCAGCTCGGCGACGCCCTTCTGCGGATCGGCCCGGGAGAGCGTCCGCACCGGGCCGGTGCGCCGCAGCCGCTCGCGCTCCTCGGCGGTGGGCGGCGCACTGTGGTGCAGCAGGGCGTTGGGCAGGGCCTGCCAGCCGGTGGTGTCGAGCCCGGCGCGGGCGGCCTCGCCGGTCAGGAAGTCGCTGACCGGCAGGACGACGCCCGGCTGGTGCTTGAGGCTCTCGTGCATCGCGTCGTCGGTGCGCAGGAAGTGCACCATCAGCGCGGTGCGCACGCCGGGCGGGGCGGGGTTGAGGAAGCCGAGGCCGGCGCCCGCGTCGACCCAGCAGACCAGGTCGACCCGGTGGGCGGTGAGCAGGTCCCGCACCTCCCGGTCGACGGCGGCGGGTTCGGCGAGCAGGCGCATCACCTCGTCGTACTGGACGGGGCGCGGCAGGGCGAGGCTGGTCAGGCGGAGCAGGTCGGGGTCGTCGGCCGGGTGGGCCGGGCCGGCCGCCACGATGAGGGCGCGATGGCCCAGTTCGCGCAGGCCGTCGGCGAGCGAGGCGATGCTGCGCTCGATCCCGGCCGGTTCGTCGGGGTTGTGGGTCAGCAGTACGAAGGCGATGTTCACGCGCGTGGTCCGTTCAGGGTCGGAGCAGGTCGGAGCAGGTCGGAGCAAGTCGGAGCAAGTCGGAACAGGTCGGAGCAGGTCGGATCGGGGGCGAAGGCGCCTGGCGGCGGCGCCGAAGGGGCGCCGCCGCCGGGTGGTCGTGCGGGGAGCGGTCAGCGCCCGGTGTGGGCGGGCGCCAGGGCGAGGACCTGCGCGCGCAGGCCCTGGTCCGTGGTGAACTCCCCGGACAGGTGGCTGGTCACCATGACCGCCCCGTGCGCCTCGGCCCCGCGCAGGGTGAGGCAGGCGTGTTCGGAGCGGATCAGGCAGGCCGCGCCGAGCGAGGTCAGGTGCTTGCTGAGCGCCTCGACCACCTGCTCGCCGAGCCGCTCCTGCACCTGCGGCCTGGCCGCGTACTCCTGGAGCACCCGGGCGAGCTTGGAGAGGCCGACGATGTGGGCGCCCGGCGCCGGGAGGTAGGCGACGGTCGCCCGGCCGAGGAACGGCAGGACGTGGTGCTCGCACACGGCGACGAAGGGGACGTCGACGGCGGCGATGATCCCCTGGTTGACGGACTCGGCCGGGAACTGCACCTTCAGGTGCCGGGTCGGGTCCTGGCGCAGCCCGTCGGTCATCTCGGCCAGGGCCTTCACGAACCGGTAGGGGGTGCGCCGGGTGGACGCGCTGTCGCAGTCGATGCCGAGCGACGTGAGCATGGCGCGCGCGTGGGCGGTGGCCTGGTCCAGGGCGGCCTCGCCGGAGAGCTCGGCCCCGGAGAGGGCGGCCCCGGTGAGAGCCGATCCGGTGAGAGCCGGGCTGTCGATACTGGTCATGTCGTGAACTCCTCGGTGGACAACGGGGACGGCCAGCCGAGCTCAGGCCGGCACATTGCGCCATCCCGCGGCATTGACGTGGGTCTCGTTCACCAGGACCTCCTGGACGAACGCGCCGGGCGCACTGTCCAACGAGCGCAGCGCCTCGTCGGCGACCCGGGCGAGCAGTTCGGCGACGGCCTCGACGGTCGGGTACGACAGTCCTTCGGCGAGTCGTTCGGCCGGGGTCGGGTCGGCGGCGCCGAAGCGGAAGAGCTTGCTCTTGTGCTCGGTCAGCACCGCGGCGAGCGGGTCGTCGGCGCCCAGCATGGCGCCGTGGTCGAGGTGGGTGTCGATCCACGAGCGGATCCGCGCCTTGAACGCGCCGAACTCCACCACCGTGCCGTCGGCGAGGGCCGGCGCCGAGATGCTGGCCTGCATCCACCAGGAGTGCCCGTGGAAGTGGACGCACTTGCCTTCCAGGTGCGGAAGCCGGTGCGCGGTCTCGAAGTTGTGCCGCACCGACACGGTGTGCCGGGCCGCCGCCCCACCGGGCAGAAGCAACGTACTCATCAGGAAATCCCCAGGTACTTGTGGGTTTGCAGGGAGAAGTTCCAGAGCGGGTGGTCCAGGCAGTACTGGACGGCTGCGCGGGTGTTGGCCTCGATGTCGGGGCCGTCCATGGGCTGGAGGCGGAAGGACTCGAACGCCAGGTGCTCGAACTGGGACGGTTCGCCGTTCTCCTGCGGGTAGACCAGCTTCAGCTCGTTGCCCCGCTCGACGATCATCTCGGAGCCGAGCTTCGGGCTGACGCAGAGCCAGTCGATGCCGGGCGGCGGCGTCCGGGTGCCGTTGGTCTCCACCGAGACCTCGAAGCCCCGGTCGTGCAGGGCGTCGACGGCGGGGGCGTCGAGCTGGAGCAGGGGTTCGCCGCCGGTGATGACGACGAACCGCTGCTCGCTGGCGTCCGGCGCCCACACTCGTTCGACGGCGGCGGCGAGGTCCTCCGGGGTTGCGAACCGGCCGCCGTTCTCGCCGTCGGTGCCCACGAAGTCGGTGTCGCAGAACTGGCAGATCGCCCGGTGGCGGTCCTTCTCCAGCCCGGTCCACAGGTTGCAGCGGGAGAAGCGGCAGAAGACCGCCGGGCGGCCGGCGTGCCGGCCCTCTCCCTGGAGCGTGTAGAAGATCTCCTTGACGAGGTAGGTCATGCCGACACGCCCTGGTAGCGGACCGGGTCGGCGATGCCGGCCTCGCTGAAGCCCTTGAGCCGCAGCCGGCAGGTGTCGCACTGGCCGCAGGCGCGGGCGTCCTCGTCCGGGTCGTAGCAGCTGGAGGTCAGGGCGTAGTCGACGCCGAGCCCGATGCCGGTGCGGATGATGTCCGCCTTGGACAGGTGCAGCAGCGGCGAGTGCAGGCGGATGCGGTGCTCGCCGTCGGCCGTCGACTTGGTGGCGAGGTTGGCCATCGCCTCGTACGCCGCCAGGTACTCCGGGCGGCAGTCGGGGTAGCCGCTGTAGTCGACGGCGGTGACGCCGGTGAAGATGTCCAGCGCCCCGACGACCTCGGCGTAGGAGAGCGCGAAGGAGAGGAAGATGGTGTTGCGCGCGGGGACGTAGGTGAGCGGGATGCCGCTCTCCATCTCCTCGTCGCTCCGGCCCTTGGGGACCTCGATGTCGTCGGTGAGGGCTGAGCCGCCGAACACCCGCAGGTCGATGTCGGCGATGACGTGCCGCTCCACCCCCTGCCGCTGGGCGACCCGCTGCGCGGCCGCCAGTTCCACGGAGTGGCGCTGGCCGTAGCGGAAGCTCAGCGCGTAGGGCGTGAAGCCCTGGTCCTTGGCGATCGCCAGACTCGTGGTCGAGTCGAGGCCGCCACTCAGCAGCACGATGGCAGGTTTCCCCATAGTGATTCCACTCTTCGGTCGATTACGGCATGACGGGGCCAGTCGAGGGTTGGTGGTGCATCAGAAATGGAAACGAAGTTGAATCCGGCGTAACGACGCATGACTCTGCGGCATTCGAAGTACGTGCGTTCACGGGGGCGCACAGGGACTCGAACACCGCGGAACCGGCCGGCCGGTAAAATTTTCAACAGCCGAAACCCAGGGAGATTCCGGCAGCTCATCCAGCTTTCAATGGGCAGCATGGCCCTGTCAAGGAGTTGGCCGGTTTGCGCGGTCCAGACCACGAGACGGCGGGTCGAGAACGGACATGCCAGGTCAGGCCGTACGCCGCCCACAAGTGGAGGTTTACCATTCCGCAGCATGGATCAGGGCAGATCGCAGTGGTCTTGACCAATCGGGGTACGCCGCCATCACCTTGCCATCCGCCCACCCCGCCCGTTACCGAAAGACTGTCCACGACTGGCATGGATTCGGCCAGGCCGGAGTTCCGGCCCGGCCGAATTGAGCGAGAGGCGCGGGGAATCGGCCACCGAAAGGGAATTCGGCCACGCATTGCCCGAAAGGGCAGGAGGAATGCCCGGATGACCTTGAAATGTTTATCAGAGCCTGCACCGGGAGACCGGCCCCCAGGCGCGCGGCCGCTACAGCGCGCCGCCCCAGAGCTTCAGTTGGAACCACACGGTCTTGCCGCGGTAGCCCTCACCGCGGAGGTGGGCGCCCCAGGAGTCGGCGAGGGCGTCGACGAGGTGCAGGCCGCGGCCGGCCTCGTCGTCGGGGGCGGCCTCGCGGGGCTGGGGAAGGTCCTCATTGGCGTCGGTGACCTCGACCCGGAGCAGGTCGTCGACGATCAGGCAGCGGACACCCACGAGACGGTCGCGCGGGCCACGGGCGTGCCGGCAGGCGTTGGTGACCAGCTCGCTGAGAAGGAGGACGGCGATCTCGGTGGTCTCGTCGGCGACCTGCCAGACGTAGGCCTGCCGGAGCAGTTGGACGCGGGCCCGGCCGGCGCTGCGGGGGTGGCGGGGGAACATCCACTCGATGTCGACAGCCTGAGTGATCATCAGTGTCCTTGGGGGCATGGGGAGGTCGGGCCTCACTCCGTGGGGCGAAGTTCGGCCATTGCACGTTCCAAGCGTCGGCAACCGGGCATAGCCTCGGGAGTTACGACGCCGGTACCTCAGCACTTGCACCGCAGGTTGACCGGCACGAGGAGGGGATCCGGAGATGGCCACGCCCAAGCAGAACCCGACGGCATGGAAGTACTGCGGCGACCAAATCAAGCGCTGGCGCGCCCAAGCCGGTGTCACTCGAGATGAGTTGAGCACAGCCTCGAACTACGACTGCGAGAGCGTGCGGTCGATGGAGGCCGGACGAAGGAAGCCTTCACTGAAGCTCCTCACCGTTGCCGACGAGTTGTGCAACGCACGAGGCATGCTGCTCGGGGCCTACCAGTACCTGGCCTCGGAGAGCCCGCCTACTCGCACCGACTCGTACCGCGACGCCGAAGACGAGGCCATCGCGATGTACTCGTATGAGCCTCTCTACATCCCCGGCCTGCTACAGACGGAGGAGTATGCGAGAGCGATCTTGAGCAACACCATGCCGCCCGTGGACGATGCGACGGTCGAGGATCGCGTCAAGGCTCGGATGCTCCGACAGGAGAAGCTGACCCTCCGCCCCACCGTGCTGTACAGCTTCGTGATCTACGAGGCGGCCCTCCACGCCGGCCTGGGCGGCCCAGGAACGATGCAGCGACAGCTGCACCGCCTGCTGGAGACCGAACAGTTGCGCAATGTGCGAGTCCAGATCCTGACCATCGACCGGGCCATCCCCTCGGCCCTCTCCGGATCGATGGTTGTCATAGAGACGGTCAATCACGAGCACTACGTATATGTGGAAACCCATGGAACGAACGCACTCCACTCCGACCCGAAGGTCGTGAGCGAGCTCAGCACGCGGCACGCGATAATCCGCGCGCAAGCCCTCAGCGTTGAGGATTCCATGCAGTTCATCAGAAAGGTAGCGGAGCAACTATGAGCGTCGCAGCACCGTGGATCCGGTCCAGCTACAGCGACTACGAGGGCGGCAACTGCGTCGAGGTGGCTGCCCACCCCGACCTCGTCCACGTCCGGGACTCCAAGGACAAGGCCGGCCCGCAGCTCGCCTTCTCGCCCTCCGCCTGGGCCGCCTTCCTCGCCTTCGCGGCCGAAGCTCAGGTGTCGGCGGTCGAGTGACCTTCTAGTGGAATGGTTGGGTAGCCACCTCCCACCCACCCACCCAAGTACCGCCACAGTCAGCACATATGACCAACGACGTGAGAGTCGACCTCACCGTGACGCCGGAAGAGGTCATCCACTGCCCCAACGCCCGTCGGTCCGCCCGGATCCTCCGGGACGTCCTGCCGACGGAGAAGGCAGCAGCTGTCCCGGCCCTCGCCCGGCGGCGCGCCGCCGGGCGAGGGCTTGACCACTGCGCCGTCACCACAGGAACGCCCACGTCGACCGGCGCTGGGCGGGCAGCCAGGCTTGGCGGCGAGGCTCAGACGGATTCCTGCTTGGGCGCGTATCGCAGCACGACGACGTCACCGAGCTGCTGGACGCCGATCAGCCGCATCCGGTGGGTGCTGCACCACGCATGATCCGGGACTGGGAGCGCTGGGGGCTCCTCCCGTTCGGCTATGACCCCGCCGATCTGTGAGCGAGCAGCCTCCCCGTACCCACCCGGCGTTGGCGAAGCGAACAAGAGTGCACATTGCCTTTGACCCGCTGGTTCGTGGTGAGTGACCAGCGTGCGCAACGGTAGGCGAAGCCCCGCCCGT
Organism: Kitasatospora sp. NPDC087315; assembly: GCF_044744345.1. Taxonomy (NCBI): domain Bacteria; kingdom Bacillati; phylum Actinomycetota; class Actinomycetes; order Kitasatosporales; family Streptomycetaceae; genus Kitasatospora; species Kitasatospora sp. NPDC087315. The sequence goes on along the minus strand of NZ_JBIUYD010000019.1, from coordinate 146,309 downwards.
GCGCCGCTGTGGCGTGCACGGGCGGGACCGGATCTGGGTGGCGCTGCCAGGCCGCCGGTAGGGCCCGGGGCGAGGGCGGCCCGTCAGCTCTGCCGCGGAACCGGGTGGTCAGGAGAGTCGAGCCAGGCCGTCTGACCCTCCGGGGTGACCGTCAGGCCGAACCGCTCGTGCCCGGGGCGGTCCTGGTCGGCCCACCACCGGTACGCGGCGGCCACCTCGTCCCACAGCCGGCGGGGGCCGGACCGCACCACCTCGTACTCCGTGCGGTCCAACCATCTGTTCGAACTCCACAAGCAGGAGTGGGCAGCCGGCGGCGAAGCTTCAACCGACCGCTCGAAGCCGTTCGAGCAGTTCGGCGACGGAAGCGGTCTGCGCGTATCGCGACAGCTCTGGTTCGAGGTCGCGGATCATCGTCACGCACCTGGGGGCGTCGATCCGGCTGGCCAGGTCGAGGGAGCGTGTGGCGGTCTCCGCGGCGATGTCGGGTTCGCCGTCGCGGAGGTAGGTCTCGGCCTGGTAGGTCAGGAACACGGATCTGGTCTTGGAGCGGGTGGCGGGCAGCAAAGCAATGCCCTCGTCCATGAGCTGGTGGGCCTGGCGGCACTGACCGAGGTCCGCGAGGCAACGGCCGCTGTCCGCGGCCAGGTCGGCGTGCGACATCCACGAGCACCAGGCGGGTGCGGGATCATACGGCGGGGTATCCAGCGCCTTCTCTGCGGCGGCGAGGGCCCGGCGGCACAGGCCGCCCTCGTCGAGCACGGCGAGGGCGCGGGCCTGTCGCAGGTGCAGGAGGGACCGCGCGGTGGGGTGCTGAGTCCGAGGGATGGCGTGGTCGAGGATGTCGGCGGCGGCTCGTGCGTCCTTGAGCCACAGCAGTTGATACGCGAGATCGGACAGGATGCCCGCGCCGAGGTCGCGCTGGTGGGCGGTGTGGGCGTTGTGGAGAGCGGCGTGCCAGAAGCGGCCCGCGGACGCGTGGCGCCGTTCGCCCGAAGTTCACACCGTTCGGGATACAGCGAGGGGCCTTTGAAACCCCGCCCGGCAGACGGCCGGGCGGGGTGGTTGTGGCGTGGACTACCGGTCGTCGCCGATGGCGAAGACGGCACGTACGGCGGGGGCGCAGCGGGGGCAGGCGAAGAGGACCTGTCCGGGGCTGGCGGCCTCCTGGGCGCCCACAGCGGTGACGTCGGGGCCGTTGTCGGCACAGATACGTTCTGACTCGTACCGGCACGCGCGAGGACGTGCCGAGACGCCTAGGCTCTGCGTCATGGCTGCCACACCTATCGACCCGGACGCCGAAGAGCACCCGTACCAGCAGATCGCTGCCGATGTGATCCGGGCCATCCGGTCGGGCGAACTGCGCCCCGGCGGGCGGGTGCCGTCCGAGTCGGCCTTGATACAGACCTACGGGGTGGCCCGGAACACCGCACGGCATGCGGTCGAGTTCCTGCGCGACGAGGGGTGGGTCCGGACCCTCCCGCAGCGCGGAACGTTCGTGGTGGACCGCGAGGGCGAGAGCGAGCCCAACGCGTAGGTCCAGCCGGAATCGATGACGCCCCGGCCACCTCTCCACGGCGGGAGGGGACAGCCGGGGCTGTTCCGGGGCCGATCACGCCTTCCGGTAGTCGCGCCATGTGCGGGCGGCGCCGACCATGCGGGTCGTCCACGGGTCGGGGTCGTCCTCGCCGATCTCGTCCCACATGTTGGCGTTGGCGACAGCGAACGCGTTGACCTCCTCGGCGGACGCCGCCTGCCATGTCGGAACGCGGGCGGCCCATCCTTCGGCCGAGGCGGGGTCGTGCCCGAACGCGATCAGCCAGAGCGCCCAGTACCCGGCATCCAGCCACGGGGCGCCCTTGGTGGCCCAGGCCCAGTCAACGAGTTGGGCGCTCTGGTCGGTCACGAGGACGTTCGTGTTGTGCCAGTCGGTGTGAAGCAGCGCCTCCCCAGCGAACTGATCAAGGTCTTCCGGCCGTGCGGCGTACCGGGCGAGTCGCTGCTCCGCGCGCCGTAGTTCGATCGGTGGGCAAGGGATCTCCGACAGACGCCGCAGTGTGGCAACGACCTTCGGCAGGTCGGGTGAGCCAGGCCGGTAGTCGGCGTGGTGTCCGTCGACCGCTTCGAAGATCAACAGGTCCCACCCGTCGGATTCGACACGGGCGACCAAGGCGGGTGCGATCCCTCGCACATACGGGTTCACTTCCGCCTCTCGGGCCTGAGTCCACGCTCGTCGGTGGTCTGCCCGCAGCCCCTTCACGTAGTACATGCCAGTCGGCGACATCAGACGGGCGGCGATCGAGCTGTTGAAGCCCTCGGTCTCCGACTCCACCTTCAGGACCGGGCCGGTGTGCGCCTCGACGGCCCTGCGTGCCGTAACAGGCAGGTCCGCGTACGGGATTCGGGATGTGGTCACAGTCGTCCGTTCGTCTGTCGTGGCAGGCCCCGGGCGGGCCCCAGGCTGAAACGCCGGGAACCCACCCAGGGACACGTCACGCTAGTACCGGGCTACTGGTACGGGTTGTCGTCGCCGCACCCGGGCAGCGAGTCGGCGCCGAACGACTCGGCGTCGTCGATGAACGACAGCTCCTCGTCCTCCTCGGTGCGGGTGGCGGTCAACTCGACCATGACAGCGGTCATGCTGCACTCTCCTTCTGTCCGTGTTGGCAGTAATTCCTGAGTGGTGCCTTCGCCTCCTGGTAGCGCTTGGCCAGCGGCCGGCAAACCGAGCAGTTCGCCGAGAGCTGGCAGCCGGAGCAGCCACCGGTGCGAAGCATGAGGCCATCGGCGATCACGCCGAGGCGAGCGAGCCCTTGGGCTCCTTCGGATGTCAGGTCGACCTGTTCGTCGCGGGCGACCTTGCAGATCGAGGCCCGGCCGTGCGGGTCCACATGCAGGAAGGTGTGGCCCGCGTTGCAGCCCTCGAACCTGCCGAGCGGCTTGAGGTGCGCCGGGGACTGGGACCTGAGCGTTTCGCCCCCGCCGTAGATCGTCGGCGACATGTGGGTGTACTCGATGTAGGGCAACCCGAGGTCGTCCGCCAAGCCGCGCATGCGGTCCTGCTCGTGAGCGGTCTGTGCGGTGATGATCAGCGACAAGCGCAGCGGTACCCCGGCGGCAACCGCAGCAGCCAGACCTGCGGTGGCCCGCTTGAACGCCCCCCGGGTGTGCGTGAAGCCGTCGTACGTCTCTTCCGTGGCGCCGTACAAGGAGACATCGACCCGGTACGGCTTGACGGAGGCCAGCACATCCAGCACCTCGGGTCGTACGAGTCGCGAGCCGTTCGTCTTTACCTCGATCATCATCCCGAGGTCGTGGGCAAGCCGAGCGGCACCGGCGAAGTGGGGGTCGATCAACGGCTCGCCCCCGGTCATCTGAAGCCAGAGGACACCCGCGTCCCGCAAGGTCCGCAGCATGCTGTGCTTCCCTGCTTCGTCCAGGCCGGCGAACGGCCGCTCGCCCAGGAAACAGTGGTCACAGTTGAAGTTGCACCCGAGGTTGAGTTCCCAGCTGCCCCGGCTGTGCCCGAAGAGGGAGGGCCGCCTGATCAGGACAGCCTCATCGGCCCGCCGCACCGGCAGGCTGGCCCCCCCATCGGGCCTTGGCCGCTTCCAGGAGCCACGGTGGGCAGGCCTCACCACGGGCACTGGCGAGTTCCAGTTCACGGAACCGTCGCTCAGGCAGCTTGATCGCCTCCAGGCGGCCCGGCCGCAGGACAACGTGGGAGCCCAGGAACGGGGCCGCGATCAGGTCGTGCGCCATGTCATGCCTCCTTCTCAGTGCGCGGTGGAACTGTTCGAGCCGCCAGGCGCAGGGGTGGCAAGCGAACAGTTTGATCGTGAACCCGTCGACGGTGAGGTCCCCGAGACAGGCAACGAGTTTGTAGGTCTCGCACTTGAAGCAACGCCCGAGGGCCCACTCCGGGAACCGGAGGTAGAACTGCACGGGCGGGTTCTGCGACCCCGGCGGCTGGTCGAGGCTCACGCCGCGGTGGGGGGCGCCGGCGGTTCGGCGACGTCCTCCTCCGGGGGCGGCGGCGGGTGCTGCACGAACTCCAGCTGGTCCACACCTTCGACGGGCTCGATGTTCCACGGCATGGTGGAGAACTCGATGCCGCCGCCCGACGGGCGGAGGTAGGCCTCCCTGTTGTGGGTGCCGGTGAGGACGCCCGTCTTGCCGGTGGCGATGTCCTTGACCGTCTCGCCGACCTCGGGGACGTAGATGCGCGTGTTGGGGGGCTTCCTCGTGCTCACGCCGTCGGCTCCTTTCCGTAGTTGGGCCGTTACCAGGATCGGCACTCGGCGCTAGCATCGGAAGAGCCGTCATGTTTCCAGCAGGGACGGCACATAGCGGGAAACACGGGAGGCAGCGTTGGGATGGCAGGAACGGGAGCTCCACCCGGAGAAGTCGCCCCGCCACTTCTATGGCTCGGAGATCCGCCGCCTCCGTAAGGCCAACGACAACATGTCGCTTGGGCGACTCGCCCAGATCCTCAACTTCTCGAAGGGGCACCTCAGCCGGATCGAGAACGGCGAGTCGAAGCCACCCGAGGGCCTGTCCGAGCGCTTGGACGCCGCCTTCAACACAGATGGCTCGTTCCAGCGGTACTACGTGCTCGCGAAGAAGGAACCGTTCCCCGACAAGTACTCGACCTACCTCAAGTTGGCCAGCACTGCCATCGGGCACGAGTCGTACACGCTGACCGTGCCGGGCCTGCTCCAATCGCAAGCCTTCGCCAGCGCGGTGCTCCACGCTGGCGAGCCGTTCGCCACCCCGGGCGAGATCGAGGACTGGCTGACGACCCGAATGGCACGTCAGACCCGCGTCTACCAAGAACCGCCCGCGTGCCGGTACTGGTTCATCTTGGATGAGTGGGCACTTCGTCGGCCGGTTGGCGGGGCTGCTGTCATGGCCGAGCAGCTGTCCCTGATCCTCGCCGCGTGCCAGCTCCGGCATGTCACGATCCAGGTGCTTCCCCTTGGCTCTGGTGCGCACTCGGAACTGGGCGGTTCCTCCCTGATCTTGTTGACCACGGCCGACCACGCAGTGATCGCCTATGAGGAGGGCAGCCGATCGGGCCGCTTGTTCGATGACACGCAAGACGTGGCGCATCGGCAAGGGCTCTACGATCTGCTGAGGGCTCAGTCCCTATCTCCACAGGACTCTGAGACCGTGATCAGATCGGCATGGGAAGGATTCACCGATGCACTCCGAGGAACAGCCTGCCCGGTGGCGGAAGAGCAGCTATAGCAACGGTCAGGGCGGGGACTGCATCGAAGTGGATGACAACCGTCCCGGCACGGTGCGTGACTCCAAGGACCCTGACGGCCCCCGGCTGCGATTCACCCCCGACGCCTTGGCGGCGTTCATCCACGCTGCCGTGGACGGCGAGTTCGGCGACGTTTGAGCCGTTCCTCAACACGCGAAGAACCCCCGACCGGAGAGGTCGGGGGTTCTGTTGCTTGCGCGCTGATCGGCGTCACCCGACCTTCGGCCGTCTCAAAGACGCGCCGTCGGAGTGCATGGTTACCCCGTGTTGTGAGGTCGCAGACCACCGCCAACCAGCAGGTCAGCCCCGGTCTGCTGCCCGTCTGACGGCCTTGGAACCCGTACAGCCTCCGAGTGGCTATACGCTAGCGGGGGGCGAAACGGACATAAGGGGGTCTACCCCCGGGGTCGGACAGGGCCGGGCGCGACGACCGAGCATGACTATGCGGGCCAGCGAGTCCCGCCCTGCGGGTCCAGCCGCCGAGCACGCGGCACGGCCACGGGGCGGGGCCCGGTCGGGCACCACCCGGAAACGGTCGCGCACCGGGCTCCCCGGGCTCGTGAACGGGTGCTAGATGTGCGACTTCCGCACTGAGTGCCATGCCGCTCCGGCCAGAGCCCGCGTCGACCGGAACACCGAGAGCTGTTCGTGCCGGCGGTAGAGGTTCCAGTTGTACGGGACGAGCGACAGCTTGTTCGACGAGAGCGACCCGGCCCGCTGCGCCCGGTACACCGCCAGGGGTTCCCGCAGCGCCCGCGAGGGAGTCCCATCCCGCATGATCGACAACCAGAGCGCGTAGTCCTGCCTCTTCGGCATGTCCGGCATCAGCCTCGTCCCGACCACCCTGCGGTCGTACATGGCGGTCAGGGCGCCGATGTGGTCCTGGACCAGCATCGCGCTGTAGTCCACGCGCTCCGGCGCCCACACCACACGCCCGTTCGGGACGAAGTCGGCGGCCTCGCCCGAGTGCAGGGCGTCCATCTTGTAGTAGGAGGTGAACGTGAGGGGCGTCCCGGCCGTCGCGGCGAAGGCGAGCTGCTTCTCCAGTTTCGTCGGGAGCCACATGTCATCGCTGTCGAGGAAGGCGATGTAGTCACCCCGGGCCCGCGCGATGGCCAGGTTGCGGGCCCGGGCCGCGCCCCCCTGCCGGGCCGCTGCCTCCGGCAGGACCCGCTCGTCCTGCCGAGCCAGCTCTCTCAGCAGATCCATCGAACCGTCCGAGGACGCGTCGTCCGTGATCAGCAGTTCGAGATCGGTGTGGGTCTGCGCCAGCACCGACCGAACTGCGGGCCCGAGCATGGCCACCGAATTGTGCACAGGCATCACCACGGAAACCAGGGCCACAGCGGTGCTCCTTACCCGGATCGGAGTCGTCATGGATGTTGTTGTCGCCGGCCAAGGCTACGTGGGACTGCCGCTCGCCGTGCGCGCCGCCGAGGTGGGCCATCGCGCCGTCGGCCACGACGTGGACCCACACCGCATCAAGCAGCTCACCGCCGGCGATGCCTACGTGGAGGACGTGGCCTCCTCGCGGCTCCGCGCGGTGCTGGACACCGGGGCCCAACTCCGCGACCGCCGACGCCGCCGCGCTGGCCGGCTTCGACATCGCGGGGTCGTTCTCGTACACCGGCGGCCGGTGAGCTCGCTCATCAGCCCGGTGTTGCCCGTGTCCGCCGACGGTCCCGGCCCGGCCGCGAAGGCCAGGCCGACCCGGGAATCTCCACGTGCAGCGCGTCCGGCCCGGCTTGACGGTCGGCCGAAGCTCAGGTGTCGGCGGTCGAGCGACCTTCCAGTGGAATGGGTGGGTAACCATCTCCCTCCCACCCGCCCAAGTACCGCCACAGCCAGCAGATATGACTAATGGTCACCAGGTCGCCACCATGCGCATGCGCCGTGTAGCGTGCGCACAAACGAATCAACCCCCGCCGGTGCTAGGCACACCGAACGGGGGTTTGACCAGCACGATCGAATGAGAGTCGATCTAGTGGCTACCCACGACCTTACCGCCGCCACCCCCTCCGACGCGCCCAGCATGGCCGCGTCGGGCTACGGAAAGAAGTCCGCTCCGGGCCAACGCCCGCGCCGAGCCGACGACTTCGCACACCTGCCCGGCCGCGAGGCGTACCTGGCAAGCCTGATCGACCGCCTCCCCGAGGGCGCCGCGATGGACACCAAGACCCTCGCCCGCGATCAGCCCCACTACGGGCAGCAGGCCGTCCGCACCGCCCTCAACAACCTCTCCGTCGCCGGGCATCTGCGCCGCATCCGCGAACGGGTCGGCGCCGACCGCACCCAGTGGGTGTTCCGCACCTACTTCTCCCGCACGGCCCGGGACGACGCCTGGTGGGCGCACTTCCTGGCCACCGGCGACCCCGCCGAGGTTCACCCGGACGAGCGCCCCGGCCCGCGCGCACCACGTCTCCCCCCGCACCGACCCCCGCACCGGCCCCCGCGCTCGCCCGCCTACGACGCCCTGGCCGCCCTCGGCCTGGCGGACGCCCGGCTCGCGCTGTCCGCCACCGAGTGCGCGGACCTCGAACCGCTCGCCGCCCAGTGGCTGGCGCGCGGGATGCCGCCCGACCTCTTCGCGGCCACCCTCACCGCGGGCCTGCCGCCCTCCGTGCACAGCCCGGCCGCGTTCACCCGCCGCCGCCTGCTCGACAAGATGCCGCCCGAACGCCCCTGGGCACCCGCGCCGCCCCCGTCCACGCGGATCATCGATTGCACCGACTGCCGCACGCCGAGCCGCCCGCAGGCCCTCCTCGGCGGCCTCTGCCGGGCCTGCCGCACCGGCGCGGCCACCTCGCCGCCGCCCCCGGCCCGGCTCTCCCCCGCCGCCGTCCACACCCACGCCACCCACGTGCGCAACGCCGTCCTCGCACGCAGAGCCGCCCATCAGACCGGCCGGGACTCCTCACCCCGAACCCGCCAGGCCACCCCCAACACACCCGCACCACAAGCACGGTGACCGCAGCCCCTGCGCCTCGCCCCAGAAGCACCCCTCCGATCAGCTGCCAGGTGCGGTGGCGCTCATGCCGTGGGCGGCACGTGGAGACAGCTGCGACAGGGACCGGGATCTCCTTGACCGCCGGGCAGGTACGGCAATGCCGGCGCCGGCAGATCGGGAACCCGCAGGACTGCTCGCGGGAATCCGGTCGGTCGCCGGGGACGAGGGGGACGACGGCACCGTTGGGGACGAGAACCGCCACCGTGCGCACCGGGCACACCCCTAGACTTACCTGACGATCGCATCAGTCGGGGGGCATGGGCGGGGTGGGCGGTGGAGGAGCGAGGGTGGGCCTTCTACGAGGGCGCGGACGGCTCCGCGCCGGTGAACAAGGAGCTTGAGAAGGCCGGGCTCGCCCGGTACGAACTCACCAAGCTCGCCGTCCTGATGGACCGGGTCAAGGCCCGGCAGACCCTGCCGGGCGATGTGAAGAACGTCGGGCACGACCTGCTGGAGGTGCGGCTCACCGGCAACCGCCGCATCTTCCGCCTCCTCTACGCGGAGGAGACGGACGGGCTGGTCCTGCTCGCGCTGTCGTTCTTCCAGAAGACCTCCCGGAAGGCCCCGCCGAACGAGCTGGACACCGCCGAGCGGCGGCTCAAGGAGTGGCGCAACCGTCGCCCGAAGGAGTGAGCGTCCCGTTCTCGGTATCGGCTTTGGGCGATAATGTTGAAGCACTCGGAGGGGAGGGCGACCATGGCACCCACATTGCATGATCTTCTCGGCATCGATCCGGACGATCCCCGCACCGCAGCCGGCCTGGAGGACGCACAGGCCTATGCCGAGCTGGTGGAGACGCTGGTCGTGGCCCGGACCAAGCGCGGCCTCACCCAGCGCGAGGTGGCGCAGCGCATGGGGACGTCCCAGTCCACGGTCTCGGAGTTCGAACGCGTCGGCGGCGACGCCCGCTACTCGACCCTGCAGCGCTACGCCCGGGCCGTCGGCGCCCGGCTGCACAGCATGGTCGACCACACCGGTGCGGACCTCACGCCCGCCTGGAAGCCCGCGCCGGTCGAGGTGCACGTCCAGGTGGCCGTCCGGGGGCGCGGCCACCGGGCCAGGCCGGCGGCCTGGGGCGACGACAGCCAGCGGCCGGTGACGGTCTGATGGCGGGCCTGTCCACCCGGCGGCAGGTGCGGCGCTTCCGGACGTTCGACGAGATCGCGGACGCCACCGAGCTGGAGGAGGTCACCTTCCTGGAGGTGTCGGGCCGCCGCCTGTTCGATCAGCAGGAGCCGCGCGACGAGGCCGACAACCGCACCACGTTCCTGGTGTGGCTGCGGCAGGGCGACGACGGCACCACCCTGGAGGTGCGCTGCCGTCTGGAGCTGGGCAGCGCCCAGGCGGACTTCGCCGTGGACGCGGTGGCCGCGTTCTCCGTCGGCGAGCCGTTCGAGCTGCCGGCCGACCTCCAGCAGCAGTTCGTCGACAAGGTCGGTGTGACGGTGCTCTACCCGTACCTGCGGGAGTCACTGCACAGCACCGCGGCCAAGCTGGGCGTGGACACGCCGATGCTCTCGCTGCGGAACCCGTGGCGCACGATCCAGTAGGCCATTGCCTCGGCACTGTGAATAATCACAGGCGGTGGCGTTAACTCATGCAAATTCCAAAGGTGAACTAGGTTACAAGCCTTTCAATCGAAGCCATCTGGTTTGCCCGCATGCTGAGATCCATGCGATAGTCGGAGCAGTCCAACGGCGGACGACAGTGACCCCGCCCTGGGCGCGAACTACGGCTGGCCCGACCTGGCGCAGCCGTCGCCCATCGCGCGGCACGCACCCCCTTGGCCGGCGCGATGACTTGCAGGGGCCCCCACGCACCGAACCACGGTGACCTCGGGGGCCCCACATGTTTTCCCGGGCGGATCAGTGACGCTCGCGGACCTTCAGTTCGAACCAGACGCTCTTGCCACGCGGCATCAGGTCGGCGCCCCAGCGGTCGGCCAGGTCGTCGACGATTCTGAGGCCGCGCCCGCGCTCGTTGACCGGGCTCGTGTCGGCCAGGATCATGCAGGGCAGCGCTCGCGAGGAGTCCCGTACCTCCACCCGCAGCCAGCCCGGCTTCCGCGCCAGCTGGAGGCCGATCGTCCGGCCCGCCGCGTGCCGCACCGCGTTGGCCACCAGCTCGCTGGTCAGCAGCTCGCCGACCTCCAGCTGCTGGTGGAGCTCCCAGGTCTGCAGCACCGAGAGCACCAGCCGACGGGCCAGCGGACCGGACTCGGGCCTGGACGGGAGCCGCACCTCGCCCGGCCCCGACTCGTCGCTCAGCCGGTCGAAGTACATATGCTCCAGCTCCTTGGAGCTGAGCCTCTCCAGGGCCGCCAGCGCCTCCTGGAAGCACATCCACGATGCCTCGGTGACCAAGCTGGACACCTGAAGTGATGACTGATCTGTTTCGCCCCAACCCGCCATGCGGTCCATCATTGCGGAACGCAAGCGGCCGCGTACGGACAATGAGCAAACGATCACCGCCGCGTCGGCATATGCCGGATGCAACCCGGGCCGGGCCCGCGTCAAGCCCAGGTTGCCGCGAACCCGCTCCTACCAGGCACTCCAGGGCAGGTTCCAACCGCTCAGACCGTTGTCCGGAGCCACCTGGCCGCGCGAGGAATTCTGCACGGTCACGATGTCGCCGACGAGCGAGCCGTCGTAGAACTCGCCCGCCGAGGTCGAACTCCCGCCGCCCTTGACGTCCTTGAGGCCCACGCAGCCGTGGCTGACGTTGTCCTCGCCGAAGGCGTCGCTCCAGTAGTTGCCGTGGACGTACGTACCCGAATCGGTCAGCCGCATCGAGTGCGGCGCCATCAGGTCGTACGGCGCACCGGTCATCCCGGGCAGGGTGCTGGACTGCATCCGCACCACGCCCTCCTTGGACATGACGACCATGGTGCCGTTCCAGGTGGGGTGCTCGGTCGAACCGGAGGTGATGTCCACAACGGAACTCCGGCCGTCGTGCACCACCGTCATCCGGTGGGTTCTGGCGTCAACCGTCGAAACCTGGGATCGCCCGATCGTGAAGGGCTCGTCCCGGTCCACACCGCCGTACACGCCCGGGGCGATCTCCACGCTCTTCAGCCGGTAGTGGACGGTGACCCTGGTCCCCGGCTTCCAGTACGCCTCGGGGCGGAAGTCCAGCCGGCGGGCGCCGAACCAGTGGCCCTTCACCACGGTGCCGTCGCTGGTCTCGAAGGTGATGCCCTCGGCGACGGCCTCCTTGTTCTTGACGTCCTTGTCGAAGGCCACCGAGACGATCATCCCGACGCCGTAGGTGGCGTCGTTGTCGACGTTGTCGCGCGCCTTGGCCTCCCGCTCCGGCGTCAGCGTGGTGAAGGCGCTGTCCGCCGTGGCGACCACGCCGTCGGCGTCCGCCGCCATCGCGCTCACCTGGTAGCCGGTGCCGACCGCGAGGCCCGCGGCCGGGGTCCAGCTGCCGCCGTCGGCCGCGATGGAGCCGGGTATCTCCTGGCCGCCCCGGTCGCTCACCTTGACGGTGGTGAGCCTGCCGCCCGCCACCGAGACCTTCAGCGCGCCGTTCGGCGCCACGTCCACCGCGCCGTTCCTCGGCTGGATGTCCAGCACCGCCCGCGACACCTTCGGCGTCGCGCCCGCACCCGCCGGGGCGGCGGCCGAGGCGGTCGGCGAGGCCCCCGCGGCCGCGCCGGCCCCCAGCTCGGCCCTGGCCGCGCCGCCGTCCCCACTGCTACCGCTGCCCCCGCCGCCACAGGCGCTGGTCAGCACCATCACCCCGCCGAGCACCCCGGCGGCCACCACCGTGCGTATCGATCTCACTGTCGACTCCTCCCGTGAACCCGCGAACCTGCGGATCCTTGAACCGCGCTGGCCTCCGAACCACGCGGACCCCGACTGATAGATGCCCCGGCACCCGGGAAAGGTTTCGTCGTCCGGGCGGCGATCCGCCCGGAAACGGCGGCCGGCCCGGTCCCCGTAGCGGGGACCGGGCCGGTCGTCGTTCCAGGCCGTGGCTTTACCGGAGCCACCGCCGGGGCAGGGCCTACCAGTTGGCCCAGGTGAGGTTCCAGCCGCTGAGCCCGTTGTCGGGCGCGACCGTCTTCTCCTTGGAGTTCTTGATGGTGACCACGTCGCCGATCATCGAGTCGTTGAAGAACTTGCCCGCCACCGTGTTGTCACCACCGCCCTTGGTGTCCTGCATCGAGACGCAGCCGTGGCTGGCGTTGGTCTTGCCGAACGGGTTCGCCCAGTAGTTGCCGTGGACGAAGGTGCCGGAGGTGGTCAGCCGCATCGCGTGCGGCACGTCCTTGATGTCGTACTCGCCGCCGAGGCCGACGGTCTCCGAGTTCATCCGCGTGACCTTCTCCTTGGACATGACGACCATCGTGCCGTTCCACGACGGGTTCTTCTCGTCCCCGAGGGTCACCGGCACCGTGCTGCTCACGCCGTCCCGGACCACCGTCATCTGGTGGGTGGCGGAGTCCGCGGTGGAGACCTGCGAGCGGCCGATGGTGAACGGCTCGTCCTTGTCCACGTCACCGTAGACGCCCGGCGAGACCTCGACGTTCTTCAGCCGGTACTTGATGGTGACCTTGGTACCCGGCTTCCAGTACTCGGCCGGACGGAAGTCCACCCGGCGGGCGCCGAACCAGTGGCCCTTCACCTCGGTGCCGTCGCTGGTCGCGAAGGTGATGCCCTTGGCGACGGCCTCCTTGTTCTTGACGTCCTTGTTGAAGACCACCGAGACGATCATCCCGACGCCGTAGGTGGCGTTGTCGGTGATGTTGTCGTTGGTGGAGATCTTCTTGTCCGGCGTCAGCGTGGTGAACGAGGTGGTCGACGCGGCCACCAGGCCGTCGGCGTCCTTCGCCTGCGCGTTCACCTTGTACGCCATGCCGACGGCGAGCGCGGCGCTGGGCTTCCAGCCGGTGCCGTCCGCGGTGATCGCCCCCTCGACCGGCTTGCCCTCCTTGTCGGTCACCTCGACCGCGGTGAGCTTGCCGTTCGCCACCGCCACCTGAAGAGCGTTGGTCGGCGCCACGTCCTGGGCACCGTCCTTGGGCTCGACCGTCAGCACCGCGGCGGAGGTCTTCGGCTCGGCCGAGGTCTGCCCCGGCGCCGCCGTCCCACCCGCCGTCGCGGTGTCGTTGCTGCTCCCCTTGTCGCTGCCCTTGTCGTCCGAACAGGCCGCGGTGAGCAACAACACCCCACCCATCATCAGCGCCACCGCACCACGGCGCATTCGACGGCTGGTGATCCCTATCGCGGCATCGGCCGCCCTAACCGGCTTCACGGTCTCTCCCCTCCCGGTGTCCACTCCTGATGGACGCGCGACTACCCGGACGGGTTGCACCTGACCGGCGATCTTTCGCGCCGGTCTTCGGCGCGGCAAGCAGGATAGCCGGGCCATATGAGTGAATCCCGGGCGGAGGCCGGTGAATCACCGGGTTGCCTCTGAGTGAAGATCACCCCGGTGCCAGGGCGCTCCCGGCGAGCCACTGGTCCCAGGGCAGATTCCAGCCGTTGAGGCCGTTCTGCGGCGGGACGACCTCCCCGACGGAGGCCTTCACCTCGATCACGTCCCCGGGAATGGTGTGCTCGAACAGCCAGCCCGCCGGGGTCTCCCTGCTCCCCCCGCCCTTGGCGTCGGCCAGGCCGATGCAGCCGTGGCTGGTGTTGGCGGTGCCGAACACCCTCGGATCGGCCCAGTAGTTGCCGTGCACGAAGGTGCCGGAGGCGGTCAGCCGCATCGCGTGCGGCACGTCCTTGATGTCGTACTCGTCGCCCATCCCGACGCTCTGCGAGTTCATCCTGGTCACCTTGTACTTCTCCGACACCACCAGCGCGCCCCGGTAGGTGGAGTGGTCCGGGCTGCCGCCGGACACCTTCAGCGTCCGCACCACCGTGCCGCCCTGGCCCGCGCGGACGGTGAGGGTGTGCGCGTCCAGGTCCACCGTGCTCACCTGTGCCCGGCCGACGGTGAACACGATGTCCTTGGACTGGGTGCCGAACTCGCCCGGCGCGCCCTGGACGTCCTTCAGCCGCAGCGCCACCGAGACCTTCGTCCCGGCCTCCCAGTACCGCTGCGGACGGAAGTCCAGCCGCCGGTTGCCGAACCAGTGCGCGGCCACCGGCACCGCAGGCTCCGCCGTCACGGCCACCGCCCGCTCCACCGCCGCGCGGTCGGTGATCGGCCGGCTGAAGCTCAGCGAGACCGGCATGCCGACGCCGACCGTGCTGCCGTCCTCCGGGGTGAAGAAGGCCACGAAGGTGTGCGCCCGCGCCACCGTCGAGAACGCCGCGTGCCGGGCCGCCTGCCGGCCCCGCCCGTCCTCGGCCACCGCGTCCAGGGTGAAGGCGGTGGCCAGCGGCAGCGGCCCGTCCGGCAGCCAGGAGGCACCGTCCCCGGAGACCGTCCCGGGCAGCTCCGTGCCCTTGGCGTCGGCCAGCCGGACCGAGACCAGCCGCCCCTGCTCCGCCGTCACCCGGACCGGGCCCTCCGGCGGAACGTCCTGGGCGCCGTCGGCGGGCAGCACGGTGACCACCGCCCTGGAGACGGCCGCCGGCGGCGCATGGCCCGCGGCCACCGCGTCACCGCCGCCCGGTCCCCCGGCCGGGCCGCCCCCGCCAGTGCACCCGGTCAGCACCGCCAGGCAGCAGCCCAGCGCCGCCGCACGCCGTGCCCAAACCCGTACTCCCGGCCGCATTCCAGGGCCTCCCGCCACGTCCGTCCGATACCCCGCACAACGAGGACAATCCCGACAGGACACGCGGAGGCCGCGAAAACCCCACACCCGTGGCCGACGCCGAACGGCCATCCGCCGGTAGGCCACCGTTCAGCGGCTTCCGATCAGCAGGATCAGGGAACAAGGAAGTGAACGGGGTCCGGGACACCCCGCTCAGGGAGGGTACGGCCATGGCGTCAGGGCAGGAGCTGGAAGCCGCAGCACGGCCGCACGGCGGGCCCGCCGCCGAGCCACCGTGGCCGGGCAGCTGGCAACCGCTCGGCGCCCGCTTCCGCACCGACGCCCACGGCCGGCGGGGCACCAACTTCGCGCTCTGGGCGGCCGGCGCCGAGGCCGTCGAGCTCTGCCTCTTCGACGAGGACGGCCAGGAGAGCAGGCACCCGCTCACCGAGCAGAACTTCCAGACCTGGCACGGCTTCCTGCCCGGCGTCCGGCCCGGCACCCGCTACGGCTTCCGCGTCCACGGCCGGTGGGACCCGTGGACCGGCGCCCGGTGGAACCCGGCGAAACTGCTGCTCGACCCGTACGCCCGGGCCATCGACGGCTGTTACACCTCCCACGACTCCGTCTGCGGCGCCGTCCGCAACTGGCCCGAGGCCGACGTGGCGGACACCGTCCGGGACAACCGCGACTCGGCCCGGTACGTGCCCAGGTCCGTGGTCGTCCACGACGACGACGACTGGTACGACGACCACCGGCCCAAGACCCCGTGGGCCGAGACCGTGCTCTACGAACTGCACGTCCGCGGCTTCACCATGCGGCACCCCGGGGTGCCGCCCGAGCTGCGCGGCACCTACGCGGGCCTCGCCCACCCGGCCGCGATCGAGCACCTGACCGGCCTCGGCGTCACCGCCGTCGAGCTGCTGCCCGTCCACCAGCACGCCTCCGAGGACCACCTCCAGGCGCGCGGACTGGTCAACTACTGGGGCTACAACACCATCGGCTACTTCGCCCCGCACGCCGGCTACTCCGCCGCCGGCGGGCGCGGCGGCCAGGTCGGCGAGTTCAAGCGGATGGTGCGCGCGCTGCACGCCGCCGGGATCGAGGTGATCCTCGACGTGGTCTACAACCACACCGCCGAGGGCGCCGAACTCGGCCCCACCCTCTCGCTGCGCGGGATCGACAACTCCGGCTACTACCGCCTCCCGCCGCACCGCGCCCGCGGCTACGCCGACTACACCGGCTGCGGCAACACCCTGGACACCCGGCGGCCCCAGGTGGTCCGGCTGATCACCGACTCGCTGCGCTACTGGGTCACCGAGATGGGCGTGGACGGCTTCCGCTTCGACCTCGCCGCCGCACTCGCCCGGGGCGCCGACGGCGTGGACATGGACCACCCCTTCCTCGCCGCCGTCTCCCAGGACCCGGTCCTCAGCCGGGTCAAGCTGATCGCCGAACCCTGGGACGTCGGAGCGGGCGGCTACCAGGTCGGCAACTTCCCGCCGCTCTGGGCCGAGTGGAACGACAAGTACCGCGACACCGTCCGGGACTTCTGGCGCGGCGCCCGGCCGGACGTCCGCGAACTCGGCTACCGGCTCTCCGGCTCCTCCGACCTCTACCAGCGCGGCGGGCGGCGCCCGTACGCCTCGGTCAACTACATCACCGCCCACGACGGCTTCACCCTGCGCGACCTGGTCTCCTACGACCGCAAGCACAACGAGGCCAACGGCGAGGCCAACCGGGACGGCACCGACGACAACCGCTCCTGGAACCACGGCGCCGAGGGCGAGAGCACCGACCCCGCCGTCACCGCCCTGCGGCAGCGCCAGCTGCGCAATCTGATGGCCACCCTGCTGCTCTCCACCGGTGTCCCGATGATCACCGCCGGGGACGAGTTCGGCCGCACCCAGGGCGGCAACAACAACGCCTACTGCCAGGACAACGAGGTGAGCTGGCTGGACTGGTCGCTGCTGGACGACCCGGCCCCGCGCGAGCTGCGCGAGCTCACCGCCCGGCTCGTCCGGCTGCGCCGCGCCCACCCGGTGCTGCGCCGGCGGGCGTTCTTCTCCGGCCGGGCCCCCGCCCCCGGCGGCCGGCCCGACCTGGCCTGGTTCACCCCGCTGGGCAAGGAGATGACGGAGGCCGACTGGTTCGCCCCGACGGCCTGCCTCGGCATGCTGCTCTCCGGCGCCGCGACGGCCGAACGCGACCCGTCCGGCCGCCCGTTGCAGGACGACAGCTTCCTGCTGCTGCTCAACGCCGGCCCGGAGCCGCTGCCCTTCACCCTGCCCGGCGAGCCCTGGACCGCGCCGCAGACGGCGTACGAGACGGTGCTCGACACCACCGCGGACGCGCCCGCACCCACGTGCCGCCCGCAGGACACCGTGCTGCTGGGCGGGCACTCGCTCCAGCTGCTGCGCACGCCCGCGGCCGGCGACTGATCAGACCTTGTCGGCGACGATCATCAGGTAGTGGAAACTCCCCTCCTTGCAGGTAGTGCCCGTCGATCCGGCTGACCGCCCTGGGCCGCAGACCCATCACGTCGTCGGAACAGCCGGTGACGCAGACGTAGCGGCCGGCGCGAGCCGATCTCCTGCATCTGCGGTACGGACCTGGTCGTGGTGGCGAGATTCTTCGCCGCCTCGACACTGAGGCTCTGCTGGGTCCGGGCCCGGGGGCCCGCCGCTCCTGGAGCCCGCTCGGTCGTGACCGTCATCGTCCTTCCTTCGTCAGCATAGTGACTTTCCGTCAGAAGTTGTCATCGGGTGGCTGCGGAGTGCACACGAGAGGCGCACGAAGCATGGCGATATGCACCATTCGCCACACGCGCCCCTCAAGGCAGCACGCGCCCCGCCCGTCCGGGTGATTCCGTCCGCCGAGACCGCGCGGGGCCGGTCGGGGCCGGTCCGGGCCCGTCCGGGCCGGGCGGAACCGGGCGGAGCCGGGCAGGCACGCACCCGGATCCGTACGGGTCCGCACAGGTGGCCGGTTCTCGTCGATAGGTCCGAAACCCGGATGAGAAATGACCGGATATCTGCTTACCCTCACCGCGATGGCCGAGAACCTAAACACCCTGCTGCCCGAAGCACCACCACCGCCGGGCCAGCGGCAGGAGGGCCCACCTGGCCTCCAGCCCCAGCAGATCGCACCGACCACACCGACCACACCGACCACCGAGACCGCCGCGCCCGCCGCGCCCGCTCACCGGTCGACGACCCGCTCCCTGCTACGCCTCTGGCCCTACGCCCGGGCGGTCCGCTGGCGGCTGGCCGCCTCGATCACCGCCGCCCTGCTCGCCATGTTCAGCTTGCTTGGCGTCCCGCTGGTGCTCGGCCGGATCGTGGACGGCCCGATCGCCGACCACGACCTCGACGCGCTCTGGCCGCTGGTCGGCCTGCTGCTCGCGCTCGGCCTGGCCGAGGCCGCGCTGTTCTACACCCGCCGGGTGCTCCTGGCCCGCCCGCTGGCCGAGCTGGAGACGGCGATGCGCGGCGACCTCTTCGCCAGGCTCCAGCGGCTGCCGATCTCCTTCCACGACCGTTGGGGCTCCGGTCAGTTGCTCTCCCGGGCCACCTCCGACATGTACACCATGCGGCTGTTCCTGACCTTTCCGCTGGTCTTCCTCATCGTCAACTCGGTGATGTTCCTGGCCGGCACCGCGCTGATGTTCGCCCAGGACTGGCGGCTCGCGCTGATCGTGCTGCTGCCCGCGCTGCCGCTGATCGTGCTGACCCGGCGCTTCGAAGCCGGCTACTCCGGCGCCGCCCGCCTCGCCCAGGACCAGAGCGGCGACCTCGCCACCGTCGTCGAGGAGTCCATCCTCGGCATCCGCATCCTCAAGGCCTTCGGCCGCCACCGCTCGATGACCGAGCGCTTCCACGCGCAGGCCCACGACCTGCGCCGCACCGAGCTGAAGAAGGCCGGTCTGCTGGCCACCCTCTGGGCGGTCGTCGTCGGCCTGCCCGAGCTGGCCCTCGGCTGCGCGCTCGCCGCCGGCGCCTACCTGGTCGCCCACGACGAGCTGAGCGCCGGCGCCCTGGTCGCCTTCCTCTCCACCGCGCTCGCGCAGCGCTGGCCGGTCGAGTCGCTCGGCTGGCTGCTCGCCAGCGCCAACGAGGCCGCCACCGCCACCGACCGCTTCTTCGAGGTGCTGGACGAGCCCGAACCGGCCGACCGGCCCGACCGGCCCGAGCAGGCCGACGCCCCCGGCCGGGAGCCGGGCACCACCGGCGACGGCATCCGGCTCAGCGGCGTCCGCTTCCGCTACCCGGACGCCCCGCCCGACACCCCCGACCTGCTCCAGGGCATCGACCTGCACATCCGCAGCGGCGAGACGATGGCCCTGGTCGGCGCCACCGGCAGCGGCAAGACCACGCTCACCGCGCTGCTCCCCCGTCTGTACGAGGCCACCGCCGGCACCATCACCCTGGACGGCCGCGACATCCGCGAACTGTCCCGGGAGCGGCTGCGCGAACTGGTCTCGGTGGCCTTCGAGGAGCCCACCCTGTTCTCCGCCACCGTCCGGGAGAACGTCCTGATGGGCGCGCCCGGCGCCGACGACGGCCGGCTGGCCGCCGCACTGGCCACCGCCCAGGCCGGCTTCGTCGACAAACTGCCCGACGGAGTGGCGACGGAGGTCGGCGAACAGGGCCTCAGCCTCTCCGGCGGCCAGCGCCAGCGGCTCGCGCTCGCCCGCGCGGTGGTCGGCGACCCGGCCTTCCTGGTGCTGGACGACCCGCTCTCCGCGCTGGACGTGCACACCGAGGCACTGGTCGAACGGGCACTGCGCCAGGTGCTCGGCTCCACCACCGCCCTGGTGGTGGCCCACCGGCCGAGCACCGTCCTGCTCGCCGACCGGGTCGCCGTCCTCGCGGACGGCCGGATCGAGGCCGTCGGCACCCACCACGAGCTGCTGCGCTCCTCGGCGCGCTACCGCGAACTGATGTCGGGCGAGGCCGCCCTCGTACCGAAGGGGAGTCCCGCCCGATGACCACCACGATCGAGCCCACCGAACGGGCCCAGAAGAGCCGGCCGGCCGAGGACGAGCTGCCGCCCCCGGTCGACGAGGAGGACATCCCCGTCCCGCCGGGCGCGCCCCGGGCGCTGCTGCGCTCACTGCTCGGCCCGCACCGGGCCCGGGTCACCATCGCGATGGTGGTGATCCTGGTCCAGCAGGCCGCTCTGCAGTCCGGCCCGCTGCTGGTCGCCATCGCGATGGACCGGGGCGTCCCGGCCCTGCGCGAGCACGACGCCGGCCCGCTGGTCGCGGTGGTCACCGCCTATCTCTCCTGCGCCGTGCTGAGCACCGTGCTGCAGTGGGCGTTCATCAGGATCAGCGCCCGGGTCAACCAGGACATCCTGCTGGACCTGCGCGGCCGGATCTTCCGCCACGCCCAGCGGCTCAGCCTCGACTTCCACGAGCGCTACACCTCGGGCCGGATCATCTCCCGCGCCACCAGCGACGTGGACGCCCTGCGCGAGCTGCTCTCCGAGGGCCTCCAGGAACTGCTGACGGTCTCCCTCTCGGTCTTCTACATCTCGGTGCTGCTGCTGGTGATGGACTGGCAGCTCGGCCTGGTCTCGCTGCTCTCGTTCCTGCCGCTCTGTCTGATCGCCCGCTCGTTCCGGGTCCGCTCGCGCCGGGTCTACCGCCGCTCGCGCACCTCGGCCGCCTCGGTGATCGTGCGCTTCACCGAGACCATGAACGGCATCCGCCCGGTGCAGGCGTTCCGCCGCGAGCGGGCCAACGACGCCGCCTTCGCCGAGGTGAACCGGCAGTCGGCCACCGCCACCGCGGACGGCCTGCTGGAGATCGCCCGCTACGTCGGCCTCTCCCGCACCGTCGCCAACGTCTGGACCGCCGGCGTGGTCCTGCTCGGCGCCTTCCTGGTCACCGACGGCGCGGTGGAGCTGGGCGTGCTCACCGGCTTCGTCCTCTACCTGCACCGGCTCTACGAACCGATCGACCAGCTGGCGATGTTCCTGAACAACTACCAGTCGGCCGCCGCCGCCCTGGAGAAGATCTCCGGCCTGCTCGCCCACGAGCCGACCGTCGCCGAGCCGGCCCAGCCCGTCGAGCTGCCCGCCCTGACGGGCACGCGAGGCACCCCGCGCCGAGCCGAAGGGCGCGCCGGCGCCGAAAGCGACGAGCGACAAGCGACCGACGGAGGAGGGAGTGCCGGAGCGAGGAACGTCGGCGCCGGATCCGAGCGCCCGGAGGCGAGCGCGCGAGGCAGGGAAGTGCGCTTTGAGAAGACCCAGTTCGCCTACCGGACCGGCAAGGAGGTGCTGCCGCCGTTCAACCTGGTGCTGCCCGCCGGGCAGACGGTGGCCGTGGTCGGCGCGACCGGTGCGGGCAAGTCGACGCTGGCCAAGCTGCTGGCCCGGTTCTACGACCCGACCGACGGCCGGATCACCCTGGACGGCGTGGACCTGCGTGACCTCGCCACCGCGGAGCTGCGGCGCGGCGTGGTGATGCTGACCCAGGAGTCCTTCCTCTTCTCCGGCACCGTCGCCGAGAACATCGCGATCGGCCGCCCCGGCGCCACCCGCGAGGAGGTCGAGCAGGCCGCCCGGGACATCGGCGCCCACGAGTTCATCGCCGCGCTGCCGGACGGCTTCGACACCGATGTGCGCAAGCGCGGCGGGCGGATCTCGGCCGGGCAGCGCCAGCTGGTCGCCTTCGCCCGAGCTCTGCTGGCCGACCCTGCCGTGCTGATCCTGGACGAGGCCACCAGTTCCCTGGACGTCCCGGGCGAGCAGGCCGTCCAGCGGGCGATGCGCACCGTGCTGGCCGGGCGGACGGCCGTGATCATCGCCCACCGGCTCTCCACCGTGGAGATCGCCGACCGGGTGCTGGTGATGGACGAGGGCCGGATCGTGGAGGACGGCACCCCGCAGGAACTGATCGACGGCTCCGGCCGCTTCGCCGAACTGCACCAGGCCTGGCGGAACAGCCTGGTCTAGGAGGGTGGGGAGACCGTGTCGGTCTCCCCACCCCACCGTCAGGGCATCATCAGCGCAGCAGCCCCGCGTCCATCCCCGCGGACTCGGCCGGCAGCGTGACCAGGCCCAGCTCGGCCGGCGAGGCCAGGCCCGGATGGGCCGGCAGCACCCGGACGGTGTAACCGAACGGGCCGGTCCGGCAGAGCTCCAGCGAGCCCTCGTACCGGGTGCGGCCGTCCAGGTCCGGGCCGCCCACCGGCTTGAGCGCGAGCAGGCAGGCGTCCGAGATGCCGTCCGACTCGTCCACCCGCCCGGACACCACCTGCACCTCGACGTCGTCCGGCTCCAGCGTGCCCAGCGCGACCTGCACCCGCAGCGCCAGCGCACTGCCCAGTTCCTGCGCCTCGTCCCGGTTCTCCGCCTCGACGTGCTCGACCCGGACGGCCGGCCAGGCCTCGCGGATCCGGGCCTTCCAGCCGGCCAGCACGCGCGCCCCGGCGTACGGGCCCTCACCCGGACGGGCCGCCGCCAGCTCCCGCTGGGCCAGCGCCGCCGGGGCGTACAGCCGCTCGACGTACTCACGGACCATCCGCCCGGCCAGCACCTTGGGGCCGAGGGTGACCAGGGTGTGCCGGACCATGGCGATCCAGCGGTGCGGCAGCCCGTCCGCACCGCGGTCGTAGAACCGGGCGGCCACCTGGTTCTCGATCAGGTCGTACAGCGCGGCGGCCTCGATGTCGTCCCGCCGCTCGGCCTCGACGCTCTCCGGGTCGAGCACCCCTCCGGTGCCGTCGGCGGTGGGGATCGCCCAGCCGTTCTGGCCGTCGTACCACTCGTCCCACCAGCCGTCCAGGACGGAGAGGTTGAGGCAGCCGTTGAGCGCGGCCTTCATCCCGGAGGTGCCGCAGGCCTCCAGCGGGCGCAGCGGGTTGTTCAGCCAGACGTCGCACCCCGGGTAGAGGTGCTGGGCCATCGCCATGTCGTAGTCGGGCAGGAAGACGATCCGGTGCCGGACGACCGGATCGTCGGCGAAGGCGACCATCTGCTGGATCAGCCGCTTGCCGCCGTCGTCGGCCGGGTGGGCCTTGCCCGCGACCACGATCTGCACCGGCCGGGTGGGGTGCAGCAGCAGGGCGCGCAGCCGCTCCTGGTCGCGCAGCATCAGGGTGAGCCGCTTGTAGGAGGGCACCCGGCGGGCGAAGCCGATGGTGAGGACGTCCGGGTCGAGCACCGAGGAGACCCAGCCGAGCTCGGCCTCGCCCGCGCCGCGCTGGCGCCAGGAGGTGCGCAGCCGCTGGCGGGCCTCGTCGACCAGCTGGGCGCGCAGGTTGCGGCGCAGCTCCCAGACCTCGGTGTTGCCGATCCGCTCCAGGCCGGTCCAGCGCTTGGCGTCGCCGGTGGTCATGGCGGCCTCGGCGCGGTCGGCGCCGAGTTCGGCGGCGCCGAGCCGGACGACGGCCGGGTCGATCCAGGTGGCGGCGTGGACGCCGTTGGTGACGGAGGTGATCGGGACCTCGGTGACGTCGAAGCCGGGCCAGAGGCCGTTGAACATGGACCGGCTGACCTCGCCGTGCAGGGTGGAGACGCCGTTGGCGCGCTGGGCGAGCCGCAGGCCCATGGCCGCCATGTTGAACAGTTTCGGGTCCCCGCCGCGCCAGGTCTCGGCGCCGAGTGCGAGCACCTGCTCGGCCTGGACGCCGGGCAGGGCGGCGTCGCCGCCGAAGTGGCGGGCGACCAGCTCGCGGTCGAAGCGGTCGATGCCGGCCGGGACGGGGGTGTGGGTGGTGAACAGGGTGCCGGCCCGGACGGCCTCCAGGGCGGCGGCGAAGTCGAGCCCGGGGCCGGCCGCGTCGTCGGCGATCAGTTCGCGGATCCGCTCGACGCCGAGGAAGCCGGCGTGGCCCTCGTTGGTGTGGAAGACCTCGGGCGCGGGGTGGCCGGTGAGCCGGCAGTAGCCGCGGACGGCGCGGACGCCGCCGATGCCGAGCAGCATCTCCTGGAGCAGCCGGTGCTCGCTGCCGCCGCCGTAGAGGCGGTCGGTGACGTCGCGTTCCGCCGGCGAGTTGGCCTCGATGTCGGAGTCGAGCAGCAGCAGCGGGACGCGCCCGACCTGGGCCTTCCAGACGTGCGCGGCCAGGGTGCGGCCGCCGGGCAGGGCGAGGTCGATCCGGCAGGGGGCGCCGTCACTCTCCCGGAGCAGGCTGACCGCGAGTTCGTCCGGGTCGAGCAGGGGGTAGCGCTCCTGCTGCCAGCCGTCCCGGTTGAGGGACTGGCGGAAGTAGCCGTGCCGGTAGAACAGGCCCACGCCGATGATCGGCACACCCAGGTCGCTGGCGGCCTTGAGGTGGTCGCCGGCCAGGATGCCGAGACCGCCGGAGTACTGGGGCAGCGCGGCGGCGATGCCGTACTCGGGCGAGAAGTAGGCGATGGCGGCGGGCAGCGGGGTGCGGACGGCCTGCTGGTCGTCCCCGGGCGGGGAGCTCTGGTACCAGCGCGGGCCGGTCAGGTAGTCGCGCAGGTCCTCGGTGAGGTCGCCGAGCCTGCGCAGGAAGCGCCGGTCGGTGGCGAGTGCGGCGAGCCGGGCGGCCGGGACCTCCCCGAGCAGGCGCACCGGGTCCTCACCGGACGCGGCCCAGACCTCCGGGTCCACGGACCGGAAGAGGTCCCTGGTCTCGGGGTGCCAGGACCAGCGCAGGTTGAGGGCCAGCTCGTGCAACGGCTGGAGTTGTTCGGGCAGGACGGTGCGGACGGTGAATCTGCGGATTGCCTTCACGGCGTGAAGCGTAGCCCCGGCAATCGTCATGAGGGTGCGTCAAGTGGGCTATTGGGACTCCGTTCGGCCTATTGATGAGATCGCATTCGGCGCATTGGACTGCACAGGGGGCGCGCGAGGCGCACTTTCCGAGGGAACGCGCTACCAATGCGTGAACGCTGCGGAACAGATCCATTTCCACCGGAGGATCCGCCCCGGACGACGCCCGAAACTACTGTCGTACCGCTGCGAAAACCCTGCCCCCGGTGCGACGATGAACGAAGGTCGTTGATGCTGCGGGGAGTACGGCGAAGGGTGGCGCCCTTCTCGAAGCAGCACGTCCGAATCCTTTTCGCGTTGATCGATCCTCATCCTCCTTAGCCCATTCGGCGCTCGCCGCGCACCGACGCGTGTCCTCCGACTCGGCCTGCTCGTTCACGGGTGGGTCGGGAACCCCCCGGGGTGTCCCCGCAGAGGCGTGCGCCGGGACGCACACGGGTTCCGGGACCTCCCGCCACAGCCTCGGCGGGAGACGGGCAGGTTGCCGGGGACGACGGCGCGGGCAGGCTTCCGGTCGCACGTCCTCCCCACCCAGCAGTCCTCCCGGTACTCCCCTGGCCCGCGCGGCCCGCGGGAGCTGCCGCCGATCTCGGGCAGGAGTTTGGCATGCACGGCGACACGCGGGACCAGTCCACACCGGTGGCCGACACACTCGACGCAGCGGTCGCGGAATCCGCCGGACGGATGGATTCTGACAGTCGGGCAGACACGGCGATGCCGGGGCCCCGAGGGGCCGGGGCCGTCCCTCCGGAACGGGCCGAACCGGCCCGGCACCCGGGGGCCGAGGAGCACCGGGCCGCGGCACCGCGCAGGCGCACCACCACGAAGCGCCGCACCGCCGCCGCCACCGGCACACCCGCCGGGCCGACCGGCGCACCCACCGGCACACCCGCGGCCGGGTCCGCCACCGCGCGGGCCGGTACGCCCGCGAAGGCCGCCCCCCGCAATGCCCCCGTCCGCAAGCCCTCCGCCCGCAAGACGACAGAGAGCGACACCGTGATCGGCCGCATCCCCGTCCTGGACGTCAGCCCCCTCGTCGACGCCGGCCGCCGCCCGGCCAAGGCCGTCACCGGCGAGTCCTTCCTCGTCAGCGCCACCGTCTTCCGCGAGGGCCATGACGCGGTGAACGCCAATGTGGTCCTGCGCGACCCGCGCGGCCGCAGCGGCCCCTGGACGCCGATGCGCGAGCTCGCCGAGGGCAGCGACCGCTGGGGCGCGTACGTCACCCCGACCGCACCCGGCCGCTGGTCCTACCTGGTGGAGGCGTGGAGCGACCCGATCGCCACCTGGCGCCGGACCGCCGCCGTCAAGCTGCCCGCCGGGATCGACACCGCGCTGGTCCTGGAGGACGGCGCCCGGCTGCTGGAGCGGGCCGCCGCCAACGTGCCGAAGAAGGAGGGCCGGGCACACGTGCTGTCCGCCGCCGACGCGCTGCGCGACACCGGTCTGCCGCCGCTCTCCCGGCTGGCCGCCGCGCTCGCCCCGGACGTGCTGGACCTGCTGGCCCGGTACCCGCTGCGCGAACTGGTGAGCGCCTCCCGCCCGCTGCCGCTCCAGGTGGACCGGGAGCGCGCGCTCTACGGCTCCTGGTACGAGTTCTTCCCCCGTTCGGAGGGCGCGGTGGTGGACCCGAACGGCGTCGAGCCGCCGGTCTCCGGCACCCTGCGGACCGCCGCCGAACGGCTGCCGGCCGTCGCCGCGATGGGCTTCGACGTGGTCTACCTGCCGCCCGTCCACCCGATCGGCCGAGCCTTCCGCAAGGGCCCGGACAACACCCTGACGGCCGGTCCGCACGACGTCGGCTCACCCTGGGCGATCGGCTCGCCGGAGGGCGGCCACGACGCCGTCCACCCGGACCTCGGGACCATCGAGGACTTCGACCACTTCGTCGCCGAGGCCGAGGCGCTGCACCTGGAGGTCGCGCTGGACTTCGCGCTCCAGTGCTCCCCCGACCACCCGTGGGTGAACAAGCACCCGGAATGGTTCAGCCACCGGGCCGACGGCACCATCGCCTACGCCGAGAACCCGCCGAAGAAGTACCAGGACATCTTCCCGGTCAACTTCGATCAGGACATGGATGGAATCGTCAAGGAAACCATCCGCATCCTCCACTTCTGGATGGCCCACGGGGTGCGGATCTTCCGGGTCGACAACCCGCACACCAAACCGGTGGTGTTCTGGGAGAGGGTACTCGGCGACATCGCCCGCACCGACCCCGATGTGCTGTTCCTGGCGGAGGCGTTCACCCGGCCCGCCATGATGCACACCCTGGGGAAGATCGGTTTCCACCAGTCGTACACGTACTTCACCTGGCGCAACACCAAACAGGAACTCACCGAGTACCTCACCGAACTCTCCGGTGACGCCGCCGCCTACATGCGGCCCAACTTCTTCCCCAACACCCCGGACATCCTGCACGAGTACCTCCGGACCGGTGGCCGGGCGGCGTTCGCGATCCGCGCCGTCCTGGCCGCCACCCTCTCCCCCAGCTACGGCGTCTACGCCGGCTACGAGCTGTACGAGAACGAGCCGGCCCACCCCGGCTCCGAGGAGTACCTGCACTCGGAGAAGTACGAGCTGCGCCCGCGCGACTGGACCCGGACGGACACCCTCGCCCCGCTGCTCACCGTGCTGAACCGGCTGCGCCGCCGGCACCCCGCCCTCCAGCAGCTGCGCGGCCTGCACTTCCACCCCACCGACAACGACCAGGTGCTCGCCTTCTCCAAGACCGCGACCACGCCCGAGGGCCTCACCGACCACGTCATCACCGTGGTCAACCTGGACCCGCACCACGCCCAGGAGGCCACCGTCACGATCGCCCTCCCGGGCCGTGAGGCGGACGTGCCGTTCACGGTGCACGACGAGCTCACCGGCGCCGCCTACACCTGGGGCCGGCACAACTACGTCCGGCTCGATCCCTCTGCCGAGCCGGCTCACCTCCTCACGGTTCGGAGGAACCCAGCGTGACAGTGAACGAGCCCGTCCCCGACACCTTCCCCGAGACCTCGAAGAAGAACCTGGACCCGGAGTGGTTCAAGCGGGCGGTCTTCTACGAGGTGCTGGTGCGGTCCTTCCAGGACAGCAACGGCGACGGGATCGGGGACCTCAAGGGGCTCACGTCCAAGCTCGACTACCTGCAGTGGCTCGGGGTCGACTGCCTCTGGCTGCCCCCGTTCTTCGCCTCGCCACTGCGCGACGGCGGGTACGACGTGGCCGACTACAAGTCGGTCCTGCCGGAGTTCGGCGACCTCGCCGACTTCATGGAGTTCGTCGACGCCGCGCACGCCCGCGGCATGCGCGTGGTCATCGACTTCGTCATGAACCACACCAGCGACCAGCACCCGTGGTTCCAGGCCTCCCGGGAGGACCCGGACGGCCCGTACGGCGACTTCTACATGTGGGCCGACGACGACAAGCAGTACCCGGACGCCCGGATCATCTTCGTCGACACCGAGAGCTCCAACTGGACCTACGACCCGGTGCGCAAGCAGTACTTCTGGCACCGGTTCTTCTCCCACCAGCCGGACCTCAACTACGACAACCCGCGGGTCCAGGACGAGATGATCGCCGGGCTGCGGTTCTGGCTCGACCTCGGCATCGACGGCTTCCGGCTGGACGCGGTGCCGTACCTGTTCGCCCGCGAGGGCACCAACTGCGAGAACCTGCCGGAGACGCACGAGTTCCTCCAGCGGGTCCGCAAGGAGATCGACGCCAACTACCCCGACACCGTGCTCCTCGCCGAGGCCAACCAGTGGCCGGAGGACGTCGTCGACTACTTCGGCGACTTCGGCTCCGGCGGCGACGAGTGCCACATGGCCTTCCACTTCCCCGTCATGCCGCGGATCTTCATGGCGGTCCGCCGGGAGTCGCGCTACCCGGTCTCGGAGATCCTCGCCAAGACCCCGCGCATCCCGCACGGCTGCCAGTGGGGCATCTTCCTGCGCAACCACGACGAGCTGACCCTGGAGATGGTCACCGACGAGGAGCGCGACTACATGTACGCGGAGTACGCCAAGGACCCCCGGATGCGGGCCAACGTGGGCATCCGCCGCAGGCTCGCCCCGCTGCTGGAGAACGACCGCAACCAGATCGAGCTGTTCACCGCCCTGCTGCTCTCCCTGCCGGGCTCGCCGGTGCTCTACTACGGCGACGAGATCGGCATGGGCGACAACATCTGGCTGGGCGACCGGGACGGCGTCCGCACGCCGATGCAGTGGACGCCGGACCGCAACGCGGGTTTCTCCTCCGCCGACCCGGGCAGGCTCAGTCTGCCGCCCATCATGGACCCGGTGTACGGCTACCAGGTGACCAACGTCGAGGCGCAGCAGAGCAGTTCGAGTTCGCTGCTGCACTGGACGCGTCGCATGATCGAGATCCGCAAGCTCAACCCGGCGTTCGGCCTCGGCACGTACACCGAACTGCCCTCCAGCAACCCCGCCGTGCTGGCCTTCGTGCGCGAGCACGAGGGCGACCTGGTCATGTGCGTGAACAACTTCTCCCGGTTCGCGCAACCGACCGAACTGGACCTGCGGCAGTACGGAGGACGGTACCCGGTCGAGCTGATCGGCGGGGTGCGCTTCCCCTCGATCGGCGAGTGGCCGTACCTGCTGACCCTCGCCGGGCACGGCTTCTACTGGTTCCAGCTCCGGCAGCCCCCGCGCCTGAGCGGGACCAGGCGGTCGAAGTAACGATCCGCCAGAGCCGCCCCGGCACCTCCGCTGCACCCCCTCAGCACATTCCGCACCACCGACCGCACCAAACCTCCCGGGGGCGCGGGAGTTTGACCCCGCGCCCCCGGAGGTCTTCGGACCACCGCGTACGGAGAACAGCCCAACGGCCACCCACACGAAGGCGTGACACCTGAGCCCCGCTCGCGTGCCGTCGCCGCCGCGCCGCCGAATTCCGGAAGACTGACGGACCCGGCCAGACCCGTCGGGCAGTCCGCCCGCTTCCGGGGAAAGGGAGTCATGTCCGAAACCTCCCGTTCTCAAGCCCACGTTCACCGCGACACCCCCGCCGGTTCCGCCGCGCCGGTGGGCGCGCGCGGCACCGGGGCCCGGAGAACCGCCCTGGGGGTCAGCGAACTCGTCCAGGCAGCCCTGCCGCTGATCGCCGAATGGCTCCCGACCCAGCGCTGGTACGCCGGCAAGGGCCGGCCCATCACCGGCCTCACCCCGGCGGTCGGCACCCCGCTCCAGGTCGGCGACCCCGCCCTGCTGCACCTGCTGCTGCGGGTCGAGCACGCCACCACCGCCGGCGCGCCCCACGGGGACATCTACCAACTGCTGCTCGGCATCCGCTCGGAAGGCCCCTCGGACATCGAACCGACCGCCGTACTCGGCCGCCTCAGCCAGGGCCCGTACGACGGCGCGACGCTCTACGACGCCGTGCACGACCCCGAGCTGACCGGGCGGCTGCTGGAGCATCTCGCCACCGGCGACCGGTTCGGCTCCCTCTCGTTCCGCCGCACCCCGGGCTCCGGACTGCCCGCCAACCTCCCCGGCCGCGCCTCCACCGCCGAGCAGTCCAACAGCTCGGTCATCTACGGCACCTCCTACATCCTCAAGCTGTTCCGCCGGATCCACCCCGGCACCAACCCCGACCTGGAGCTCTCGCTCGCGCTCTCCCGGGCCGGCTCCACCCGCATCCCCCGGGTCGCCGCCTGGTTCGAGAGCCGGCTGGAACGCGCCGAACCCGCCACCCTCGGACTGCTCCAGCGCTATCTGCCGGAGGCCGAGGACGGCTGGGAGCTGGCGCTGGACCAGGTCGGCCGGCTCAAGGGCGACCGCTCCCCCGGCAACTTCGCGATCGAGGCGCACCGGCTCGGCCGGGCCACCGCCGAGGTGCACCGGGTGCTGGCCCGCTCGATGCCGGTCGCCCGGCTGGACCGTGCCCAGACCCGGCAGCTGGCCACCGCGATGGCCGACCGGCTGGACAGCGCGGTCGCCGCCGTCCCCGGCCTGCTGCGTTACCGGGCCGCATTGCGCACCGCCTTCCAGCAGCTCGCCGACGCCCACCCGGACGGCCTGCCGGTCCAGCGCATCCACGGCGACCTGCACCTCGGCCAGGCCATGCGCACCCCGCACGGCTGGGTGCTGCTGGACTTCGAGGGCGAGCCGGCCAAGTCCGTCGCCGAGCGCCGCGAGCCGCAGACGGCGCTGCGCGACGTCGCCGCGATGCTGCGCTCCTTCGACTACGCCGCCGCCCACCTGCTGGCCGGCGGGCCGGCCGACCCGGAGCTGGCCCACCTCGCCGCCGCCTGGGCCCAGCGCAACCGCACCGCCTTCTGCGCCGGCTACACCGCCGGCGGCGGCACCGACCCGGCCGCCTCGCCGGAGCTGATGCGCGCCCTGGAGATCGACAAGGCGGTGTACGAGGTGGTCTACGAGGCCCGGCACCGGCCCGGCTGGCTGCCGATCCCGCTGGCCGCGATCAACCGCCTCGCGCTGACCGTCTGAGCACCCCCCGCTTCCGCGCCTTCCGTACCCACGCCTGCCCGCCCGCCCCGGAGAAAGCCCACCCCGCCGCCGACGATCCCGCGGCCATCCGATTCCGCAGGAGGACCCCGCCGTGACGCCGCTCGACCCGCCCGGCCGCACCACCCGCCCCGTGCCAGCCACCTTCCTGGCGGACGCGGACTCCCCCCAGCGCGAACCCGTGACGGCCCGGTCGGCCGAACCGCGGCCGTCGGCGGCCGCCCGCACGCCGGCTGCCGACGCCGTGCCCACCAACGCTGCGCCCTCCTGTGCCGTGCGCTCCAACGCCGTACCCACCGGCGCCACGCCCTCCGGTGCCGTTCCCGTCGCCCCGGCCACCGCGACCGCCGCCGTGCCCACCGGCACCCTGCGGCTGCCCGAGGCGCCGCTGCCGCCGGCCGAGGTGGACCGGCTGCTCCGCGGCGAGCACCACGACCCGCACGCGCTGCTCGGTGCCCACCCGGTGCACGGCGGCACCGCCATCCGGGTCCTGCGCCCGTTCGCCGAGCGCGTGGTGGTGGAGACCGCCCACGGCCCCGCCGAGCTCACCCACCAGCAGAACGGGCTCTTCACCGGCCTGCTGGCCGGCACCGAACTGCCCGACTACCGGCTGCTGGTGACCTACCCCGGCGGTGAGCCGCTGGTCCAGCCCGACGGCTACCGCACCCCGCCCACCCTCGGCGAGCTGGACCTCCACCTCATCTCCGAGGGCCGGCACGAGCAGCTCTGGCAGGCCCTCGGCTCGCATGTGCGCACCGTCGACGGGGTGGACGGCACCGCGTTCGCGGTCTGGGCGCCGAACGCCGTCGGCGTCCGGCTGATCGGCGACTTCAACCACTGGGACGGCACCGGGCACCCGATGCGCTCGCTCGGCTCGTCCGGCATCTGGGAGCTGTTCGTGCCCGGCCTCGCCGAGGGCACCCAGTACAAGTACGAGATCCACACCCGGCAGGGCTGGGTGCTCGACAAGGCCGACCCGCTGGCCCGTGCCGCCCAGTGCCCGCCCGGCACCGCCTCCGTCGTCACCTCCTCCGCGTACCGCTGGCAGGACGGCGACTGGATGGCCCACCGGGCCCGCACCGCCCACCACCGGGCCCCGATGTCGGTGTACGAGCTGCACCTGCCGTCCTGGCGGCCCGACCTCACCGGCTACCGGGAGATCGCCGAGGAGCTCCCGGGCTACCTCAAGGGCCTGGGCTTCACCCATGTGGAGCTGATGCCGGTGATGGAGCACCCCTTCGGCGGCTCCTGGGGCTACCAGGTCTCCGGCTACTACGCCCCCACCGCGCGGCTGGGCGGCCCGGACGACTTCCGGTACCTGGTCGACACCCTGCACCGGCACGGCATCGGGGTGATCGTCGACTGGGTGCCGGCGCACTTCCCCAAGGACGACTTCGCGCTCGCCCGCTTCGACGGCGAGCCGCTGTACGAGCCGGCCGACCCGCAGCGCGCCGAGCACCCCGACTGGGGGACGCTGGAGTTCGACTACGGCCGCACCGAGGTCCGCAACTTCCTGGTCGCCAACGCGGTGTACTGGTGCGAGGAGTTCCACATCGACGGCCTGCGGGTGGACGCCGTCGCCTCGATGCTCTACCTCGACTACTCCCGCGAGGACGGCGGCTGGACCCCCAACCGGTTCGGCGGCCGGGAGAACCTGGACGCGGCCGCGTTCCTCCAGGAGATGAACGCCACCGTCTACCGGCGCTGCCCCGGCGTGGTCACCATCGCCGAGGAGTCGACCGCCTGGGACGGCGTCACCCGGCCCACCGACAACGGCGGCCTCGGCTTCGGGCTGAAGTGGAACATGGGCTGGATGCACGACTCGCTGGTCTACATGTCCAAGGAGCCGGTGCACCGCAAGTACCACCACAACGAGATCACCTTCTCGATGGTGTACGCCTACTCGGAGAACTACATCCTGCCGATCTCGCACGACGAGGTGGTGCACGGCAAGCAGGCGCTGGTCTCCAAGATGCCCGGCGACTGGTGGCAGCAGCGCGCCAACCACCGCGCCTACCTGGGCTTCATGTGGGCCCACCCGGGCAAGCAACTCCTCTTCATGGGGCAGGAGTTCGCCCAGGGCGCGGAGTGGGACCACGAGCAGGGCCCGCAGTGGTGGGTGCTCGACGAGCAGTGGCCGGCGGCCGGTGACCACCGCGGCGTCCGGGACCTCGTCCGCGACCTCAACCGCACCTACCGCGCCAGCCCCGCGCTCTGGGAGCAGGACACCACCCCGGACGGCTTCCGCTGGCTCGACGGCGGCGCCGCCGAGGACAACCTGCTCTCCTTCGTCCGCTACGCCGCCGACGGCACCCCGCTGGTCGCCGTCTGCAACTTCTCCCCGGTCGTCCGGCACGGCCACCGGGTCGGCCTGCCCGCCCTGACCGGCCGCGACCAGCTCTGGGAGGAGGTGCTGAACACCGACGCCGAGACCTACGGCGGCAGCGGCCTCGGCAACTCCCGCCCGGTGAAGGCCGAACCCACCCCCTGGAACGGCCAGCCCCGCAGCGCCGAACTCGTCCTCCCGCCCCTCGCCACCCTCTGGCTCCGCCCGGTCTGACCCGGCCCGCCGGCCGGTGCCGGACCGTTGCGTCCCGTACCGGCCGGCCCGGGCCCGCCCCGGGCGGGGCGTTCCGTCACACCGGAGCCGCCACCGGGAAGCCGAGATCGGCCGCGGCCCTGGCCGGCTCCTGGTCACAGGTGATGAACTCGGCGAGCTCCTCCCGGTGGACGGTGCCGGCGACGTGGCGCGGCGACGGGTCGCGGGACCACACGACAGCCCCGGAAGGGACCTCCGTCCCTTGCCTCCTTCGGCTTCACGCGCATGCGTACACCTGTCCTAAATGCGAAGGTATGGTCACTGGTGACGACGGCATGGGACGACGGGACGGAGACACCCACGTGGCGCGCAGCGTGTACGTGACCGGTATCGACCGGGGGGACGGCCGCCAGGCGGTCGAACTCGGGGTCATGGAACTGCTCACCCGCCAGGTGGACCGGGTCGGGGTGTTCCGGCCGCTCGTCCACGCGCCCGCCCCCGGCGAATCCGGCTCCGACCACGTCGTGGAGCTGCTGCGCACCCGCTACCGGCTCGACCTGCCCTCCGCCGAGCTGTACGGCCTCACCTACGAGGAGGCCGCCGCGTTCCAGGCCGCCCACGGCCAGGACGAGCTGGTCTCCACCCTGGTCGACCGGTTCCGGGCGCTGGAACGGCACTGCCAGGCGGTGCTGGTGCTCGGCACCGACTTCGCCGACACCAACATCCCGGACGAGCTGGCCTTCAACGCCCGGCTCGCCAACGAGTTCGGCGCCGCCGTCCTCCCGGTGGTCGGCGGCCACGCCGAGGACGCCGAGGCCGTGATCGCCGAGGTCCGCAACGCCCACCGCGCGTACACCGACCTCGGCTGCGCGACCCTGGCGATGATCGCCAACCGGGTCGCCCCCGGCGCCAAGCAGCGGATCCAGCGCACGCTCACCGAGAAGCTGCCGATCCCCGCCTACGTCATCCCTGAGGAGCCGGCGCTGGCCGCGCCGACCGTCGCCCAGCTGATCGAGGCCACCGGCGCCGACGTCCTGACCGGCGACGCGGCCGGCCTGGCCCGGGACGTCCGCGGCTTCGTCTTCGGCGGCGCCATGCTGCCGACCTTCCTGGACGCACTGACCGAGGGCGCCCTGGTGGTCACCCCCGGGGACCGCGCCGACCTGCTGATCGGCTCGCTGGCCGCACACGCCGCCGGTGCCCCGCCGATCGCCGGCGTCATGCTGACGCTCGGCCAGCACCCCGGCCCGAACGTCATGGCACTGGCCGCCCGGCTCGCCCCCGGCACCCCGGTCGCGGTCGTCCCCGAGGGCAGCTGGATCACCGCCGCCGCCCTCACCCACCTGGAGGGCAAGCTCTCCGCGGCCAGCCCGCGAAAGGCCGAGATCGCCCTCGGCCTCTTCGAACTGCACGTGGACACCGCCGAGTTGACCAACCGGATCGAGGTCGGCCGGTCCGAGCGGGTCACCCCGATGATGTTCGAGCACGAGCTGCTGGAGCGCGCCCGGTCCGCCCGCCGGCACGTGGTGCTGCCCGAGGGCACCGAGGAGCGGGTGCTGCGCGCGGCCGAGATCCTGCTCCGCCGCAACATCTGCGACCTCACCCTGCTCGGCGAGACCGACGCCGTCCGCCGCAAGGCCGCGAGCCTCGGCATCACCCTCCCGCAGCCGGGGGGAGACCCGGCCGCCGACCGCGTCCAGGTGCGGATCGTCGACCCTGCCACCAGCCCGCTGCGCCGGCAGTTCGCCGAGCTGTACGCCAGGCTGCGCGCCCACAAGGGGATGACCGTCGAGCTGGCGCTGGACGTCGTCACGGACGTGAGCTACTTCGGCACCCTGATGGTCCAGGAGGGCATCGCCGACGGCATGGTCTCCGGCGCGGTGCACTCCACCGCCGCCACCATCCGGCCCGCCTTCGAGGTGATCAAGACCTCGCCGGGCGCCGCGATCGTCTCCTCGGTCTTCTTCATGTGCCTGGCCGACAAGGTGCTGGTCTACGGCGACTGCGCGGTCAATCCCGACCCGGACGCCCAGCAGCTGGCCGACATCGCCATCCAGTCCGCCGCCACCGCCGCCCAGTTCGGCGTCGAGCCGCGGGTCGCGATGCTCTCCTAC
Source organism: Kitasatospora sp. NPDC087315 (assembly GCF_044744345.1). Classification (NCBI taxonomy): domain Bacteria; kingdom Bacillati; phylum Actinomycetota; class Actinomycetes; order Kitasatosporales; family Streptomycetaceae; genus Kitasatospora; species Kitasatospora sp. NPDC087315. The sequence goes on along the minus strand of NZ_JBIUYD010000019.1, from coordinate 110,495 downwards.
TCCACCGGCACCTCCGGCTCGGGCGCCGACGTGGACAAGGTCCGCAAGGCCACCGAACTGGTCCGCGAGCTGCGCCCGGACATCCTGGTCGAGGGCCCGATCCAGTACGACGCGGCGGTGGACGCCCATGTCGCGGCCACCAAGCTGCCGGGCTCCTCGGTGGCCGGCCGGGCCACCGTGCTGATCTTCCCGGACCTCAACACCGGCAACAACACCTACAAGGCGGTCCAGCGCTCGGCCGGCGCGGTGGCGGTCGGCCCCGTCCTCCAGGGGCTGCGCAAGCCCGTCAACGACCTCTCGCGCGGCGCCCTGATCCAGGACATCGTCAATACGGTCGCGATCACCGCGATCCAGGCACAGGGCCGCACCGAAGGAGCCCAGGCATGAGTGGCGGCACCCGTGTCCTCGTCCTGAACGCCGGCTCCTCGTCGGTGAAGTACCAGCTGATCGACATGCTCGACGGCGCCCGGCTGGCCTCCGGCCTGGTCGAGCGGATCGGCGAGGCGAACAGCCGGCTGGTGCACACCCCGCGCTCCGGCCAGCGGCGGGAGACCCTCCAGGTCTTCCCCGACCACGACGCCGGGCTGAAGGCCGTCGCCGAGGAGCTCGCCGCCGACGGCCTCGGACTGGACTCCCCCCAGCTGGCCGCGATCGGCCACCGGGTGGTGCACGGCGGACTGCGGTTCACCGAGCCGACGGTGATCACCGACGACGTGCTCAAGGAGATCCGCCGGCTGATCCCGGTGGCGCCGCTGCACAACCCGGCGAACATCACCGGCATCGAGGTGGCCCGCGCCCTGCGCCCGGACCTGCCCCAGGTCGCCGTCTTCGACACCGCCTTCCACGCCTCGATGCCGGAGTACGCGGCCCGGTACGCGGTGGACAAGGCGGTCGCGGACGAGCACCGGGTGCGCCGCTACGGCTTCCACGGCACCTCCCACCAGTACGTCTCGCGGGCCACCGCCCGGCTGCTCGGCAAGGACCCGGCCGAGGTGAACGTGATCGTGCTGCACCTGGGCAACGGCGCCTCCGCCTCGGCGGTCGGCGGCGGGCGCTGCCTGGACACCTCGATGGGCCTGACCCCGCTGGAGGGCCTGGTGATGGGCACCCGCTCGGGCGACATCGACGCGGGCGTGGTGTTCCACCTGCACCGGGTCGGCGGGCTCTCCATCGACGAGATCGACGACCTGCTCAACCGCCGCAGCGGCCTGCTCGGCCTGTGCGGCGACAACGACATGCGCGAGATCATGCGCCGGGCGGAGGAGGGCGACGCGGACGCCGGGCTCGCCTTCGACGCCTACATCCACCGGCTGCGCAAGTACATCGGCGGCTACTACGCGGTGCTCGGCCGGGTGGACGCGATCGCCTTCACGGCGGGCGTCGGCGAGAACGCGGCGCCGGTGCGCGCGGCGGCCACGGCCGGACTGGACGAACTGGGCATCGCGGTGGACCCCGAGCTCAACTCGGTGCGCTCCGGTGAGGCCCGGATCATCTCGCCCCCGTACGCGCGGGTGGCGGTCGCGGTGGTGCCCACCGACGAGGAGCTGGAGATCGCCCGACAGGCGTTCGCCCTGGTACACCGGCAGTCCGGGGAATGACACGCCGTCGTCTCGGCTCCCGGAATCCTTCGTCGGCGATTCCTCACGATTCGTGCCGAATGCACCTATAACACGAACGGATAGACTGATCCATATGCGCCGAGCGAAAATTGTCTGCACCCTGGGTCCGGCGACGGACTCCTACGAACAGCTGAAGGCCATCGTCGAGGCGGGCATGAACGTCGCCCGACTGAACATGAGCCACGGCACCCACGCGGACCACGAGGAGCGGTACCACAAGGTCCGCCAGGTCTCGGAGGACACCGGCAAGGCCATCGGCGTCCTTGCCGACCTCCAGGGTCCCAAGATCCGTCTGGCGACCTTCGCCAACGGTCCGGTGACCGTCGACAACGGCGACGAGTTCACCATCACCACCGAGGACGTCCCCGGTGACCAGCACATCTGCGGTACCACCTACAAGGGCCTGCCGGGCGACGTCAAGGCCGGCGACCCGATCCTGATCAACGACGGCGTCATCGCCCTGGAGGTCGTCAGCGTCGACGGCCCGCGGGTGAAGACCGTGGTCGTCGAGGGCGGCGTGCTCTCGAACAACAAGGGCATCAACCTCCCCGGCGCGGCCGTGAACGTGCCGGCCCTGTCCGAGAAGGACAAGGACGACCTGCGCTTCGCGCTGCGGCTGGGCGTCGACATGGTCGCGCTCTCCTTCGTCCGCAACGCGGACGACATCAAGGACGTCCACGAGGTCATGGACGAGGTCGGCATCCGCGTGCCGGTCATCGCCAAGATCGAGAAGCCGCAGGCCGTCGAGGCCATGGAGGAGATCGTCCTCGCCTTCGACGCCATCATGGTGGCCCGTGGCGACCTGGCCGTCGAGTACCCGCTGGAGCGGGTGCCGCTGGTCCAGAAGCAGCTGATCACCCTGGCCCGCCGGAACGCCAAGCCGGTCATCGTCGCCACCCAGATGATGGAGTCGATGATCCACGCCTCGCGCCCGACCCGCGCCGAGGTCTCCGACGTCGCCAACGCCATCCTGGACGGCACCGACGCGGTCATGCTGTCCGCCGAGTCGAGCGTCGGCAAGTACCCGGTCGAGACCGTCCGCACCATGAGCCGGATCGCCGAGAAGGCCGAGGAGGAGCTGCTCTCGCACGGCCTCCAGCCGCTGAACCCGGGCCGCAAGCCGCGCACCCAGGGCGGCTCGATCGCCCGCGCCGCGTGCGAGCTGGGCGACTTCCTCAACGGCAAGGCGCTGATCGCGTTCACCAAGTCCGGTGACACCGCGCGCCGGCTCTCCCGGTACCGCTCGCCGATCCCGGTGATCGCGTTCACCCCGGACAACGCCACCCGCAACCAGCTCTCGCTGAGCTGGGGCGTCGAGGCGCACGTCACCGAGCAGGTCGAGACCACCGACGAGATGGTCGCGCAGGTCGACCGCGAGCTGCTGAGCATGGGCCAGCTGGGCGAGGGCGACACCGTCATCGTCACCGCCGGCTCGCCGCCCGGCATCCCCGGCAACACCAACATGGTCCAGGTGCACCACCTGGGCACCCGGAGCGAGTGACACCCGGTCCGCAGAACGCCCCGTGGGGCGGCTCCTCCACTGTGGAGGGGCCGCCCCACGGGCGTTGTCAGGTGTTGCTGTAGGGCTCGTCGTCGTTGTACAGCCGCATGCCCGGGATCCGGAGCGTGCCGCCGAACTGGCCGGCCTGCTTGGCGGTGACGCCGGTCAGCTCCAGGTCCAGCGGGACCGGGACGGATCCGATCAGGTCGTAGAGCCAGCGCGGCAGGGTGTCCGGGGTGAGGGTGAGCTCGCCCAGGTCGATCGGCAGCGGGAGGCCGAGCACCTTCGAGAGGTGGCCGGAGAGCCGCTCCACGTACATGGTGACCGCGCCCTTGCGCATGGTCGAGGTCGAACCGTCGGCGCTCTTGACGTGGAAGGTCTTGCCGTTGCCCTCCAGCGTCGACATGTCGAGGTTCTCGATGTCCACGGTGTCGACCACGAACTTCAGCACCCGCTTGGTGCCGGTGGGCGTCTTCACGTCGTAGACGCCGTGGAAGACCGCGCCGTGCAGGCCCAGCCGGCTGGACCGCAGGGTCCAGTTCTGCTCCGGGACGACGTGCCCGGGCGCGGCCGCGCCGGCCGTCAGACCGCGGGCGTCCACCGCGCAGTTGGGGTTGGCGCTCGGCGAGCCGGAGGCGGCGGACGGGGCGGCGGACGGCGTCGTCCTGGGGCTCGCCTTGCCGCCGCCGGGCGCCTTCGGGCCGGACGAGGCCTGCGGCGAGGTCGTGGACGACGGCGTGGACGACGGCGCGGCGGTCGGGCCGCCGTCGGCGGTGGGCGTGGACGAGGCCGGCGGCGCGGGCTGGACCGGGTCCGCCGCGCGGGCGGCGGCGGTCGGGGCGGTCGGGGCGGTCGTGGCGCTCGGGCCGGAGGCCGGTGGCGTGGCGGTGGCACCCGCCGTCGGACCGGGCGAACCGCCCGGGTCGGCCAGGTGGGTGACTCCGCCGAGGAGGTCGTCGACGAGCCCGGCCGGGGCGGCGGTACCGGCGCCGCCGGCGGCGGTCGGGGTGTCGGTCGGGGTGTCGGTCGGGGCCGGCGCCGTGGGAGCGGTCGAGGGAGCGGCCGTCGGCACCTGCGTCGGCACGGTCGTCGGAGCCGTCGTCGGCGCTCCGGTGGGCGTCGCGGACGGGCCCGGCGGCGGCTCGGGCAGCTCGCTCTTGGGGACGGGCGTCTCCTCCACCGGCGCGACGTCCGGGACGCTCTCCGGCGCGGTGGCGCACGGCTTGCCGCCCGAGGGCTCGGCGACGGCCGGGCTCGGCGTGTAGGCGGCGGCCATCAGCAACGCGGTCGGCACCGCGGCCATCGCCAGCGCACGGCCTCTCAGCCGGACCCGGGCGGGCGTCCGGGGCGCCGCGTGCCGTGCCGAGCGCTGTTCCGGCTGCTCCTGCGGCTCGGTCACCGCCCCTCCTCGGCGTCACCGGTCCGCGACGGGACGGTGCCCTCGACGGACTGGGCCGGGGCCGCGTCCGGGGCCGGCGGCGCGGCCTGCGCGGGGACGGCCGGGAGCGGCGCGGTGGCACCCTCGGCGGCGGTGCTCTGCGCCATGGCGGTCTCGGCGACGGCCGCCTCGGCCTCCGGCTCCGGCAGCGGCGCCCAGGCCAGCATCAGCCCGCCGCCGATCAGGCCCGGAAGCAGCGCCGTACCGAAGCCGGACAGGTTGGAGACCGGGATCGAGACCAGCACGAGCAGGGTGGTGGCGACCCCCGCGAAGACCCGGATGGCCGGCTGGAACCAGGCGGTCAGCCCGAGCACGATCAGCAGGACCCCGATGATCAGGGACCCGGCTCCCGCCGTGGTCGCCATGGTCATCGTCATCCCGCTCAACGACAGCTTGGCGTACGGGAAGTACATGATCGGCACGCCGGCGATCATGGCCAGCAGACCGCCGTAGAACGGGCGGGACCGGCGGAAGTTGCGGAACACCCGGCGCAGCCACTGGGCGGGGTGCTCGTGCTCGGCGGGCCGCAGCTCGGCAAGGGCGCTGGACACGGTGCAGCTCCTCGATGGTGTGAACGAGGGAGGGAACGGGACGGGGAGGACCGGGGGCGGCGCGCGCACCACCCCCGGTCCCCCGATGCCGCCGACCGGCGCCGGGCACAGCGCCCGCCACCGGTCGGCGGCCAGGGCGTGTCAGACACGCCTCAGTAGCACTCGTGCCCGCCGTCGGTGTGCAGCGCGAGCTTCAGGCCCTGGAGCTTGAAGGTGCCGGCCGAGGTGGCCCAGGCGGTCTGCTGCACGTTGGTCAGGTCGGCCTTCTCGGCGGCCTGGGCGAAGCCGACCCCGCCGGAGGGCTTGCCGGTGCCGAGCGCCGACTTCCAGCCCGCGGTCGCCTGGCCCTTCAGGGTGGAGGCGTCCTGACCGATGTTGATGTTGGTGAACTCGGCGTCGGCGTTGAGTGAGTCCAGGTCGATCAGCAGGTTCTTCGCGGAAACCTGCCGCGCCGGGTCGTCGCTCTGGCCGGCCTCAAGACGCAAGGTGATCTTCGGCAGCTTCCACGGCAGGCCCGGGATGATGTTCGGGTCGGTCACCACCGACTGGCAGAGGCCCTTGATCGTGGCCGAGTCGAAGGCCGACACCGCGATCGGGTGCGGGGTGCCGTTGACCTCGGCGTCGATCGAACCGAACTGCGCGAAGTTCTGGCCGTGCAGCTCCTCCGCGGTGACCTTGAACTGCTGGCCGGAGACGCTGAACGAAGCGGCGAGCGCGTTGTTCGCCAGGCTGACGCCGACCGCGGCGGTGGCCGCGAGACTGGGCACCATCACCAGGGCGAAGCGCTTCCAACGGGTCTTGCCGTAGGTCTGGGACATGCGAGTCCTCCTTCTAGGACGTACATCTCCGGCTCACCGGCGGTGCGTCCCGCACCGCGGGGGGCCTGGGATGGGAGAGAGCCACGTCCTCGGTAGCGAAGAGCGCCGCAGGCGTCGTCGGACCCGGGAGCGGCCGGCACACGGCGGCACTCCCGTCCCTTCGCCGGCCGCCCTTGCGAGGCGGCGGGCAGGGCCGACGACATCGGCGATCACCCCCGAGCGACAACCAGCGACCGCGCGGGCCGCGCGGCCGGACGAAGGACAGGAACCGCCGTGGGACCGCGGATACCCCCCTGCCCTCCCTGCCGTCGGCCATGGCCGACGGCTCACCCGGTGGGGATCCCGCGCTCCGCCCGCCGACCGGCTGTCGGAGGGGGTGGAGTCTGGGACCGGGCGTCGCCGATCGTGCTGGAATCCCGGGCGAAGCACAAGGGGTTCATTACTGACGGGTAATCCAACATCGGGCGGTAATGATCATGACATTGGCCACCCGAACACTCTGCGTGACCTCTTGAAGAATTCGTAACGGCCAAATCCCCCGGAAACGCCAGCGAAACACCCGTGGACGGTCACCTGAAGTGACCGTCCACGGGTGTTGTCAAGATTTGGTAAACCTCTGACGCGATGACCGGATTGTCGCCAAATCGCCAGCGACACCGCAGGTCATTCGGCGTGCCGGCGAGGGCGCGTCAGAGCAGGGTCGGAAGGGCCGTCAGAACAGGACGCGGGCCAGCGCGGTACGCGCCGCCGTCACCCGTGGGTCCGTCGTGCCGATCACCTCGAACAGCTCCAGCAGCCGCACCCGGGCGGTGTCCCGGTCGTCGCCGAAGGTCCGGCCGACGGTGTCCACCAGGCGCCCGAAGGCGTCCTCGACGTGTCCGCCCACCAGGTCCAGGTCGGCCGCGTCCAGCTGCGCCGCGACGTTCTTCGGGTCGGCCGCGGCCGCCGCGCGGACGTCCTGCGGGTTGAGCCGCTCCACCCGGCGCAGCAGTTCCGCCTGGGCCAGCCCGAGCTTGGCCTCGGTGTTGCCCGGCTGGTCGACCAGGACGTTCCGGTAGGCCTGGACGGCACCGCCGAGGTCACCCCGGTCCAGCGCCTCGTGGGCGGCGGCCAGCGCCGGGTCCTCCGGCAGGTACGGGGCGGCGGCCTCGCCGGGGACCGCGCCGGGCACCGCCGCGCCGCCGGCCACGCCGAAGCGCTGCTCGGCGACCAGGATCAGCTGGTCCAGCACCTTGCGGACGTTGGCCTCGCTCTCGGCCCCCTGGAACAGCGGCACCAACTGCCCGGCCACGACGGCCATCACGGCCGGAATGCCCTGGATGCCGAACTGCTGGGAGAGCTGCGGGCTGGCCTCCACGTCGATCTTGGCGAGCACGATCCGGCCGGCGTACTCCTCGGCCAGGCGCTCCAGGATCGGGCTGAGCTGCTTGCAGGGCCCGCACCACTCGGCCCAGAAGTCGATGACGACCGGAACCTCGGTGGAGCGCTGGACGACCTCGGCCTCGAAGGTGTCCTCGGTGACATCGATGACGAGCTCGTACGCGAGCGGGGCCGGGGCGACTCCGGCCGCTTCGGCGGCGGCCGCCTGACGGGCCCGCTCGGCCCTGGCCTGCTCGGCCTTCTGGGCAGCCTCGCCGGCTGCCTTCACTGCGGCGAGGTCGACCGCACCGCGCAGGGCGGAGCTGTTGGGACGCGAATTCCGTGGCTGCATGGCACCATCCTCCCCCGTCCGCACCGCCGACGGGCACCAACCGCCGGGAAATCCCTCCGCGCGGGCTGCGCGGCTTCCGTTCCCTGACGGGCGGCCCCGTACCAGGTAGCCTGAACCGTTCGGCGCGGATCCCCACCCGCACCCGCGCCGCTCCCGTCCCACGGGTCGCGGCGCCTGGTTGTCACTGCTTTCGCTACGAGCCGTAGCGTAACTGGATCGAGGGCCCCCGCCGCAAGCCCCGTCGGCCATCCCGGGACGTGAGCTGCCCCACTTTCCCCGGCACCCCGGCTGCCCCGGACGGCGAACAGTCGCTACCGTTACCAGCCCCACCCAAGTTACTTACCAGTAGATCGCAAGGAGGCCCGGTGTCGGCCGCCCAGCCCCCCTTGACCCCGGAGCACCCGGCAGTCCGGGAGCACCCCCCAGCAGCCGCGGCGGCCCGGGAGGCCCCGGGGAGCCCCGACGGCGCCGCGACCAGAGCCAAGGGGCGCCCGCGCAGCGCCGCCGCCGATCTGGCGATCCTGGACGCCACCCGCGAGACCCTGGCCGAACTCGGCTGGGGCGGACTGACCATGGGCCACGTCGCCACCCGCGCCAAGGTCGCCAAGACCACCCTGTACCGGCGCTGGCCGTCCAAGAACGAGCTGGTGGTGGACGCCGTGGCCAGCCTCTTCGACGAGCTGGTCATGCCCGACCTGGGCAGCCTGCGGGCCGACATCGAGGCCGTGGTGGTCCAGTTCGCGGACCTGCTGGCCCGCCCCGAGACCCAGGCGGCGCTGCTCGCGCTGTTCGCCGAGGGCACCCGCGACCCGCAGCTGCGCCAGCGGATCCGGGAGGCGATCGTCGACCCGCAGAAGCACCTGGTCCGGCAGGGCCGGGCGGCCGCCCAGGCGCGCGGCGAACTCGCCCCGGACGGCGATCCGACGGCGGCCTGCGAGGAGATCGACATCATCTTCGACACCATCGCGGGGACGGTCGAGCACCGCGTCCTGGTCAGCGGCGAGCCGATCACCGCCGACTGGACCCGCCGCTTCACCAGCCTGCTGCTCGGCCCCTTCCCCAGCCTGCCGGCCGCGTGAACGCGCGGAGCCGCCCCGCACGCCCGTGCGGGACGGCTCCGGACGCCGACGGGGTCAGAAGGAGGCGGACTCCCGGTAGGTGCCCCACTCCTCGCGCAGCGCGTTGCAGATCTCGCCCAGGGTGGCCTCGGCCCGCACCGCGTCCAGCATCGGCGGGATCATCGACGCGCCCGAGCGCGCCGCCGCCAGCATCGCGTCCAGCCCGGCCCGTACCGCCGCGTCGTCCCGGCCCGCCTTGCGCTCGGCCAGCACCCGCACCTGCTCGCGCTCCACCTCGTGGCTGACCCGCAGGATCTCCAGCTCGGGGGTGACGCTGCGCGGATGGCAGTTGACGCCGACCACCCGCTTCTCGCCCTTCTCCACCCCCTGCTGGTACTGGAAGGCCGCCTCGGCGATCTCCCCGGTGAACCAGCCCTCCTCGATCCCGCGCAGGATGCCGGAGGTGATCGGCCCGATCCCGTGGTCCTCGCGGCCCTTGTCGAGGATCCGCTGGAAGATCGCCTCGGCCTGCTCCTCGATCCGGTCGGTGAGCGCCTCGACGTACCAGGAACCGCCCAGCGGGTCGGCCACGTTGGCGACGCCGGTCTCCTCCATCAGCACCTGCTGGGTGCGCAGGGCGATCTCGGCGGCCTGCTCGGAGGGCAGCGCCAGGGTCTCGTCCAGGGCGTTGGTGTGCAGCGAGTTGGTGCCGCCGAGCACGGCCGACAGCGCCTCCACGGCGGTGCGGACCACGTTGTTGTACGGCTGCTGCGCGGTGAGCGAGACGCCGGCGGTCTGGGTGTGGAAGCGCAGCCACTGCGCCTTGTCCGTCTTCGCGCCGAAGCGGTCGCGCATCCAGCGGGCCCAGATCCGGCGGGCCGCGCGGAACTTGGCGATCTCCTCGAAGAAGTCCAGGTGCGCGTCGAAGAAGAAGGAGAGGCCGGGGGCGAAGACGTCGACGTCCAGGCCGCGGGAGAGGCCCAGCTCGACGTAGGCGAAGCCGTCCGCCAGGGTGTACGCCAGCTCCTGCGCGGCCGTGGCCCCGGCCTCGCGGATGTGGTAGCCGGAGACGGAGAGCGGCTTGTACGCCGGGATGCCCCGGGCGCAGTACGCCATCAGGTCGCCGATCAGGCGCAGGTGCGGCTCGGGGGCGAAGAGCCACTCCTTCTGGGCGATGTACTCCTTGAAGATGTCGGTCTGCAGGGTGCCGTTGAGCACCGCCGGGTCGACCCCCTGGCGCTCGGCGGCGACCAGGTACATGCAGAAGATCGGCACGGCCGGGCCGCTGATCGTCATCGAGGTGGTGACCTCGCCCAGCGGGATGCCCTGGAACAGCACCTCCATGTCGGCGGCCGAGTCGATGGCCACGCCGCAGTGGCCGACCTCGCCGAGCGACTTGGCGTCGTCCGAGTCGTAGCCCATCAGGGTGGGCATGTCGAAGGCGACCGAGAGGCCACCGCCGCCCGCCTCCAGGATCATCCGGTAGCGCTCGTTGGTCTGCCGGGCGTTGCCGAAGCCGGCGAACTGGCGGATGGTCCACGTCCGCCCGCGGTAGCCGGTGGGGTGCAGGCCCCGGGTGTACGGGTACTCACCCGGCCAGCCGATCCGCTCGAAGCCCTCGTAGGCCTGCCCGGCGGGCGGGCCGTAGACCGGCTCGACCTCGTCACCGGAGAGGGTGGTGAAGTCCGCGTCCCGCTTGCGGGCACTGTCGTACCGCTGCTGCCAGCGCTGCCGGCCGCGCTCGATCTCCTCGGCGTCCATGGACCCGAACTCCGCTCCGTACGGCCGCCACGGTACCGGGGCGGCACAACTATGAGGACGTCCTACCAATTTACTCGGACGTCCTAGTACTTGTCGATGGCGACGGGTCGGAGGATGCCCACGCCACGCCCCGGACATGCGCGAGGGCGCCTCCCCATGATCGGGAGAGGCGCCCTCGGGAACGCGTACGGTCAGACGCCGGCCGGCTGGCGGGCCTCACCGGCGGGCAGCCGCTCGACGGCGTCGCGCACCACGCGGCGCTCGGCGACGAAGGAGGCGAACGGAATGCAGCCGGCCGCCAGGGTGAAGATCATCCGACCCAGCGGCCACTTGAGCTTCTGGCCGAGCAGGAAGGTGACCACGAAGTACCCGATGTAGAGGTAGCCGTGCAGCATCGCCACATAGGTGGTGACGGACTCGGCCGTGTCGAAGCCGTACTTCGCGACCATGAAGCCGCAGAACACCAGCAGCGCAACACCGGTCGCAATGGCCAGGGCCCGGTACCAGCCCAGCAGGGGGGTCGCCTTCATACTTCTCATCGCCTCACTCGGCAGGATCGGCCGGTACGCCCCGATCCGCGCACCGCTCCAACGAGGGTAGCCGCCCTCACGGGTACCGCCGCGCAGCCCCCGGGCGCCTTCCACCGCTCCTACCGCGCCGCCTCCGCGTCCGGCCCGGTGAAGTCGCCCGCGGCCACCCGCAGCGGGCGGAGCAGTTCGAACACCTGGCGGCACTGGTCGGCGCCGTACTCCTCCAGGCCGAACTCCATCGCCATCAGCTCCCGGGTGGCCTCCTCGACCACCTCACGGCCGCGGTCGGTGATGGCGGCGAGCACGCCGCGACCGTCCAGCGGGTTGGGCCGGCGGGCGACCAGGCCGGCCCGCTCCAGCCGGTCGACGGTGTTGGTGACGCTGGTCGGGTGGACCATCAGCCGCTCGCCGATCTTGGAGAGCGAGAGCTCGCCGGTCCGGCTGAAGGTGAGCAGCACCAGCGCCTCGTAGCGGGCGAAGGTCAGCCCGTACGGCTTGAGCACCGCGTCCACCCGGGAGAGCAGGATCTGGTGCGCCCGCATGATCGAGGTGATCGCCGCCATCGAGGGGACTCCGCCCCAGCGGCGGGTCCACAGCTCGTCGGCGCGGGCGATCGGGTCGAAGTCGAGTGCGAGGGGCTTGGCCACGTCCTTACCGTACCGGCGGGCGGGACGGGTGGTACCAGGCGTCCTGATGGTGGACAAGTGTGACGCGTGGCGGGATCACGCCAGCCGGGGCCACAGGTACATACCAGGACATTGCGGGAGCGTGAACCCCCGCCAATCCGCCCGCACCGGCCGCCGGCCGGCCGCCGATCGGGCGCGCGGCCCGGTATCAGGCCTCGGTTCGGGCGGTAACCCACCGAACGGCCGGGTGTTTTGACCGTTTCGCACCCCTGTTGGCGATCCGCCGGGCTGGCGAGACCTGGCCAATCGATGATCGGGACCTGTCATTTCACTTGTTGGATTGTCATGCTTTCGCCCAGCCCCGTCCGGCGGGCACCGCCCCACTCACCGGCGCCCGCCGCTCGACCGCACGGAGCAGCACGTCAGCGCCCGTTCCGCCCCTCAGGTGCCAACCCCGGCACCCCGGGACGAGGCGCGCCCGCACCCGCGGTATCTCCGGAAGGACCTGTACGTGAAGCGAAAGCTCGCAGTCGGCGCCGTACTCTCCGCCGCCGCCCTCCTCACCGGTGTCATCCAGGTCGGCACCGGCATCGCCCAGGCCAGTCCGACGCCCACCGCGCAGGCCCGGGCCGCGCAGCAGCACGCCGCCGCGATCGCGCTGGCCGGCGGCCAGGCCGGACCGCTGGCGAAGGCGCTCGCCCTGGGCGGCCAGGAGCAACTGGTCGCCAAGGACGCGGTGGTGGACCCGGACGGCACCCGGCACCTCCGCTTCGAGCGCACCTTCGCCGGCCTGCCCGTCCTCGGCGGCGACCTGGTGGTGCACCAGGGCACCGACGGCGCGCTGAAGTCGGTGGACAAGGCCGTCACCGCGCGGATCAGCGTGCCCAGCCTCACCCCGAAGCTCTCCGCCGACAAGGCCGCCGCCCAGGCCGCCGGCGCGGTGCAGGCCACCGTCGGCATCGCCGCCGACAAGGCCGACTCGCCGCTCACGGAGGTGCACCGGACCGGCGCCGCCAGGCTGGTCGTCTGGGCCGTCGACGGCAACCCGCGACTGGCCTACCAGACGGTCGTCGAGGGCCTGCGCGCCGACGGCACCCCGAGCAGCCGGCAACTGGTCACCGACGCCGCCACCGGCGAGGTGCTCTCCACCCACGAGCAGGTGCAGACCGCCGGCGGCACCGGCACCGGCGTCTTCGTCGGCAACGTCCCGCTGACCACCACCCAGAGCGGCTCGGCGTACCAGCTGAAGGACGCCTCCCGCGGCGGCCAGTCCACCAGCGACCTCAAGGGCCGCACCTCCGGCTCCGGCACCCTGTACACCGACGCCGACAACGTCTGGGGCGACGGCACCGTCGCCAACGGCCAGTCGGCCGCGGTGGACGCCCAGTTCGGCGCGGGTGCCACCTGGGACTACTACAAGAACACCTTCGGCCGCAACGGCATCAAGAACAACGGCGTCGGCGCCACCAGCCGGGTCCACTACGGCAAGAACTACGTCAACGCGTTCTGGAGCGACAGCTGCTTCTGCATGACGTACGGGGACGGCGCGGGCAACACCCACCCGCTGACCGCGCTGGACGTGGCCGGCCACGAGATGACCCACGGCGTCACCTCGGCCACCGCGGGCCTCAACTACTCGGGCGAGTCCGGCGGCCTCAACGAGGCCACCTCGGACATCTTCGGCACCATGGTCGAGTGGTACGCCGACCTGCCCTCCGACAAGCCGGACTACCTGATCGGCGAGAAGATCGACCTCAACGGCAACGGCACCCCGCTGCGCTACATGGACAAGCCCTCCAAGGACGGCGGCTCGGCCGACTCCTGGTCCTCCGGCGTGGGCAGCCTGGACGTCCACTACTCCTCGGGCGTGGCCAACCACTTCTTCTACCTGCTGGCCGAGGGCAGCGGCGCCAAGACCATCAACGGCGTCAGCTACAACAGCCCGACCTCCAACGGCTCGACCGTCACCGGCATCGGCCGGGACAAGGCCGCCGCGATCTGGTACCGCGCGCTGACCGTCTACTTCACCTCCACCACCAACTACAAGGCCGCCCGCACCGGCACCCTGAGCGCGGCGGCGGACCTCTACGGCCTCGGCAGCCCCCAGTACAACGCGGTGGCGGCCGCGTGGAGCGGCGTCAACGTCAACTGACGCCCGGGCGAACGGCGCCCGGGGCCCACGAGGCCCCGGGCGTCTCGGCGCCGGCGCGGTGGCGGCGGCCCCCGAGGGGAACGGGCGCGCGGTAGCAGCGGGTGCCCGGACCGGCAAGGGTGGCCGCTGGCGGGATCCCGCCAGCCCGACGAACCGCCCGATAACGGGGCATTCACCCCTGCCGAACCATCCGCACCGCCCGCTGGCGAGACCTGGCCAATCGCCGGAGGCGCCCTGTCCTTTCACCCCCTGCATTGTCATGCTTCTGCCCAAGCCCCGTTGGGCGGCCGTCGCCCCCACCCATCCCATCGACCGGCCGTCAAGAACCGCACGGGAGCAGCACGTCAGCGCCCTACCGCCCCACGGCGCCAACCCCGGCGCCCCGGTATGCGGCGTGACCGCGCACACGCGGTTTCGTGGAAGGGACCCCGTACGTGAAGCGAAAGCTGACAGCCGGAGCCGTACTCTCCGCCACCGCCCTGCTGGCCGGCGCCATCCAGGTCGCCGCCGCTCCCGCCCAGGCCGCCACCCCCTCGGTGGCGCAGCAGCGCGACGCGCTGATCGCCCTGGCGGGCGGGCAGACCGGCCCGGTGGCCAAGGCGCTCGCGCTCGGCGGCCAGGAGCAACTGGTCGTCAAGGACGCCGTGGTGGATGCCAACGGCACCCGCCACCTGCGCTACGAGCGGACCCTGGGCGGCCTCCAGGTGATCGGCGGCGACCTGGTGGTGCACCAGCGGGCCAACGGCTCGATAGCCTCGGTGGACCGGGCGTTCGCCGGGCAGCTGTCGCTGCCGAGCCTGACCCCGAAGCTCTCCGCCGCCACGGCCGCCACCCAGGCGACCGGCGCGGTGCGGGCCACCGTCGGCATCGCGGCCGACAAGGAGGACGCGGCGATCAGCCGGGTCGACGGCGCCGGCGCGGCCACCCTGGTGGTCTGGGCCGCCGACGGCAGCCCGCGGCTCGCCTACCAGACCGTGGTCGAGGGCCTGCGGGCCGACGGCACGCCGAGCCGCCAGCGGCTGATCACCGACGCGGCCACCGGCGCGGTGCTCGCCGCGCACGAGGAGATCCAGACCGCGACCGGGACCGGCAAGGGCGTCAACGTCGGCTCCGTCACGCTGACCACCACCCAGAGCGGCTCGACGTACCAGCTGAAGGACGCCTCCCGCGGCAACCAGTGGACCGGCAACGCCGCCAACGGGAACGCGCTCTACACCAGCACCACCAACGCCTGGGGCAACGGCCTGCCCTCCAACACGCAGTCCGCCGCGGTGGACGCCCAGTTCGGCGCGGGTGCCACCTGGGACTACTACAAGAACACCTTCGGCCGCAACGGCATCAAGAACAACGGCGTCGGCGCGAGCAGCCGGGTGCACTACGGCAGCAACTACGTCAACGCCTTCTGGGACGACTCCTGCTTCTGCATGACGTACGGGGACGGCTCCGGCAACACCCACCCGCTGACCGCGATCGACGTGTCCGGCCACGAGATGACCCACGGCGTCACCTCGGCCACCGCCGGGCTGATCTACTCCGGCGAGTCCGGCGGCCTCAACGAGGCCACCTCGGACATCCTCGGCACCATGGTCGAGTGGTACGCCAACCTGCCGGTGGACGTGCCGGACTACCTGATCGGCGAGAAGCTCAACATCAACGGCAACGGCACCCCGCTGCGCTACATGGACAAGCCCTCCAAGGACGGCGCGTCCAAGGACTCCTGGTACTCCGGGGTCGGCAACGTGGACGTCCACTACTCCTCGGGCGTGGCCAACCACTTCTTCTACCTGCTGGCCGAGGGCAGCGGCGCCAAGACCATCAACGGCGTCAGCTACAACAGCCCGACCTCCAACGGCTCGACCGTCACCGGCATCGGCCGGGACAAGGCCGCCGCGATCTGGTACCGCGCGCTGACCGTCTACTTCACCTCCACCACCAACTACAAGGCCGCCCGCACCGGCACCCTGAGCGCGGCGGCGGACCTCTACGGCCTCGGCAGCCCCCAGTACAACGCGGTGGCCGCGGCCTGGAGCGCGGTGAACGTCAACTAGCACCTCACCAGCCACCTCCGGAAACGGCGACAGGCTGCCGCGGCCCACTGGGAGAGGGGGGCCTCGGCAGCCTGTCGGCCGTTACCGGTCCGCGCGGCGGGCGGCGGGCGGTCAGCGGGTCACGCGGCGGCGGGCTCGCGCTCGGCGGCGGCCGGGTGCTCGCCGCGCTCCTCCTTGGCGAGCATCCGCTCGGCGAAGAAGCCGCCGGTGGGCAGCACCGAGAGGACGAAGAGCAGGACACCGCGCTTGAGGTCCCACTTCTGCGCCTGCCAGGCCATGATCCAGAAGACCGCGTACAGGATGAACAGGATCCCGTGGATCATGCCCATCACCGGGACACCGTCGAAGCTGGTGGTGCGCTTGAGCACCGAGCAGACCAGCAGCAGGATGAAGGAGACCCCTTCGGGGCCGGAGACCAGGCGCAGTCGGTGGACGGCGGCGTTGCTCTTCACGTTCGGTTCCTCACCGGGGCGGGGGCGGCGGAGTGCGCGGTTCGGGAGCCGGGCATGCGCACAGTGCTTGTGAACGGGCTCACAAGCCGTCACCCATTATCACCGACCCACCCGTCCGGACGACCCCGGGGGCCGGACACGTGCCCGATGTCACAGGACCGTCCGGATCGCCGCCGGCCGGGACCGCGCGCGCGTCCGCCGCCCGCCCCGGCCTGAGCTGCGAATTTGTCCCAGACCCGTACCAGAACCTCCCCGCCCCTCCCCCGAGGGCGCCCGGTCCCGCTAGATTGCGGCCGTGGCACAGTTTCGACTCCAGGGGTCCAAGGTGCTCGCCGTCGACATGACGGGCGACGCCGTGAAAGCCAGAAATGGCTCGATGGTCGCGTACAGCGGCCAGATGAACTTCAAAAAGCTCACCGGCGGCGGCGACGGCCTGCGCGGCATGGTGACCCGACGGCTGACCGGCGAGCAGATGACGGTCATGGAGGTGAAGGGGAAGGGCACCTGCTACTTCGCCGACAAGGCCACCGAGATCAACCTGGTCCGGCTGAACGGCGAGACGCTCTACGTCGAGTCGGACAACCTGCTCTGCACCGAGGCCACGCTGAAGACCGGCACCAGCTTCACCGGTCTCAACGGCATGTCCTCGGGCAACGGCCTGTTCACCACCAAGGTCGAGGGCCACGGCTGGGCCGCCGTCACCTCCAAGGGGCCGGCGGTCATCCTGCGGGTCTCCCAGGGCATGCCGCTGCGGGTGGACCCGGGGGCGTACGTGGCGCACACCGGCAGCCTGCACCGGAGCCTGAAGTCGGGCGCCGGCTGGAGCACCTTCATCGGCGAGGGCGGTGGCGAGGCCGTCCAGGTGGAGTTCACCGGCGAGGGCCTGGTGTACGTGCAGCCGTCGGAGAAGGCCACCATCGGGGGTGACGTCTGATGCCGTTCACGAAGGTCAACAACAAGATGGTCGAGGCCCGGGTCGTCCCCGGGCAGCGGCTGTTCAGCCAGCGCGGCGCGATGCTCGCGTACACCGGCGAGGTCCGCTTCACCCCGAACATCACCGGCGGGCAGGGCGGGGTGATGTCGATGATCGGCCGCCGGGTGGCCAACGAGGACACCCCGTTGATGACGGTCGAGGGCCAGGGCACCGTGATGTTCGGCCACGGCGGCCACCATGTGCACGTGATCGAGCTGGCCGGCGACACCCTCTTCGTGGAGGCGGACCGGCTGCTGGCCTTCGACGGCTCGCTGCAGCAGTCCACCATGTTCATGGGCTCGCAGGGCGGTGTGATGGGGATGGTCCGCGGCCAGGTCACCGGCCAGGGCCTGTTCACCACCAAGCTGGACGGCCACGGCTCGGTGGCGGTGATGGCCCACGGCGGTGTGTTCGAGCTGCCGATCACCCCGAACCAGCCGGTGCACGTCGACCCCCAGGCCTATGTCGCGCACCGCGGCCAGGTCCAGAACAAGCTGTCCACCGCGCTGGGTTGGCGCGACATGATCGGGCGCGGCTCCGGCGAGGCGTTCCAGCTGGAGCTGTCCGGGAACGGCACGGTGTTCGTGCAGGCGAGCGAGGAGAAGCTCTGATGTCCTACCCGCCGCCGCCCCCGTACGGCCAGCCGAACAGCCCGTACGGCCAGCAGCCGCCGTACAACCAGCCCACCCAGCCCGGCTATCCGGCGCCCCCGCCGCCCGGCTACGGCCCGCCGCCGGGGCCCGGGTACCCGCCCCCGCCGCCGCAGGGCCACCCGCAGCAGGGCGGCTACCCGCCGCCCCCGCCGCAGGGCTACCCCGCCCAGCCGCAGCAGCAGTACGCCCAGGAGCAGTTCGGCGGCGCCCAGGCCCCGCTGCCGACGGCGCAGAGCGGCTCCGGCCCGGTGGTGTACGACGCGCACAGCCTGCCGGTCAACGACAACGTCAACCCGTACGCCTTCTCGGTGGACCTGAACGGGGCGTACTTCCTCCAGAAGGGCAAGATGATCGCCTACTACGGCGACATCTCCTTCAAGGGCGTCGGCTCCGGCGTGCTCGACCGGATGATCGGCCAGCACTTCAACTCGCCGATGCACGCGGCGGACTGGGTGGTCGCCGAGGGCCGCGGCAGGCTGCTGCTGGCCGACCGCGCCTTCGACCTCAACTCCTACGACCTGGAGGACGGCAACCTGACCGTCCGCTCGGGCAACCTGCTGGCCTACGAGCCCACGCTGCGGCTCAAGCAGTCGATCATCCCGGGCTTTCTGACCCTGATCGGCACCGGCAAGTTCGTCGCGGCCTCCAACGGCCCGGTGCACTTCGTCGAACCGCCGATCCGGGTGGACCCGCAGGCGCTGGTCGGCTGGGCGGACTGCCCGGCGCCGTGCCACCACTACGACCACGACTACATGCACGGGGTGATCGGCGGGCTCCGCCGCCTCACCGGGCTGGGCGGAGCGTCCGGCGAGGAGCACCAGTTCGAGTTCATCGGCGCCGGCCAGGTACTGCTGCAGTCCACCGAGATCCTGCTGGCCGAGCGCGCGGTGGGGGACGTGCACGTCGAGGCGGGCGTGCCGATGGGCGGGGTTCCGTCCCAGCCCGGACAGGGCCACGGCGGGGGCGTGCCCGGCCTCGGTAACCTGGGCGATCTCGGGCGACGTTTCGGCCTGTAAATTTGTACAAGATTTAACTAAATGGGGTATGCTGTCCCCATGGATGCGCACACGATCGACGCCGCGGACGTCTCCCCCTCGCCACCCGGGGAGGAGGCGCCCTGGCTGACGGCCCGGGAGCAGCAACTCTGGCGCGCGCATCTGGAGGTCTCCAGACTGCTGGACTACCAGCTCGGCCGTGAACTCCAGCCGCACAACCTGGCGATCAACGACTACGAGATCCTGGTCGTGCTCTCCGAGGCACCGGAGCGCCGGATGCGGATGACCGACCTGGCGACCGCGACCCTCCAGTCCAAGAGCCGGCTCTCGCACCAGATCACCCGGATGGAGACGGCCGGCCTGGTACTCCGCCAGGAGTGCCCGGGCGACCGCCGCGGCCTCTACGCCCACCTCACCGAGCAGGGCTGGGAGACCATGCAGAAGGTCGCCCCGGACCACGTGCGCAGCGTCCGGGCGCACTTCATCGACCGCTTCACCCCGGAGCAGCTGGACGCGATGTACGAGGCGCTGGCACCCGTCGCCGAGCACCTGCGCGGGCTGCGCGGACGGGCCTGACCATCGGTGAGGGCCCGGCCTCCCCCCGTCGGGGAGGCCGGGCCCTTCGGCGTCCCGGCCCGGAAACCGGCCCCGGCTCAGCTCTGGGTCAGCCCGGCGACCAGTTCGTCGGCGGCGCCGTACGGGTCCAGCCCGCCGGCCACCACCCGCTCGGCCAGGGCGGTCAGGTGACGGTCGCCGCGCAGGTCGCCGATCCGGGCCCGCAGCGCGGCCAGCGCGATCGCCTCGATCTCGTCGGCCGCCCGGCGGCGACGGCGCACGGCCAGCTCGCCGTGCTCCTCCAGCCAGGCCCGGTGCTTCTCCAGCGCCTCGACCACCTCGTCCACACCCTCGCCGCGGGCCGCGACGGTCTTCACGATCGGCGGCCGCCAGTCCCCCGCCTCCCGGGCCTCGCCGAGGCCGAGCATGTGGTTCAGCTCCCGGGCGGTCGCGTCGGCGCCGTCCCGGTCGGCCTTGTTGACCACGAAGACGTCGCCGATCTCCAGGATCCCGGCCTTGGCGGCCTGGATGCCGTCGCCCATGCCGGGGGCGAGCAGCACCACGGTGGTGTCCGCCTGGGCGGCGATCTCCACCTCGGACTGGCCCACGCCGACGGTCTCGACCAGGATCACCTCGCAGCCGGCCCCGTCCAGCACGCGCAGCGCCTGCGGGGCCGTCCAGGAGAGCCCGCCGAGGTGGCCGCGGGTGGCCATCGAGCGGATGAACACCTCCGGGTCGGTGGCGTGCTCCTGCATCCGGACCCGGTCGCCGAGCAGCGCGCCGCCGGAGAACGGCGAGGACGGGTCCACGGCCAGCACCCCGACCCGCTTGCCGAGCCGGCGGTAGGCGGAGACCAGGGCGGAGGTCGAGGTCGACTTGCCCACGCCGGGCGAGCCGGTCAGCCCCACCGTGTACGCCTGCCCGGTGTAGGGGGCGAGCGCCGCCATCGCCTCGCGCAGCTGGGGCGCGCCGTTCTCGACCAGCGAGATCAGCCGGGCGACCGCACGCGGACGGCCCTCCCGGGCCTGCTCGACCAGCGTCGCGACATCGATCATCGGGCAGCTCCTCACGGGATCGGGGCCGCGGACCACCCCTGGCGGTCCGCGGCCCCGAAGGCAGGTCGGACGATCAGGCCTTCGGAACCCTGACGATCAGCGCGTCGCCCTGGCCGCCACCGCCGCACAGCGCGGCCGCGCCGACACCGCCGCCGCGCCGCTGGAGCTCCAGCGCCAGGTGCAGCACCACACGGGCGCCGGACATCCCGATCGGGTGGCCGAGCGCGATCGCGCCGCCGTTGACGTTGACGATGTCCGAGGAGACGCCCAGGTCCTTCATGGACTGGTGGGCGACCGCGGCGAAGGCCTCGTTGATCTCGATCAGGTCGAGGTCGGCGACCTCCAGGCCCTCCTTGGCCAGCGCGTGCCGGATCGCGTTGGACGGCTGCGACTGCAGCGAGTTGTCCGGGCCCGCGACATTGCCGTGCGCGCCGATCTCGGCGATCCAGCTCAGGCCCAGCTCCTCGGCCTTGGCCCGGCTCATCACGACCACGGCGGCGGCCCCGTCCGAGATCTGCGAGGAGGTGCCGGCGGTGATCGTGCCGTCCTTGGCGAAGGCCGGGCGCAGCCGGGCCAGGCCCTCGACCGTGGTGTCGGCGCGGATGCCCTCGTCCTGGCTGAAGACGACCGGCTCGCCCTTGCGCTGCGGGATGGCGACCGGGACGATCTCGGCCTCGAAGACGCCGTTCTGCTGCGCCTTGGCGGCCCGCTGGTGCGAGGCGGCGGCGATCTCGTCCTGGACCTCGCGCGGGATGCCCAGGCGGGTGTTGTGCTTCTCGGTGGACTCGCCCATCGGGATGTTCTCGTAGGCGTCGGTGAGCCCGTCGTACGCCATCGCGTCCAGCAGCTCGATCGCGCCGTACTTGTAGCCCTCGCGGGACTTCGGCAGCAGGTGCGGGGCGTTGGTCATCGACTCCTGGCCGCCGGCCACCACGATGTCGAACTCACCGGCCCGGATCAGCTGGTCGGCCAGCGCGATGGCGTCCAGGCCGGAGAGGCAGACCTTGTTGACGGTGAGCGCCGGGACGTTCATCGGGATGCCCGCCTTGACGGCGGCCTGACGGGCCGGGATCTGGCCGGCGCCGGCCTGCAGCACCTGGCCCATGATCACGTACTGGACCTGCTCACCCGTGATGCCGGCCCGCTCCAGAGCCGCCTTGATCGCGAAGCCGCCGAGGTCGGCGCCGGAGAAGCCCTTGAGCGAACCGAGCAGGCGACCCATCGGGGTCCGCGCACCGGCAACGATCACAGAGGTGGTGTTGGTCATGGGACGGGCCCCTTCGCACGTCGTGGCCAGGTGAGGATGCCGCTCAATGTACTGACCTGTTACCCGCCCGTCACCGGAACGACGGTGTGATCGAGCGCACTGGCACTGTCCAGTCAACACCGTGTCAACGCGGTTCGGGTGAACCACGGGCGTGTGAGCAGACTCGCACGCCGAGCACTGGCGCGTTCCAGCGGCATGCGCTGCACTGTTGCCGTCCCGCCGCCCGCCCCGCCGCCCGCTCGGATCGCCCGCTCGGACGGCCGGCCCAGACCCGGAGGTCGCCGTGCTGACCCGTATCGACCACATCGGCATCGCCTGCTTCGACCTCGACCGGACGGTCGAGTTCTACCGCACCACCTACGGCTTCGAGGTGTTCCACAGCGAGGTCAACGAGGAGCAGGGGGTCCGCGAGGCCATGCTCAAGATCAACGACACCGGCGACGGCGGCGCCTCCTACCTCCAGCTGCTGGAGCCCACCCGGCCCGACTCCACCGTCGCCAAGTGGCTGGAGAAGAACGGCGAGGGCGTCCACCACATCGCCTTCGGCACCGCCGACGTCGACGGGGACTCCGAGGCGATCCGCGCCAAGGGCGTCCGGGTCCTCTACGAGCAGCCCCGGACCGGCTCGATGGGGTCCCGGATCACCTTCCTGCACCCCAAGGACTGCGGCGGCGTCCTGACCGAACTGGTCACCTCCGCCGGGGGCGACGGGCAGCAGGCGCACTGAGCGCCCGGCGGGTGCCGTCCGGCGACGGCACCCGCTTCCCGCCGCCCGTTCGCTCAAAACCCGTCAGTAATCTCACCCCGCACCCGGAAAACCCCCACGCGCCCATTCCCCCACTGGGCGCTCCCACTACAATGCCCGAGTGCGCGAAGACTCCGGGGGACGGGGACGACGAGCACGGCCGATGACAGGCCGTCCGCCCCCGGGGTGGCCGGCCCGTCGCAGGGGAGTCCATTACGCGGGCACGGCTGAACAGTCTCAGTTCGGATCTGTCACCATATTCTCCACAAGGCAAGAGTTCGCCCAGGAGTCCACTCGGACGGGGGAACGCGGAACCACCGCGCTTCCACGGCCAGGGCTCCGACGACCGTGGCGGACGCCCCCGACCAGAGGGGGCCGTCCACCGGCTGCGGATGCAAGGACCAGTCGGACCGGGCCCCGGACAAGCGGGAACCCGAACCGGCCGGGTCGAGGACGCGACCAGGAGATGGATGGGACCGCGGAGTGCGGGGCTACGACCGCTACGAGGTTGACGATCACCTCTCCCAGTTCGAGGCCGAGATGGATCGGACTCGCAAGGAGCGGGACAAGTCAGTCGAGCATGCCGAGGACCTCGCCTACCAGGTGGAGGTGCTCCGGGCCAAGCTGCACGAGTCCCGTCGCATGCTCGCCCAGCCGCGCGCCTTCGACGCCGTTTCCGGCCAGGCCGAGCAGATGCTCCGCACCGCCGAGATGCAGGCCCAGCAGCTGCGCGCCGACGCCGAACGGCAGCTGCGCGACTCCCAGGCGGCCACCCAGCGGCTGATGGCCGAGGCCGCCGAGCGCACCGCCCGGCTGGAGGCCGAGCTCACCGCCCGCCGCCGCCAGCTCGAGGAGGAGCTCGCCGAGCTGCGCCGCAGCGCCGAGCAGCACGTCAACGAGAACGTCAACTGGGCCGAGCAGACCCGGGCCGGCACCGAGCAGGAGGCCCAGCGCCTGCTCCAGGAGGCCCGCGCCGAGTCCGAGCGGATGATGGCCGCCGCCCGGGCCGAGGCCACCGCCCTCGCCGACCAGGCCCGCGCCCAGACCGCCGCCGACGTGGACGCCGCCCGCGGCGAGGCCCAGGCCGCCGCCGAGGCCGCCCTCCAGCGGGCCCAGAGCGACGCCCAGCGACTGCTGCGCGCCGCCTCCGAGCAGGCCCAGCAGGCCAGCGCCCAGGCCGCCGCGGACGTCAACGCCGCGCGCGGCGAGGCCCAGCAGCAGCTGGCCGGCGCCCACGCCGCCGCCGGACAGCAGCTCGCCTCCGCCCAGGCCGAGATCGGCCGGCTCAAGGAGCAGGCCGCCGCCGAGCAGGCCCGCGCCGAGCAGGAGCTCGCCCACGCCCAGGCCGAGATAGAACGGCTGCGCGCCGAAGCGATCGCCGAGGCCGAACGCACCCGCCGGGAGGCCGCCGAACTGCGGGCCCAGGCCGAGGTCGCCGCCGAACAGCTCCAGGCCGACGCCGAGGCCGCCGCCGAGCGCAAGGTCGCCGACGGCGAGGCCGCCAACGAGCAGCGCTCGCAGACCGCCCGGGCCGAGGTCGCCCGGATGGTCGCCGTCGCCACCAAGGAAGCCGAGGCCATCAAGGCCGAGGCCGCCACCAAGAAGGCCGAGGCGGAGGCCGCCAAGGCCGCCGCCGCCGAGGAGAGCGAGCGGCTGCGCGCCACCGCCGAGTCGGTGGCCGGCCAGCTGCGGGCCGAGGCCGAGGCCGCCATCGCCGAGCTGCGCGCCACCGCCGAGCGCGATGTCGCGGAGCTGCGGGCCCAGGCCGAGGCCGCCGCCGCACAGCTGCGTGCCGAGGCCGAGGAGGAGGGCCGGGCGGCCGGCGCCAAGGACGCCACCGTCCACCTCGCCAAGGCCGCCAAGACGGCCGAGGAGGTGCTCGCCCGGGCCGACCAGGACGCCGGCACCGCCCGGAGCGAGGCGGCCGCCGAGGCCGAGCGGATCCGGACCGAGGCCGCCGCCGAGGCCGAGCGGCTGCGCGAGCAGGCGCAGGCCGCCGTCGAGCAGGCCCAGAACGCCGCGCTGGACGACGCCGCCGGCATCCGCGAGCGGGTGCAGCAGATGCAGGACGAGGCCGCCCGGCTGCGCGCCGAGGCCGAGGAGCTGCGCTCCCAGGCGGCCGCCGAGGCCGACCGGGTGCGCGGCGAGGCCCGCCGCCAGGCCGTCGTGCAGATCGAGGAGTCGGCGAAGAGCGCCGAGGAGCTGCTCACCAGGGCCAAGGCCGACGCGGACGAGCTGCGGGCCGGTGCGGCCGGTGAGATCGAGCGGCTGCGCGCCCAGGCCAAGGAGCAGGCCGCCGAGACCCAGAGCCGCGCCGAGCAGACCCTCACCCGGGCCCGGGCCGAGGCCGAGAAGATCACCGCCACCGCCGAGCAGCAGGGCCAGGACGCGCTGGCCGCCGCCAAGGCAGCGGCCGCCGAGAACCGGACCGCCGCCGAGCGCGAGACCGCCGAACTGCGCCGCGAGGCAACCGAGTTCGACCATCGGGTGCGCGCCGAGGCGAACGCCTCGGCCGAGGCCGTCCGGGCCGACGCGCAGGCCGAGGCCGCAGCCGTCCTGGACGCCGCGGTGGCCGACTCCGAGCGGCTGCGCACCGAGACCGACGCCGAGCTGGCCCGCTCCCGTGGCGAGGCCGAGGCGGCCGCCGACGCGCTTCGCGAGGAGAGCCGGCGCGAGCGCGAGGAGGCCTCCGACGGGCTGCTCCGCGAGCGCGAGGAGACCGCCGAGCACCTGGCCGCCGCCAAGGCCGCACGCGAGCAGGCCGAGCAGGCCGCCGCCGAGCTCACCGAACGGACGGCCGCGGAGACCGCCGCGCAGCGCGAGGCCGCCGAAACCCACGCCACCCGCGTCCGCACCGAAGCCGAACAGGCCGCAGCCGAACTCACCGAGCGCACCGCCGCGGAGACCACCGCGCAGCGCGAGGCCGCCGAAACCCATGCCACCCGCGTCCGCACCGAAGCCGAACAGGCCGCAGCCGAACTCACCGAGCACACGGCCGCGGAGACCACCCGCCTCCAGGCCGAAGCCGAACAGGCCGCCACCGAACTCACCGAGCAGACCGCCGCGGAGACCACCCGCCTCCGGGCCGAGGCCGAACAGGCCCTGGAGGCCGCCAAGGCCGCCGCCGAGCGGCGGCGGACCGAGGCCGCAGCCGCGGCGAAGGCGGTGCGCGAGAAGGCCGAGGCCGAGCTGGCCCTGGCCGCCGAGCAGGCCTCGACCGTCCGCGCCGAGGCCGGGCGGGAGCTGTCCGAGGCCCGCGCCACCGCCCAGAACATCCGCACCGAGGCGGCGGGGGTGCTGGAGCAGGCCCGCGTCGACGGCGAGGAGCTCGTCGCCGCCGCCAAGGCCGAGGGCGCCGAGCTGGTCGCCGTCGCCGAGGACGAGGCCGCCGAGGTCCGCCAGTCGGTGGCCGGTATGTACGAGGCCGCCTCGCAGCAGATCGCCGAGCAGCGGGCCACCGCCGAGCGGGAGGCCACCGAGGTCCGCGACCGGGCCGAGCAGGACGCCGCCGAGCTGCGCGACACCGCCGACCGCGAGACCACCGAACTGCGGGCACTGGCGGAGCGGGAGACCACCGAACTCCGCGAGCGGACCGACCGCGCCGTCGCCGAGCTGCACGAGGCCGCCGACCAGGAGACCGCCGAGCAGCGGGCCCTGGCCGACCGCGAGACCGCCGAGCAGCGCGCCCTCGCCGAGCGGGAGACCACCGATCTGCGGGCCAGGACCGCCGCCGAGGTGGCCGCGCTGCGCGAGCAGACCGCGCTGGAGCTGGCCGCCGAACGCGAGGCGGTCGAGTCCGAACTGGCCCACCAGCGCGTCGAGGCCCACGCCTACGACGAACAGCTGCGCGCCGACGCCGAGGCCGAGCTGCGCGCCGCCCAGGAGGCCGCCGACCAGCAGCGCGCCGAGTCCGAGGCGCTGGCCGCCCGGACGGTGGCCGCCGCCGAGGAGCGGGCCGCCGCCACGATCGCCGAGGCGGAGGAGTTCGCCGCCTCGCTACGGGCGGAGGCCGAGGAGTACGCGCTGGCCACCCGGACCCTCGCGGACGACTACGACACCGCCACCCACGCCCGGGCCGACGCCTACGACGCCGACACCCGCGAGGCCGCCGAGCAGTTCGACCGGGCCACCCGGGACCAGGCCAACTCCGTTCTGGAGAAGGCCTTCGCGGACGCCGAGGCACTCGGCGAGGACGCCCAGACCACCGCACTGGCCACCACCGCCGCCGCCGAGGAGCAGGCGGACGCGATGGTCGCTGCCGCTCGCAAGGAGGCCGACCGGCTGGTCGCCGCCGGCGAGGCGGCCGGCCAGAACGAGGTCGAGAAGGGCCGGGCGGACGCCGACGCGCTGCTCTCCGAGGCCCGCCGGGACGCCACCGCGATCCGCGAGCGCGCCGAGGAGCTGCGCGAGCGCACCGACGCCGAGGTCGAGGCGCTGCACGAGCGCGCCCGCAAGGAGAACGCGCAGGCGATGAAGTCGGCCGGCGAGCGGGTGGACGCCCTGGTGACGGCCGCTCAGGAGCAGCTGACCGAGGCCGAGGAGCAGGCGGTGGCCACCGTCGCCGAGGCCGAGGACCGGGCGGCGGCGCTGGTCGCGGCCGCCGAGGAGCGCGCCAACGAGCTGACCTCGCAGGCGTCCGCCGAGGCCAGCAAGGTCCGGATCTCGGCCGTCCGCAAGGCGGAGGGCCTGCTGAAGGAGGCCGAGACCAAGCTCGCCGACTCCACCAGCCGCGCCGAGGCCCTGATCGTCAAGGCCGAGGCCAAGCTGAAGTCCGCCCAGGACGACGCGGAGGAGCGGGTCGAAGCCGCCTCGACCGAGGCGGAGAAGCGGCTGCGGGCCGCCGACGAGACCGCGGACGAGCAGATCGAGCTGGCGAAGGCGGAGGCCGAGCGGCTCCTCACCGAGGCCCGGGCCGAGGCGAAGCGGGTCACCGGCGAGGGCCGGCGCGAGCTGGACGAACTGGTGCGGCGCCGCAAGGACATCAACACCGAGATCTCCAGGGTGCAGGACGTGCTGTCCGCGCTGGAGGCGTTCGAGGCGCCGTCACCGGTCGCACAGACCAACGGGGGAAGCAGCAACAAGAAGGACGGGGGTGCCAAGGCCGGTGCCGGAGTGGGCGCCCCCCGGTCGGGTGGCAATCGCTCCGGTGGCGCACCACCCGATTGAGCGGACATTCTCCGCGATGCAACGGCATTTCGCCGACGACACTCCGGTAACGTGTCAGGATTCCCTCAACCACCTCAGCGGTTTGACGACAGGAAGCCCAGAACCCCATGAGCGACAGTCACTCCCCTCACGGCTTCGACCTGGTGCGCCGTGGGTACGAGCGCGCCCAGGTCGACGAGCGGATCACCAAGCTGGTGGCCGACCGTGACAGTGCCTTGACCCGGATCAGTGCGCTGGAGAAGCGCATCGAGGAGCTCCACCTCGAGACCCAGACCGCCCAGGCGGCGGTCACGGAGACGGAGCCCTCCTACGCCGGTCTCGGCGCCCGGGTCGAGAAGATCCTGCGGCTCGCCGAGGAGGAGGCCAAGGACCTGCGCGAGGAGGCGCACCGCGCCGCCGAGCAGCACCGCGAGCTGGCCGAGGCGGCCTCCCAGCAGGTGCGCAGCGAGGCCGAGAACTACGCCAAGGACCGCAAGGCCAAGGCGGAGGACGAGGGTCTGCGGATCGTCGACAAGGCCAAGAGCGACAGCGCCCAGCTGCGCGCCGAGGCCAACAAGGACGCCCAGAACAAGCGCGAGGAGGCGGACGCCCTCTTCGAGGAGACCCGCACCAAGGCCGCCCAGGCCGCGCTGGAGTTCGAGACCAACCTGGCCAAGCGCCGCGAGCAGTCCGAGCGCGACCTGGCCGCCCGTCAGGCCAAGGCCGAGAAGCGCCTCGCCGAGATCGAGCACCGGGCCGAGCAGCTGCGCCTGGAGGCCGAGAAGCTGCGCACCGACGCCGAGCGCCGCGCCCGCCAGACCGTCGAGACGGCCCAGCGCCAGTCCGAGGACATCGTGGCCGACGCCAACGCCAAGGCCGACCGGATCCGCAGCGAATCCGAGCGCGAGCTGGCGGCGCTCACCAACCGCCGCGACAGCATCAACGCCCAGCTGACCAACGTCCGCGAGATGCTGGCGACGCTGACCGGCGCGGCCGTGGCCGCCGCCTCGCTGCCGAACGACGACAGCATGGGCGTGCCCGCCCAGCAGTCGCGCTGACGCATCACCGACAGGCCCTCACCCGCCCGGGTGGGGGCCTGTTCTGGTTCCCCGCCAGTCCCGCCGCCCGCCCGGCCCCGGCCGGTCCGCCGGATCGCGCCGGATCACGGTGGGCGGGGCACCGGCCCGTCCGGCACCCCGCCCACCCCGCCCACCGCGGCCATCACAGCCACCGCGCTCAGCGCGGGTACGCGCCGTCCGGCCGCTGGTACCCGCTGCTCAGCTGGTTGCCCTCGTCGTCCGACACGGTGCCGAACCACGAGGTGCACCAGACCGTCACCGAGTCCGGCCAGTACTGCACCTCGAAGGGGTGCCCGGGCCCGTAGTCCCCGTACGAGGTGACGATGAACGTCTCCCCGGGCCGCATCCAGTAGTCCTCGCCGAGCGGCTCCAGGGTCAGCTCGACCAGCGCCTCGCCGCGGTTGGTGACGGGCATCCGGCCGGTCACCTCCAGCGCCGAGAAGTCCCAGCCCGCCGCGTCGCCACTCATCCGGCGACCCGCGCCAGCAGTCTGCGCACCGCCGCGTCGAACGCCTCCGGCGCCTCCAGCGCGCTCAGGTGCCCCACGCCCGGGACGACGGTCAGCTCGGCGTCCGGCCTGGCCCGGACCATCAGCTCGGCCTCGGACAGCGGCGTCAGGCCGTCCTTCTCCCCCGCCACCACGGCGGTCGGCACCCGTACCCCGGCCAGCACGTCCAGGGCGTCCGGCCGGGCCGCCATCGCCCGCTGCGCCCAGGCGACGGCCGCCGGTGACGCCTCCGCGATCATCCCCTCCACCCGCTCCACCAGGTGCCCGGAGTCCGGCCCGAGCTGCCCGGCCGCCGTCCGCTCGTCGAGCAGCAGCCGGACGCTGTCCCGGGCCAGGACGGCGGCGGCGATCCGCTCGCGGTTGGCCCGGGCCGCCTCGGTGTCGGCGGTGGCCCTGGTGTTGGCCAGCAGCAGGCCGGCCAGCCGCCGCGGGTGGCGGCGGGCGAAGGCCAGCGCCACGTACCCGCCCATCGAGAGCCCGCCGACCACCGCCCGTTCGATGCCGGCCGCGTCCAGCAGCAGCGCGACATCGTCGGCGACGGCGTCCAGCGAGGGCTCGTCGGTGCCCAGCTCGGTGCCGCCGAAGCCGCGCTGGTCGGGGGCGAGGACGCGGGCCTCGTCGCCGGTCAGTCCGGGCAGGGCGTCCAGTTGCGCGGACCACATCGAGGCGTTGTGCGGAAAGGCGTGCAGCAGCACGAGAGGTGTTCCGGTGCCGCTCTCGCGGACCGACAATGCGGAGGGGAGCTGGGTCATGGGCCCACCGTAGTTCGGCGCACCCGGCGGGCCCACTCAGCGGGCCGCCATGTCCGCTTTGTCATATCCTGACGGAGAGTAAGGGAGCGCGAATGATCGAGTTGCACGACCTGACAAAACGTTACGGCACGACCCTCGCCGTCGACCGGCTGAGCTTCCAGGTCCCGCAGGGCGTGGTCACCGGTTTCCTCGGCCCCAACGGCGCGGGCAAGTCCACCACGATGCGCATGATCCTCGACCTCGACCGACCCACCTCCGGCCGCGTCACCATCGACGGCAAGCGGTACGGACAGCTCAGCGAGCCGCTCAAGTACATCGGCGCGCTGCTGGAGGCCAAGGCCGTCCACCCCGGCCGCACCGCCCGCGACCACCTGCTCTGGCTCGCCCAGAGCAACCGCATCCCGACCGGCCGGGTGGACGAGGTGCTCAGCCTGGTCGGTCTCACCTCCGTCGCCCGCAAACGCGCCCGCGGCTTCTCCCTCGGCATGGGCCAGCGCCTGGGCATCGCCTCGGCGCTCCTCGGCGACCCGGAGATCGTGATGTTCGACGAACCGGTCAACGGGCTCGACCCGGAGGGCATCCTCTGGATCCGCAACCTGATGAAGCGCCTCGCCGCCGAGGGCCGGACCGTCTTCGTCTCCTCCCACCTGATGAGCGAGATGGCCGTCACCGCCGACCACCTGGTCGTCATCGGCCGGGGCCGGCTCCTCGCCGACCTGCCGATGCCCGAGTTCATCCGGCGCAACTCCCGGTCCGCCGTCCGGCTGCGCACCCCGCAGCCGGAGCTCCTGCTGGACGCGCTGGCCGGCGCCGGGCTGCGCGGCGAACCCGGCCCCGACGGCTCGTACGAGGTGGTCGACGGCAACCTCGCGGCGCTCGGTGAACTGGCCGCCGTCCACGGCGTGGTGCTGCACGAGCTCAGCCCCCAGCAGGCCTCACTGGAGGACGCGTTCATGCAGATGACGGCCGACTCCGTGGAGTACCACGCCGGGGCCGGCGAGGGCTTCGACGCGGCCGGCGCGCCCGGCGCCTGGGGCGCCCGGTGGCACGACGACGGCGCGGCGCGGAAGACCGTGCCGGCCCGGCAGGAGGAGAACTGAGATGGCGTCCTTCCCGGCGGTCCTGCGCTCCGAGTGGACGAAGATCCGCAGCGTCCGCTCCACGGTCTGGACGCTCGCGCTGACCTTCGTGGTCACCCTCGGCCTCGGCGCGCTGCTGTCCCTGCTGACCAACAACAACTTCACCGAGTTCCACCGCAACGAGCAGACCCCGTTCGACGCGACCGGTACCGCCTTCTCCGGCATCATCCTCGGCGAGCTCGCCATCATCGTCTTCGGGGTGCTGGCGGTCGGCAACGAGTACAGCAGCGGGATGATCAGGGTCACCCTGGCCGCCGTCCCCCAGCGCGGCACCCTGCTCACCGGCAAGGCGGTGGTCCTCGGCACGCTGGCCCTGGCGGTCTCGCTGGTCACCGCGTTCCTCACGTTCTTCGCCGGCCAGGCGCTGCTCGGCGACCACTCCACCGGCCTCGGCGAACCGCACGTGCTGCGCGCGGTGTTCGGCGCGGCGCTCTATCTGACGATGCTCTGTCTCTTCTCGGCCGGCGTCACCGCGATGCTGCACAACCAGACGCTGGCCCTGGGCGTGCTGGTGCCGTTCTTCTTCCTGCTCTCGCCGATCCTCTCGGCGGTGCCGAAGGTCAGCACGCTCGCCCACTACTTCCCCGACTACTCGGGTTCGCGGATGATGCTGGTCTACGAGCAGCACGGCCAGCCGTACGGTCCCTGGGCCGGCTTCCTGATCTGCCTGGCCTGGACGCTGGCCGCGCTGGTCGGCGGGGCGCTGGTGCTGAAGAACCGCGACGCCTGAGCCCCCCGGTCTCCCGGGCCCCGACGCGGCGCCCCGCCGGTCTCAGTACCGCGGGGCGCCGCGGCCGCGCTGGACGTTGGAGGCCCGGCGGTCGCGGGCGCCCCAGCAGGCCCGGTGCCAGTGCCGGCGGTCGTCCACCCCGGCACCGTGCGCCGGCCAGGCCACCACGTGGCCGACGCCCGGCGGGATCTCCTGGTCGCAGCCGGGGCAGCGGTAGTAGCGGCCGGCCGTCCCGGCCACCGTCTGCACCACCCACTCGTCGCCCTGGTAGGTCTCCGTGCGGCGCAGCGAGCCGCCGAGCGGGGCGGCCGGCTCCGAGGCCTCGCGGTCGGCTGCGCTCTTGATCCGGTTGCGGCGGGGCGACACGTCTGGCTACCTCTCTGCGGGGGTTCGAAACCGTTCCAGCCTACGGCCGGGAACTCCTCCCCCGGGCCCCTATCACGGCATCGTCCGGCACTTCGGTGTTTCCGGTGATATCCACCCGTTCTCCAGAGAAATTCAGGGTTCAGCGTGCCATTGGCACATGACATGGGCTACTCACGAGGGGACAGGCGGGGCCCGCAGACCCTGCGCGCACCCGAGGAGGCCCACCGATGACCAAGACCAGCCCCCGAGCCACGACCCGTCGGCCCGTCGGGGTCCGGCCGCCCGCCCCCGGCCCCGCGCTGACGTCCGCCGCCGGGGTGACGGCCGTGTCCGACACCCCGCTGCCCACCCCCCAGCGGGCCGCCGTACTTCCCGCGGACACCGCGCCGGTACGGGTCGGCGCGTTCCTGCTCTCGGCGCAGTTCCCCGGGCAGACCCACGGCGAGGCGCTGGACCGCACCGTCCGGGCCGCCGTCGAGGCCGAGCGCGCGGGCCTGGACAGCGTCTGGCTCGCCGAGCACCACTTCGTCCCGTACGGGGTCTGCCCGAACGCCGCCACGCTCGCCGCGCTGCTGCTCGGCCGCACCCGCCGGATCGGCATCGGCACGGCGGTCAGTGTGCTCTCCACCGCCCACCCGGTGACGCTCGGCGAGCAGGCCGCGCTGCTGCACCTCACCTCGGAGGGGCGGTTCACGCTCGGGGTGGGCCGCGGCGGGCCCTGGATCGACCTGGACGTCTTCGGCGGCGGCGTCGACGCCTTCGAGCAGGGCTTCCCGGAGCGGCTCGACCTGCTGCTGCGGTGGCTGCGCGGCTCCCGGGTGGGCGCGGACGGCCCGCAGTTCAGCTTCCCCGAGGTGGCCGTGGTGCCCCGGGCCGCCGAGCCGCCCCGCCGCCCCGGCCTCGGATCCTGGCTGGGCCTCGGCGATCAGGCCGGGCTGCTGCGGTTCCCGCGCCAGCGCAAGGACGCCGACGGCCCCGACGGGGAGCTCGGCAGCAGCGGGCGGCCGGTGGCCGGCCCGCCGGTGGTGGTCGCCTGCACCTCACCCGGCGGGGTCAGGCTCGCCGCCGAACGCGGCCTGCCGATGCTGCTGGGCATGCACTCCGGCGACGAGGACAAGCTGCGCATGCTGGAGCTGTACCGGACCGCCTGGCTGGCCGCCGGGCGCGGCGAGGAGCAGCTGCGCCGGGTCGGCCGCCAGCATGTCGCGGCCGGCGTGGCCCAGGTCGAGGACCGCACCTCGGCCGCCCGGGCCACCCTGCTGCGCGCGATGCCCGGCTGGTTCGAGTACGGGCTCGGGGCACACCGGACGGTCGACGGACGGGAACGCAAGATGCGCGACCCGCGCGAGTACACCGAGCTGCTCTGCGACCTGCACGCGGTGGGTACGCCGAAGCAGTGCGCCGACCGGCTGCTGGCCACCGCCGAGCGGACGGGCATCCGCCGCTTCGCGCTGCTGGCCGAGGGCAGCGGCGACCGCGACGCGACGCTGCACAACATCGCCCGGCTCGGCTCCGAAGTGCTGCCGCAGCTCGGCTGACCGGTGCCCGACGGGCGGTGCGGACACGGGGGCCGGCGGGGGCCGGTGGGGAGGCCGTCGAACGGCCCGGGCCGCCCCTCCTCCGGTCAGGAGGCGGAGCGGCCCGGTGGCGTTCCGACACAGCCCGGCGGCCGGTCAGCAGTCCCGGAGTTCCTCGGACTGGTTGAGCAACTGTTCCCGGACGGAGGTGAAACGGTCGAACCGCGCCTCGTTGGCGTCCGAGGGCAGGAACACCGCCACCCGGTGACAGTTCTGAAAGGCCAGCCGGACGCCGAAGTGCCGCTGCAGGGCACCCCGGATGGCATCACTGGCGAGGGCCCGGAGGAGCTGGCCGCGGGCCTGCTCGCCGGGCGGCGGTACCTGGTTGTCGGCGAAGTCGGTGCCGTCGACCTTCGCCTGGGCGACCAGCGAGCTGATCAACTCCCAGGCGTACGGCAGGGAGACGCGGACGCAGTCGACGAATTCCCGCTCGTCGACCTCGCCCCGCTCGGCCTTCTCCAGCAGGGCCGGTGAGACGTCGAGCGACATGGATTCTCCTCTCGCGGTCCACCCGCGCGGCGCCCGGGTGGTGATGCGTAGTCCAAGCTGAGGGTGAGGGTGGGCGAATCGCGCGTGATGTCCGGAACACCGTCGAACGGCTGTTTCCGGCACCGTGCGAGGGCGGCGGCGCCGCAGGACGTGTCGAGGGCGCCGACCGCTCAGAACAGCGTGGCAGCCAACGGTGGGCCCAGCCGGTTATTCCTGCGGATTCCTCCGGAAATACGCCTCGGTGCACCAGATTGGCCAGATCCCGTCGGATCGTTCATCTGAAGTCTCCGTCCCCGTTGACAGCGCTCCCGCAAGCATGCCGTCACACACGGTAGCGGCCCATGGGTGTGAGCGCCAGAGCGCGGCGGGCAGTCCTCGGACCGCCGGGCCTCCATGTTCGCGGGGTTCGTGCTTTCTTCACCCGGGCGTCGCGGAATCGCATCAACTGGCCCCGGTGGGCTAGCGTGGTCGACCGTGCGTCTCGTAATTGCCCGCTGCTCAGTCGACTATGCCGGTCGGCTCTCCGCCCATCTGCCCTCCGCCACCAGGCTCATCCTGGTCAAGGCCGACGGCAGCGTCAGCATCCACGCCGACGACCGCGCCTACAAGCCGCTCAACTGGATGTCCCCGCCGTGCGCTCTCAAGGAGGCCGACGGGATCTGGACGGTGGTGAACAAGGCCGGTGAGAAGCTCATCATCACGCTGGAGGAGGTGCTGCACGACTCGTCCCACGAACTCGGGGTCGACCCGGGTCTGATCAAGGACGGTGTCGAAGCGCATCTCCAGGAGCTGCTGGCGGACCGGATGGAGGTGCTCGGCACCGGCTGGTCACTGATCCGCCGCGAGTACCCGACCGCCATCGGCCCGGTCGACATCCTCTGCCGCGACGCGGACGGGGCGACCGTCGCCGTCGAGATCAAGCGGCGCGGCGAGATCGACGGCGTCGAGCAGCTCACCCGCTACCTGGAGCTGCTCAACCGGGATCCGCTGCTCGCCCCGGTGAAGGGCGTCTTCGCCGCGCAGGAGATCAAGCCCCAGGCCCGGGTGCTGGCCACCGACCGGGGCATCGGCTGCGTGGTGCTGGACTACGACGGGCTGCGCGGCATCGACGACGACAAGCTGAAGCTGTTCTGACCGGCTGTTCCCCACCCCACCGGTCCCTACCGGGGCGTCCCGGGCGGCGAGGGGGTTCCGGTCGGCGGTGAGGCCGACCCGGACGGCGTCGTGGGTACCGCGCTCGTCGGCGGGTCCGACGGAGGGGTACTCGCCGGCGCGGTCGGCTGGCCCGATGGCTGGCTCGGTGGCTGCGCCGGCGGAACCACCGGCGGCTGCGGCGGCGCTCCGGAGGCCGGCGGCTGCGGGCTCTCCTCCGTCGCGCTCGGCGACCTGGTGGGCTTCTTCGTCGTGGACGGCGAGTGCGACGGCGTAGTGGTGGTCGCCGACGGCGTGGGGCTCGTCCGGTCCGCCGTCGCAGGCTCCCCCGATTCGCCCGGGTCGCCCGGTACGTCGGTGCCGCCGGAGGCGGTCGGACGGGGGCTGGTGCCGGAGCGCGGCAGGACCGGGGTGCCGGGCAGGCCGGAACCGTCGTCGGTGCTGCTGTGCGGATCGGTGCCCTTGTGCTCCTCCGGGCCGGCGACGCTCAGCGCGACCGCCGTGCCGAGCACCCCGAGCGCGAGCACGGCCGCCGAGGCGGCGACCACGGTGCGCCGCTTGTGGCCGGCCGTGCCGGGGGTGGTCTTGAACCGCCAGGGCACCTGGGCCATCGACCTGATGCCGGGGCGCCGCACGGGCGCCGGGCCGGACGGCTCGGCGGCCGGCAGCCGGCGGCCGTCGGCGCGCAGCAGGTCGAGCATCCGGCCGGCGGCGACGACCCCGCGCTGCTCACCGAGAGCGGCCCGCAGGGCGAGCGCGGCCTCCAGCTCGGCCACCGCCCTGGCAGGCTCCCGGGCACAGATCGCGTACACGCCCAACTCGTGGTGGAACCAGGCCTCGTCGGCCTGCGAGCCGGCCCGGCGGGCGGCCTCCAGGCCCAGCTCGAGCGCACGCTCCCAGGCCCCCCAGCGCAGCGCCAGCGCCAGCGCGGGGGCGGCGGCCCGGGCCAGCCGCAGCACCGAGGCCGTCCGGCCGGCGGCCCGGTCGGCCAGCAGCGCGCCGATCACCACCTCCGCCTCGGCGGCGATCTGTTCGGTGGAGACCGAGCTGTGCCCGACCCACCAGGCGAAGTGCTGGGCGGCGCCGTCCACGCTGTCGCGGGCCGGCCAGTGCGGGGCGAGGAGTTCGAGCGCGCCCGCGGTCAGCCGGTGATGGCCGCCGATGGACACCGCGAGCCCGGCGTCGGCGAGTTCGTGCAGCGCGTTCTCGCCCTGGCCGACGTCGATCAGCGCGGGCAGGTGCGGCGCGGTCGGGCACTCGCCGCCGAGCGCGACGGCGAGGCGCAGCACGGCCTGTGCGGGCTCGCTCAGGCCCTCGGCGAGCCGGACGGCGGGCGAGGCGCTCTCGGCGACGGACGGCAGCGGGACGGTCCGGCGCAGCGCGCCTTCGCGGACCGCGGGGTCGGGGTCGTGGACGGGCTCCCGGACCGCGCCGAAGACGTCCAGCCGGTCCTCCTCGGCCGCGACCAGCGCGTCCACCGCGACATCCCGCTGCCGCAGCAGCGCGGCGGCCTGGACGAAGCGCAGCGGCAGGCCCTCGGACTCGAACCAGAGGTCGACCGCCCAGGCCTTCTCGGTCTCGTCCAGCGGCCGGCCGGCCAGCCGGGCGGCGAGCCCGAGACAGGCGGACCGGGAGAGCCCGGCGACGAGGTGGTCCTGGAGCCGGGAGCCGGGCGGCAGGACCGGGCCGTCGGGGGCGACGGAGATCAGGAAGGCGCAGTCGGGGGCGGCGGCGAGCAGCCGCTCCAGCTCGGGCCCGGCCGGTTCGACCTCGTCGATCACCACCACCGCGCCGACCTGGGCGAGGTGCTCGGCGAGCGTGCCCGGATCCGGCCGGTAGCCGGGGGCGTGGTGGGTGGCGGCGAAGAGGTCCTGGAGCAGATCGGCGGCGGTGCGGCGGTGGCCGCAGAGCTGGACGACGCCGCCGGGGGCGAGGTCGCCGGCCGCCTCGGCCACGGCGGACAGCAGGGCGCTGCGGCCCGAGCCGGCCTGGCCGACCAGGCGTATCGAGCGGCCCTCGGCGAGCAGGGCGAGCAGCCGGGCCGTGTCGGCCTCGCGGTCGAGCAGCGGCAGGTCGGCGGGCCCGGCGCCGAGGGCGAGCGGTCCGACCGCGCGGCCCGGGCCGCCGACCGGGCCGCGGGCGGGCTCGGTACGCCCGATCCGGCGGGGGCGGGGCCGCCACTCCTCGGGGCAGGGCCGTGCCTCGGAGCCGTCCGGGGTGCCGACGCTCACCAGCAGGCCGCCGGAGACCAGCTCACCGCCCCGGATGCGCACGGCCTCCTGCCGGAACTCACCGGATGGCTGTCCCACGTTCTGCTCCCCGCCCCATGCCCGGCCGTCCGGCGCCCCACGCCGACCGGCCGACGACTGCGTACGGCCGCGTACGGGTCGGGGCGGCTCCCGGCCGAAGGCTGGGGAGCCGGACCTGGCCCCGGCGGCCGTCTTCCTGAGGGCAGACTCTTGCACATCCGCGCCCGCCGGTGCAGGGCGGTCCCGCCCCGGGCACCGGGCCGTCCCGGCGAGGCGGGCGGAGCGGGCGGAGGGCCGGTCCGGCGATGCGCCGCGCACGCCCGGCGGGACCTCCCGGACGGGCCCTACAGCACCGGCCCCAGCGCGGGCAGGGTGGCGCCGAGCGGCTCGGCGACGACACCGTCCACGGCGAGGATGCGGTGCAGCCGGGTGGCCACCAGCAGCCGCTGGAGCTGGGCCGGGACGGAGCGCAGGACGAGCCGGCGGCCGATCCGGCCGGCCCGCCGGTGGGTGCCCATGATCACGCCGAGACCGGTCGCGTCCCAGAACTCCAGCCGGGCGAGGTCGAGCACGAGGTCGCCCCGGCCGCCGTCGACGGCCTGGTGCAGCCGGGCCCGCGCGTCGGCGGCGGTGCGCACGTCGAGGCGGCCTTCGATGGCCAGCGCCGTCTGGTCGCCGGTGATGCGCATGCTCTCCTCCTCGGCCTGGCAATCCTGGTACCGGGTCGTTCCGCCCCGGCCGCGCCGGGCCTGGAGGCGGGGTGTCCATCCGGGCGGGCCTGTAGCCCCGCGCCCGGGCCCGGCCGGAATGCCGGGTTCCCCCTGATCTGACGGCGAACCAGCACCACAGGTTGCTGGTTCAGGCCAGATCTGAGTCAACTTCACTCGTCCGAGGGAATATACGCAGTAAGTCTCCATACCTACGCTCGATTCCCGCCCAAATCACCCGTCTGCGGCACCGGCGTGAGGAAACTCACCCGGCTCCGGCCGGGCCTGCCACGCGGTGCCACGACCGCGCGGCCGCCCCGGTCATTCGTCTGCGGAGCTCACGCGCCCGGGTGCGGGTAGAAGCCCCGGCCGCTCTTGCGGCCCAGGTCACCGGCGGTGACCATGCGGGCCATGATCTCCGGCGGGGCGAACTTCTCGTCCTGGGTCTCGGCGTAGATGTTGCGGGCGGCGTGCAGCAGGATGTCGACGCCGGTGAGGTCCGCGGTCTCCAGCGGGCCCATCGGGTGGCCGAAACCGAGCCGGCAGGCGGTGTCGATGTCCTCGGCGGTGGCGACGCCCGACTCGTACAGCTTGGCGGCCTCGACGACCAGCGCGGTGATCAGACGGGTGGTGACGAAGCCGGCCACGTCGCGGTTGACGACGACGACGTCCTTGCCGACGCCCTCGGCGAAGGCCCGGGCGGCGGCCAGCGTCTCGTCGCTGGTCTTGTAGCCGCGCACCAGCTCGACCAGCTTCATCAGCGGCACCGGCGAGAAGAAGTGCACGCCGACGACCGACTCGGGGCGCCGGGTGGCGGCGGCGATCCGGGTGATCGGGATGGCGGAGGTGTTGGAGGCCAGCACCGCGCCGTCCTTGGCGAGCTTGTCGAGCTCCCTGAAGACGCCCTCCTTGACGTCCAGCTGCTCGAAGACCGCCTCGACCACGATGTCGGCCTCGGCGACGGCGCCCAGGTCGGTGGTGGTGGTGATCCGGCCGAGCGCCGCCTCGGCGTCCTCGGCGCTGAGCCTCCCCTTGGCGACGAACTTGTCGTACGAGGCGCGGATGCCCGCGAGACCGCGCTGCAGCGCCTCCTCGGTGACGTCCCGCAGCACGACCGGGTGCCCGGCCTGCGCGGAGACCTGGGCGATGCCGGCCCCCATCAGGCCGGCCCCGATCACGGCGATCTGCTTGCTGGACGCGTTGCTCATGGCTGGTCTCCCGGATGCCGTCGCCGCCCTGCGGGCGGGCCCTGAAGGCGGCTCAGGGCAGGGATCACCCACCTGGAGCCGCGTCGCTCATGCGCGGACTCTAATGCCCGCGACGGCCCCGTGGTGCCAATCGAGAGTGTGATCTGTGCCCGACCCGGTCCGTCACCGAAAGGTCGGACGGCAGGACCGTCCGATGCTCAGACGGTCAGCCCGAGGTCCTGCGCCAGGATCGCCGCCTGCACCCGGCTGCGCAGCCGCAGCTTGGCCAGGATCCGGCTGACATGCGTCTTGGTGGTCGCCTCCGCCATCTCCAGCCGACCCGCGATCTCGCTGTTGGACAGCCCCGCGCCGACACAGGCCAGCACCTCGCGCTCGCGCGGCGTCAGCCCGGCCACCAGCGCCCGTACGTCGGGCCCCACCGTCCGCTCCGGGCGGGTGAAGGTGCCGATCAGCCGCCGGGTCACCGAGGGCGCCAGCATGCCGTCCCCCCGCGCCACCGTGCGGATGCCCTCGACCAGGGTGTCCGCCTCCAGGTCCTTCAGCAGGAACCCGGCCGCGCCGGCCCGCAGCGCGCCGTAGACGTACTCGTCCAGGTCGAAGGTGGTCAGCACCAGCACCTGGGCCGCCCCGGCGGCCACCACCTCCCGGGTCGCCGAGACGCCGTCCAGCCGGGGCATCTGGACGTCCATCAGGACGACGTCCGGACGCAGCTCCAGCGCCAGCCGTACCGCCTCCTCGCCGTCGGCGGCCTGCCCGGCCACCTCGATGTCCGGCTCGGCCCGCAGGATCATCACCAGCGCCGCCCGGACGGCCGCCTGGTCCTCCGCCACCAGCACCCGGATCGTCATGCCCGTCCCTCGCCCTTCTCCGTCACCAGTGCGCGCGGCAGCACCGCGCGCACGCTCCAGAGCCCTCCGCCCGGGCCCGCCTCGAAGCTGCCGCCGAGCAGCCCGGCCCGTTCCGCCATGCCCACCAGACCGGCCCGCGCACCCGGCAGCCGCCGGTCCTCGCCACCGCGGTACGGGCTGTCGACGGCGATCCGCAGCTCGTCCGCCCCGAACTCCAGGAGCAGCCGGACCGTCCCCGGTCCGGCGTGCTTGAGCGCGTTGGTCAGCGACTCCTGGACGATCCGGTACGCCGCCAGCCCGACCGGCGCCGGCAGTTCGCCGCGCTCGCCCCGCTCGGTCAGCTCGAAGGCCAGCCCGACGTCCTGCCCGGCCGCCCCGGCCTTGGCCAGCAGACTGTCCACCGCGGCCAGGTCGGGCGCGGTGTAGGACTCGTCGACCGCTCCCCCGCCGCTGTCCCGCAACAGGCCGATCATCCGGCGCATTTCGGCCAAACCCTGGACGCTGTTCTCCCGGATCACCGCCAGCGCCGCCACCAGCGGATCGTCCTCGGGCCGCCGCTGACGGCGGGCCAGCGACTGCGCGCCGGTGGCATGGATCGCGATGGCGGACAGGTGGTTGGCCACCACGTCGTGCAACTCCCTTGCCATTCTGGCCCGTTCGGCACCCACCGCCTCCCGCCGGTCCATCTCGGAGAGCAGCGCGGTCTGCTCGGCCCGCAGCCGCTCGTTCTCCGCCTCCTGACGGTGCTTGCGCACGACGTCACCGGTCCACACCGGCCCCAGGAAGATCAACGCGGTGACCACCATCACCGCGATCGCCTTCGGGGCGTCGGTGTAGACCAGCGTCAGGGTGCTGAGTACCAGCACCGAGACGCCACCGCTCAGGTGCAGGACGCGCGACATCCGGCGGCTGCCGTAGATCACCGCCGCGTAGAGCAGGTCGGTGTACATGATGGTGGTCGCCAGCAGCGCGCCGTAGAAGACGCTCACGGCGAAGGCCAGCCCGCCGACCGTCACGGTCAGGACCGGCC
Organism: Kitasatospora sp. NPDC087315; assembly: GCF_044744345.1. Taxonomy (NCBI): domain Bacteria; kingdom Bacillati; phylum Actinomycetota; class Actinomycetes; order Kitasatosporales; family Streptomycetaceae; genus Kitasatospora; species Kitasatospora sp. NPDC087315. The sequence goes on along the minus strand of NZ_JBIUYD010000019.1, from coordinate 69,008 downwards.
GGCGGCGCCGGAACGGCTCCAGGGCCGCCGTCACCAGCAGCGGCGGCAGCACCGCCCAGCGGGGGACGGTCGCGGGCTCCTCGTACACCCGGAACGCGATCAGCACCAGGCCGCCGAGCAGCCCGAGGAGGGCGATCGCGCGGTCTTCCTGCTGCGGGGTGAGGACGGGTCTGCGCACGGCCCCATCAGATCACCCCCGGCGGGGTGCCCGGCTCCGGTGCGGGGAGGAGCCGCCGTACATCGAAGGATGCAGCCCGGGCTCGCCTTCCGCGACGATGACGGGCCGGGCCGCGCACGGAAGGCTGGAGGCACCGCCGAGAGCCCGGGAGAACACCGTGATCGTCACCCTCATCGTCGCGGCCGAGGTGGCCTTCTGGGCCGTGCTCGCCCTCGGCCTCGCCACCCGCTACCTGCTGCGCCGCCGGCGGCTGAGCACCGTACTGCTGGTCGGCCTGCCCGTGGTGGACCTGACCCTGTTCGTCCTCACGGTGCTCGACCTGCGCGGCGGCGCCACCGCGAGCTGGACGCACGCGCTCGCGGCGAGCTACGCCGGTTTCTCGATCGGCTACGGGCCGTCCCTGGTCCGCTGGGCCGACCGGCACTTCCTGTACCGCTTCGCGGGCGGCCCCAAGCCGCGGCGCTCCCCCAAGTACGGCCCCGAGCGGACCCGCTACGAGTGGCAGATCTGCGGCCGGACCGTGGTCTCCGCCGCCATCACCCTCGCCCTGATCACCGCACTGGTCCCGCTCTCCGACGGCTCCGCCCGGTTCGACACCTTCACCGGCTGGTACCTGCGGCTGAGCATCGTGGCCGTGGTCAACGTGATCGTGGCCGCCTGCTACTCGCTCTGGCCCAAGGAGGCACCGGCCGGCGCCATCGTCGAGGACGGCCTGGTGGTCGGCTGGAAGGTCCCGCAGCAGCAGTAGCCCACGCGGGCCCGGGCCCGGCTCAGCGGTTCTCGCCGGGCACCCAGAGCACGTCGCCGCGCTCCTTGTTCGCCGAGCGGGCGAGGATGAACAGCAGGTCGGAGAGCCGGTTGAGGTACTTGGCGGTCAGCGGGTTGACGGTGTCGCCGTGCGCCTCGATCGCCGCCCAGGTGGACCGCTCGGCCCGCCGCACCACCGTGCAGGCCAGGTGCAGATAGGCCGCTCCGGCGGTGCCCCCGGGCAGGATGAAGCTGCGCAGCTTCTCCAGCGACTCCAGATAGTGGTCGCAGTCGGTCTCCAGCCGGTCGATGTACGACTGCAGGACCCGCAGCGGCGGGTACTTCGGGTCCTCGACGACCGGGGTGGAGAGGTCCGCCCCCACGTCGAACAGGTCGTTCTGCACCCGGACGAGCACCGCCACCACGTCCTCGGGCAGCGCGCCGGCGGCCACCGCCACCCCGATCGCCGCGTTCGCCTCGTTGGCGTCGGCGTACGCGACCAGGCGCGGATCGGTCTTGGTGGTCCGGCTCATGTCACCCAGCGCGGTGGTGCCGTCGTCGCCGGTACGGGTGTAGATACGCGTCAGATTGACCATGCGGCCCAGCCTAGCCGTGAGGTTAGGCGGCGTTAACCCTTCCCTCGGGGAGTCCCGTCGCTACGCGACGTTGACTCTCTGCCCTGGCGGGGCCGCCTCGAGCCAGGCCAGGAAGCCGGTCAGGGCGTCGTCGCTCATCGCCAGCTCCAGCGGGGCGCCGTTGTGCAGGCAGCGGAGCACGACCGAGCCGGAGAGCAGGGCCAGCTCCTCCTGCCCCTCGGGGTAGCGCCGGCCGAGCACCTCGATCTCCCGGCGGGGCAGTACCCGGCGCGGGCGCGGGGCGTACGAGAAGACCCGGAACCACTCGATCGAGTCACCGCTGTACCGGCCGATACCAAAAACCCACCCCTTGCCATCGGTCTGTGGGACCGGGGCCGAGGTGGGTTTGCCGTTCTCGTCGAGGTCGGGCTGCGTCGAGGCGTCGGCGGGCATTTTGAGCCGGTAACTGCAGTCGAACGTGCCGCCGACCCGCTGGATCACCCGGCGTCGTACCGCGAATGCCACGAGGCCGATCACACCCAGGGCCACGACCGCCGCACACACCACAAGGGCGAGGACCATGCTCACCTACCTCCTCGCTACCCGCGTTCCCCGTATGTCGGTCCTATCAAGCGACCGCGTTGACCTACCAACTGAGACGACAGTCCCGGGGTCACGCTCGCGCGTCCCCGGGACCGTCGGTCGACCCCTCAACCGAGGGGTCTGGTGCGACTCAGGCGTGGGCCTTGAGGCCGCGCGCCGCGAACAGGCGGACCTCCGCGCGCCGCTCGGCGTGCTCGTCCAGGGAGGACTGTGCCTGCTCCAGCGCGCGCTCGGCCCGCGCGACATCGATCTCGTCCGCCAGCTCGGCGATCTCCGCGAGCAGAGACAGCTTGTTGTCGGCGAAGGAGATGAACCCTCCGTGCACCGCGGCGATCACGGTGCCGCCGTCCACCGTGCGGATGGTGACCGGGCCGGTCTCCAGCACGCTCAGCACCGGGGTGTGACCCGGCATGATGCCGGTGTCACCGGAGGCCGTACGGGCGACAACGATGGTGGCCGCACCGGACCACACCTTGCGGTCGGCTGCGACCAGCTCGACGTGCAGCTCAGCCAACGTGGGCTCCTAGGCTCATGCAACGCCCGATTACTCGGGAGTTTCGGTAAGAATAACGGGCCCGCGCCTCCGGCATGAAACCGGCGGCCCGGATTTGACCGGAATCACAGCCGATGCGACGTGAGGGGTGGGTCCCAGGGCTGGGGCCCACCCCTCACGGTCACTCAGCTGCTACCGGCCGCGACTACTTCTTCGCGAGCTCGGCGGCGTTCTTCTCGAGGTCCTCGATGCCACCGCACATGAAGAAGGCCTGCTCGGGGATCGAGTCGTACTTGCCGTCCGCGATCGCGTTGAAGGCCTCGATGGTCTCCGACAGCGGCACGGTCGAGCCGTCGACGCCGGTGAACTGCTTCGCCACGTAGGTGTTCTGCGAGAGGAAGCGCTCGATGCGACGGGCACGGTGGACGATGACCTTGTCGTCCTCGCTCAGCTCGTCGATGCCGAGGATCGCGATGATGTCCTGGAGGTCCTTGTACTTCTGCAGGATCCCCTTGACGCGGATGGCCGTGTCGTAGTGGGTCTGCGCGATGTAGCGCGGGTCCAGGATGCGGGACGTGGAGTCCAGCGGGTCGACGGCCGGGTAGATGCCCTTCTCGGAGATCGGACGGGAGAGAACCGTCGTCGCGTCGAGGTGGGCGAAGGTGGTGGCCGGCGCCGGGTCGGTCAGGTCGTCCGCGGGGACGTAGATCGCCTGCATCGAGGTGATCGAGTGACCGCGGGTCGAGGTGATGCGCTCCTGCAGGAGGCCCATCTCGTCGGCCAGGTTCGGCTGGTAACCCACCGCGGAGGGCATACGGCCGAGCAGGGTCGACACCTCGGAACCGGCCTGGGTGAACCGGAAGATGTTGTCGATGAAGAGCAGAACGTCCTGCTGCTCCACGTCACGGAAGTACTCCGCCATGGTCAGCGCGGAGAGCGCGACGCGCAGACGGGTGCCCGGCGGCTCGTCCATCTGGCCGAAGACCAGCGCGGTCTTGTCCAGAACGCCCGAGTCGACCATCTCGTCGATCAGGTCGTTGCCCTCACGGGTACGCTCACCGACACCGGCGAAGACCGACACACCACCGAAGTTCTCGGCGACGCGGTAGATCATCTCCTGGATCAGAACGGTCTTACCGACACCGGCACCACCGAACAGACCGATCTTGCCACCGGTCACGTACGGGGTGAGCAGGTCGATGACCTTGATGCCGGTCTCGAACATCTCGGTCTTGGACTCGAGGTCCTTGAAGTCCGGGGCCTTGCGGTGGATCGGCCAGCGGACCTCCACCTGCGACTCGAACTCGGCCTTGTCGACGTTCAGCACCTCACCGAGGGCGTTGAAGACCTTGCCCTTGGTGATCTGGCCGACCGGGACGGAGATCGCCGAACCGGTGTCGGAGACCTGCGCGCCACGGACGAGACCGTCGGTCGGCTGCATCGAGATGCCGCGGACCACGCCGTCGCCGAGGTGCTGGGCGACCTCGAGGGTCAGGGTCTTCTTGCCCGTGCCGTCGGGGTTGTCCACCTCGACGTGCAGGGCGTTGAACATGTCCGGAATCGCGTCGACGGGGAACTCCACGTCGACGACCGGGCCGATGACCCGCGCGACGCGGCCCGTCGCCGTGGTCGGCTCAACAGTGGTGGTCATTCTCATTCGCTCCCGCGGCTAGCGTCGGCGAGGGCGTTGGCACCGCCGACGATCTCGCTGATTTCCTGGGTGATCTCGGCCTGACGGGCCGAGTTGGCAAGCCGCGTGAGCGACTTGATGAGCTCGCCGGCATTGTCGGTCGCGCTCTTCATCGCGCGCCGGCGAGCGGCGTGCTCCGAGGCGGCCGACTGCAGCAGCGCGTTGTAGATCCGGCTCTCGACGTACCGCGGCAGCAGCGCGTCGAGGACGCCCTCCGCCGACGGCTCGAAGTCGTACAGCGGGAAGATCTCCGCCTTGGCCGGCTTGTCGTCGCTGAGCTGGACCTCGTCCAGCTTCAGCGGCAGCAGCCGGGCGTCCACCGCGGTCTGGGTCAGCATCGACTCGAACTTGGTGGAGACCAGATGGAGCTCGTCGACGCCGCCCGTCTCGGCCGTGAAGGCCTCGATCAGGTCGACCGCCACGGCCTTCGCGTCACCGTAGGTCGGCTTGTCGGAGAATCCCGTCCACGAGCCCGCGATCGCAAGATCGCGGAAGTTGTAGTACGAGACGCCCTTGCGGCCGACGATGTACGTCACCACGTCCTTGCCCTCGGCGCGAAGCTTCGCGCTGAGCGCGATGGCCTGCTTGATGGCGTTGGTCGAGTAACCGCCCGCCAGGCCGCGGTCCGCCGTGATCAGCAGGACGGCGGCGCGCGAGGCGTTCGGGTTCTCGGTGGTGAGCGGGTGCTTGGCGTTGGACCGGGTGGCCACCGCCGTCACCGCCCTGGTGAGCTCATCGGCGTACGGAGTGGAGGCGGCCACCGCGCGCTGCGCCTTGACGATGCGCGACGCGGAGATCATCTCCATCGCCTTGGTGATCTTCTTCGTCGCGGTGACAGAGCGGATCCGGCGCTTGTAGACCCGAAGCTGTGCTCCCATGGGTCGTTACGTCCTTTCCCTCGCTACCGGACTCAGGCCTGCTCGCCGAGCAGCTTGCCGTCGGCGGTGGTGAAGCCCTGCTTGAAGGCGGCGATCGCCTCGGTCAGCGCGTCGACGGTGCCGTCGGCCAGCAGACCGGTCTCGACGATGCCGGCCAGCAGGTCCTTGTGCTGCAGACGCAGGTGGTCCAGGAACTCGCGCTCGAAGCGGCGGATGTCCGCGACCGGGACGTCGTCCAGCTTGCCGGTGGTGCCGGCCCAGATGGAGGCGACCTGCTCCTCGACCGGGAACGGCTGGTACTGGCCCTGCTTCAGCAGCTCGACCATGCGCGCACCGCGCTCCAGCTGGGCCTTGGAGGCCGCGTCCAGGTCGGAACCGAAGGCGGCGAACGCCTCCAGCTCACGGTACTGGGCGAGGTCCAGACGCAGACGGCCGGCGACCGAACGCATGGCCTTGATCTGGGCGGAGCCACCGACGCGGGAGACCGAGATACCGACGTTCACGGCCGGGCGGATGCCGGCGTTGAACAGGTCGGACTCCAGGAAGCACTGGCCGTCGGTGATGGAGATGACGTTGGTCGGGATGTACGCCGAGACGTCGTTGGCCTTGGTCTCGATGATCGGCAGACCGGTCATCGAGCCGCCGCCGAGCGCGTCGTTCAGCTTGGCGCAGCGCTCCAGCAGACGGGAGTGCAGGTAGAAGACGTCACCCGGGTAGGCCTCGCGGCCCGGCGGGCGGCGCAGCAGCAGGGAGACGGAGCGGTAGGCCTCGGCCTGCTTCGACAGGTCGTCGAAGATGATCAGGACGTGCTTGCCGTCGTACATCCACTCCTGGCCGATGGCGGAGCCGGTGTACGGAGCGAGGTACTTGAAGCCGGCCGGGTCGGAGGCGGGAGCGGCCACGATGGTGGTGTACTCCAGCGCGCCGGCCTCCTCCAGGGCGCCGCGGACGGACGCGATGGTGGAGCCCTTCTGGCCCACGGCGACGTAGATGCAGCGGACCTGCTTCTTCGGGTCGCCCGAGCGCCAGTTGTCACGCTGGTTGATGATCGTGTCGACGGCCACCGCGGTCTTGCCGGTCTGGCGGTCACCGATGATCAGCTGGCGCTGGCCGCGGCCGATCGGGGTCATCGCGTCGATGGCCTTGATGCCGGTCTGCAGCGGCTCCTTGACCGACTTGCGGGCCATGACGCCCGGAGCCTGCAGCTCCAGGGCGCGGCGGCCGCTGGACGCGATGTCGCCCAGGCCGTCGATCGGGTTGCCCAGCGGGTCCACGACGCGGCCGAGGTAGCCCTCGCCGACCGGCACGGAGAGGACCTCGCCGGTGCGGCGCACCGTCTGGCCCTCTTCGATGCCGCCGAACTCACCGAGGATGACGACACCGATCTCGCGGGTGTCGAGGTTCAGCGCGAGGCCGAGCGTGCCGTCCTCGAACTTCAGCAGCTCGTTCGCCATGACCGAGGGCAGACCCTCGACATGCGCGATACCGTCCGCCGCGTCAGTGACCGTGCCGACCTCTTCACGCGAGGCGGCGTCCGGCTGGTACGACTGGACAAAGTCGGCCAGCGCGTCCCGGATCTCCTCCGGACGGATCGTAAGCTCCGCCATCAGGCTTCCCTGCTCTCCTAGTTTGCGATCCTCGGCCCGCCATTGAGGGCCGCAAGTATTCGACTCTCGGCCGGGTCTCTCGAACCGGCCGTACGATTTGCCGGCTCCGGGGGGAGCCGGTTCCCGACCGAGGGTCGGATGTGCTTCGGTGCTCAGCCTTCGAGCGACTGGCGAGCGCCTTCGAGGCGGCTCGACACGGTGCCGTCGATGATCTCGTCGCCGATCTGCACCCGGACACCGCCGACGACCTCGGGGTCGACATCGATGTTCAGGTGGACCTGGCGGCCGTACAGCCGGCCCAGAGCACCGGTGAGGCGCTCCTTCTGGCCGTCCGACAGCGGCACCGCGGTGGTGACCAGGGCCACCACGCGCCCGCGCCGCGAGGCGGCGAGCTTCGAGTAGGACTCCAGGCCCTGCTCCAGGCTACGGCCACGCGGGTTGGTGACCAGGGCCGTGACCAGCCGGACGGTGCCCGCGTTGGCGCGGCCGCCGAGCAGCTTCTTGACCAGGGCCGCCTTGGCGACGGTGCCGGCCTTGGGCTCGGTCAGCGCGGAACGCAGCTCGTGCGTGCCCGTCGCCACCCGGCCGAACCGGAACAGCTCGTCCTCGACGTCGTCCAGGACACCGGCCTTCTCGGCGGCGATGACCTCGGCGTACGCGGCCAGCTGCTCGGTGGCGTCGACCAGGTCGCGCGAGCCGGACCAGCGGCTGCGAACCAGGCCGGAGACCAGGTCGACGGTCTCACCGGAGACCTGCCCGGACAGCAGCGAGGAGAGCAGCTGGGCCTTGTCCTGGCCGGACCGGGAGGGGTCCGTCAGCACGCGGCGGAGCGACACCTCACGGTCCAGGAGGACCGTGACGGCGGTGAGCTCCTCGGCCAGCTTGACCGCGTCCACCGAGGTGGAGTCGGTCAGGCCTTCGAGGTTCTGCCGCCCGGCGGCGAGGGCCTCGCGGCTTGCGCCGATCACTTGGCCGCACCCTGAGCAACGGCGGCCTTGGCCTCCAGCTCGTCCAGGAAGCGGTCGATCACGCCGCTCTGCCGGGCGTGGTCCTCAAGGGACTCACCCACGATGCGGGAGGCCAGCTGGGAGGCCAGCGAACCCACGTCCTGGCGCAGGGCGGCAGTCGCCTGCTTCTTGTCGGCCTCGATCTGGGCGTGGCCGGCCGCGACGATGGCCTCGCGCTGGCGCTGGCCCTCCTCGCGCATCTCGACGAGCTGGGCGGCGCCCTGCTCGCGAGCCTGCTCGACGATGCGAGCAGCCTCGTGACGCGCCTCGGCGAGCTCGGCGCGGTACTGCTCAAGCAGGGCCTGAGCCTCGGCCTGAGCGGCCTCGGCTCGCTCCATGCCGCCCTCGATGGCGTCCCGGCGCTCCGACAGCACCTTCTCGATGCTGGGGAGGAGCTTCTTGCCGAGCAGACCGAAGACGATGAAGAAGCAGAGCAGGCCGATGATGATCTCGGGCCACGCGGGGAGGAGAGGATTCATCTTCTCCTCGGCCGCAAGCTGGGCCACGACGCTCATATCTGGACCTTCCTCGAATGGGTCTACGGCGGGATTACTTGTTGCCGAAGACGAACGGCATGACGATGCCGATGAGGGCGAGCGCCTCGGTCAGCGCGAAGCCGATGAACATGTTGGAGCGGATCAGACCCGCGGCCTCGGGCTGACGGGCCATGGCCTGGACACCATTACCGAAGATGAGACCGACGCCGATGCCGGGGCCGATGGCGGCGAGGCCGTAGCCCAGGGAGGCGACGGAACCGTAGACAGTGCCCTCAGCGAGGAAGCTCATTGCAGTTGTCCTTTGCAGGGTGGTGAACCGGTGGTGATTGGCCACCGGGCGGTCCGGGAGGTTTGGTTCGGGGAGGGGCCGTGGCCCCCTGGCTCAGTGCGCCTCTTCGAGGGCACCGGCGATGTAGCTGCTGGCCAGCATCACGAAGATGTAGGCCTGCAGGAACTGGACCAGCAGCTCGAAGGCGGTGAGGCCGACGGCGACGATGAACGAGGCCGAGCCGTACAGCGCGCCCAGGGTCGGGCTGAGCAGGTACCAGGAGGCGATGGAGAACATCACGATCAGCAGGTGGCCGGCGAACATGTTCGCGAAGGCTCGGACCGCGAGCGTGAAGGGCCGCACGAAGATGTTCGAGAAGAACTCGATCGGCACCAGGATGAACATGACCCAGCCGGGGATGCCCGAGGGCCAGCAGAGGTTCTTCAGACCGCCGACGAAGCCGTGCTTCTTGAAGGTCAGCGTCATGTAGGTGATCCACACGACGGCCGCGAGGCCGGCCGGGAACGCGATCGCCGCCGTCACCGGGAACTGGGCGAACGGGATGATCGACATGATGTTCATCAACCAGATGAAGAAGAACATCGAGACCAGCATCGGGACGTACTTCTCGCCCTTTTTGCCGATCGTCTCCAGCACGATGGAGCGCTTGACGAAGTCGTAGCCGATCTCACCGACCAGCTGCAGCTTCCCGGGGACCAGCCGCGGCTTGGCGAAGGCGGCCCAGAAGAAGACGACCACCAGCAGCGCGACGACGATCGAGAGCAGCATCGGCTTGTTGAACTCGACGCTGCCGATCGAGAAGATCGGCTGGAACTGGAACTCGTTCAGACCCGGGGCCGGGAAGCCACAGCCAGCGTCCCCGAAGTGGCAACTGCCTGAGGCGAGGGACGTGAGTTCAGCACTCACCACGGACTCCTTCGTCGTGACGCATGGTTACGGCAACCTCGGTGTGTCGGCGTGGCCTGCGACCACGTAGCGGCACTGGAACTTGATGGGTTTCTCGCAGACCCCGCGCGGCAGTGCGCTGCACCACAGCGGGATCATCGAAGACGGCGCGGATCCGGGGGGCGATCCGTCCGTCAGGCGGACAGACCAGGCCTCTTCCCGTACTCCGTTGCTGCGACGGACGATAGCAGCCCGTCAGGACGGCATAAACACCGCCCCCCTCGTTGGGGGGACAGTCTGGCCTCGTCACTGTTGACGCCCCGAGTCGGAAGGCTTGTCGCCCTTGTTTTCGGAGGCGTCGGGGTCGACGTAGAAGGTCTTGGCCTTGAGTGCGCCGCGCACCTGGAAGCCCGTCCAGATCAGGGCGCAGCCCAGCAGCGTGAAGGCGAAGGCCTGCCGGTTGAAGAGTTCGGTGTCCTTGAAGACCGCGAGGACGATACCGACCAGCAGGATCTGAGTGGTGTAGACCAGGAGCGCCGCGGCCATCATGATCTGCGGGTTCGACCTGGTCAGCCGGTCGAGTGCGACCTGGCCGAAGCTGAAGAAGGCCATCACCAGCAGCGTTCCGAAGAGAGCGCCGAGCAGCCCCTTGCTACCCGCGACGGCAAAGGAGATCACCATCGCGATGATTCCGGCGACCGCAGTGGGGATCGCGGCGCCTCGGAGGATCCGGGCGTCGTTGGACGGCATGTCGGCAACTCCGGCGGCATGTCGGGTGGCGGGGGGACGGGCACAGAACGTGGTGGGTGACACCGGACCGAAAGGCCGCCGCAGGCCGGCCGCTTGGCGGCGAGCCCGTCGAGGGAGACCGACCAGGGACGGAAGTCCTCCACCTGTCAGGTCTTTCGGCGTGTTCTCGGTACTCGTGAACGGTATCACAAACTATTTGATGAGAGCTTTACCATGAATATGTGGCACCTGTCACACTGATGGCCCAACGATGCAGCCATCCGGGTGAAGCGGCGTGACGTCTCGTCAACTCGCCCGCTAGCCACGGCCGGTACCGCGTCCGCGACCGCCGACCGCGGACGAGCCGCCGTCCAGACCGCCGAGCAGTTCCTTGTCCTTCGCGGACAGCTCGGCCATCGGCGCGGAGGTCGGCGGGGTCGGGCCCTCGCCGCTGCCGCCGGTGGCAGCGCTCGCCGTACCGCCACTCTCCGTGACGCCGCCGCCTGTGGCGCCGCTGCCCGTGGCGGTGGCCCCGGCGGCGGTCCCGGCGGCCGGGGCGGTGTCCGCGACGGCCCGGGCCGGCTTGCGGCGGCGGTAGCGCGGCGGGACGAAGGCCTGCACGGCCCGCGGGGCGCGCGGGCGGAACTGCGGGGTCAGCAGCACCACCAGGCCGACCAGGCAGAGCCCGGCCAGGGTCAGCACCACCGTGCGGCCGGTGTTGGTGACCGAGAAGGCGACGGTGCCGAAGGCGATCAGCGCCGCCCAGAAGTACATGATCAGCACGGCCCGGCTGTGCGAGTGGCCGACCTGGAGCAACCGGTGGTGCAGGTGCCGCTTGTCGGCGGCGAACGGCGACTGGCCGGCCCAGGTGCGGCGGACCACGGCGAGCAGCAGGTCGGCCAGCGGCAGCGCGATGACCGTCAGCGGCAGCAGCAGCGGGATGTAGATCGGCACCAGGGCGTGCACGGTGGCGGTCAGCGATCCGGTCTCGCTGGTGATCAGGTCGGGGTCGACCCGGCCGGTGATGGAGATCGCGGCGACGGCGAGCATCAGGCCCAGCATCATCGAGCCGGAGTCGCCCATGAAGATCCGGGCCGGGTGCAGGTTGTGCGCCAGGAAACCGAGGCACATGCCGATCAGCAGCACGCTGAACAGCACGGCGGGGGCCGCGTCGTTGATCGAGTAGCCGTACCAGAGCCGGTACGAGTAGAGGAAGAAGGCCATCGCGGCGATGCAGACCATGCCGCCGGCCAGGCCGTCCAGACCGTCGATGAAGTTCACCGCGTTGACCATGACGACGACCATGGTGACCGAGATGACCATGCCCTGGGTGGGACTGACCGCGACCGCGCCGAAGCCGGGCACCGGGATCGTGATCACGGTGACGCCCTGCCAGACCATCACACCGGCGGCGATCATCTGGCCGCCGAGCTTCACCAGCGCGTCCACGCCCCATTTGTCGTCGAGCACGCCGAGCAGCCACATGATCCCGGCACCGGAGAGCAGCGCCCGGATGTCGGTGCCCTCGGAGAAGATCTTGCTCAGGTTGTCCAGCTGGGAGGCCACCAGGATGCCCGCGCAGAGGCCGCCGAACATGGCGATGCCGCCGAGTCGCGGCGTGGGCTCGCGGTGCACGTCACGGGCGCGGACCGGCGGCATCGCGCCGGCCGCGATCGCGAACTTCCGTACCGGGCCGGTCAGCAGGTAGGTGACGGCCGCGGTGCAGAACAGCACCAGCAGATACTCACGCACCACTGGCCTCCTGCGTCACTGTCCAACGGGTGGGTACCGAAAGTACCCCCGTGCCTGTCCGGGGTTCGAGGTGGGTCGCCACGGCACACACCTTATTGAGTCGGACGCGTGGGGTGTGCATCGCGGTTCGCCCTGGCGGGTAGGTAAGTCGGATGTCTGTGCTCCGGTCGCTCTCACCGGCGGTCGGCGAAGGCCTGCGCGAGCTCCCGGACCCGGGCGCCGGTCCGGGCGTCCGCGCCCTCCGTGAGCAGACGGCCGATCAGTCCGGCGATCTCCGCGAGCTCGGTCTCGCCCATGCCCTGCGAGGTCACGGTGCCGGTGCCGAGCCTGATCCCGGACGCCTCGGCGGGTGGCGCCGGGTCGTACGGCAGTGCGCTCTTGCCGAGCATCAGTCCGGCCGCGGCGCAGCGGCGCTCGGCCTCGGCTCCGCTGACGCCCAGCGGGCCGACGTCGGCGGTGACCAGATGGGTGTCGGTGCCGCCGGTCAGCGGGCGCGCACCGGCCGCCGCGAGCCCGTCCGCCAGCACCCGGGCGCCGGCCACCGTGCGCAGGGCGTACGCGCGGTAGCCGGGGGTGCCCGCCTCGGCCAGGGCGACGGCCTTGCCGGCCACCTCGTTCATCGCGGCGCCGCCCTGGCTGAACGGGAACACCGCCCGGTCGATCCGCTCGGCCAGCTCGGCGATACAGAGCAGCAGGCCGCCGCGCGGACCGCGGAGGAGCTTGTGGGTGGCGGCGACGGTGACGTCCACGTACGGCACCGGGGAGGGCGCCGCACCGGCCGCGACCAGGCCGGTGGTCTGTGCGACGGAGGCGATCAGATAGGCGTCGACCTCGTCGGCGATCTCCCGGAAGGCGGCCCAGTCGGGGTGCCGGGGGTAGGAGATGGATCCGGCCACGATCGCCTTGGGGCGGTGGAGCCGGGCGAGTTCGCGGACCTGGTCGAGGTCGATCAGGCCGTCGTCCCGGCGGACCCCGTAACCGATGAACTCGAACCAGCGGCCGGAGAAGTTGGCCCGCGATCCGCAGCTGAGGTGACCGCCGTGCTCCAGCGACATCGCCAGCACCACGTCGCCCGGCCGCAGCAGCGCCGCGTAGGCCGCCAGCATCGCCGAAGTGACCGAGCGGGGCTGGACGTTGGCGTGCGGGGCGGAGAACAGCTCGCGGGCCCGGTCGATCGCCAGCAGCTCGGCGGCGTCCGCGAGCGCGCAGCCGGTGTGGTGGCGCCGGCCCGGGTAGCCCTCGGCGTACTTGTCGATCAGCGGGCCGGAGAGCGCCGCCAGTACCGCCGCGCTGGTGAGGTTCTCCCCCGCCAGCAGCTGGATCGTCTCGGCCCGCCGCTCGGCCTCGGCGGCGAGCAGGTCGGCCAGCTGCGGATCGGCCCGGTGCAGCGCCTCGGACGCCCAACGGCGCCCCGTCGTCTCGGTGGAGCCGGTCGCGGCATCGGTGACGGTCATGGCGGGGCTCCCGGGCAGGGTCCGTGGCGTGCCTCCCGACCGGAGGCAGGGGGTCTCTCCAGCGTATGACCGGGCCTCCCGGCCGTCCTGCCGACGCGAGGCCGGTGCACCCGGCCGGACGCCGGGAGGGGCGCCGGGGCCAGAGCACCGGTGAGGCACAGAGGTACAGCCCCGGCCCCTGTTTCACACCCGCGCGGGCACTCCGGTGAGCGCGGTGACCACCGGGTCCACCGCGTGGAATATCTCCTCGCCGCAGTTGCGGAACATCCCGATCGGCGCGCCGTACGGGTCGTGCACCTCGTCCGACTCCGGGCTGGCGGCGAGCAGCCAGCCGCGCAGCGCGGCGGCGGCCCGGACCAGCGCGCGGGCACGCTCGGTGACGTCGGCGCCGCGACGCGGGTCGGGCAGGGTGCCCGGGTCGATCGTCCGCACCAGGCGGGTGAACTCCTTCAGGGTGAAGGTGCGCAGGCCCGCCTCGTGGCCCATCGAGATCACCTGGGCGCGGTGGTCGAGGGTCGCGGTGAGCACCAGGTCGGCCTCGACCACGTGCTCGTCCAGCAGCTCGCGGCCGGCGAAGCCGCCGCTGTCGGCGCCGTACTCGTCCAGCACCGTGGCGGCGTGCTCCTCCATCGGCGCGCCCTCGTGGCCCCAGGTGCCGGCGCTCTCCACCAGGATGCGCCCGGCCACCCGGGGGCTGAGCCGGGTGTCCAGCTCACGCCGGGTGAGCCGCTCGGCGATCGGCGAGCGGCAGATGTTGCCGGTACAGACGAACAGGATCCGGAAGTGGTCCAGCGGCCGCGGGCCCACGCTCAGGTACGGCGATATGCCGGGCCCGGCATGGAGGGAGGCGGCCGTCAACTGCCGGCCTCCAGGTCGGGGACGACCTCCCTCAGCTGCTCGGCGCTGATCGCGCCGGCCCGCAGCAGGACCGGGACCTTGCCCGTGACGTCGACGATCGAGGAGGCGGTGGCGTGGTCGGCCCGGCCGCCGTCCAGGTAGACGGAGATGGCGTCGCCGAGCTGCTGCTGGGCCTCGTCGCAGGTGCTCGGGGACGGTCCGCCGGTCCTGTTGGCGCTGGAGACGGCGAGCGGGCCGGTGGTGTTCAGCAGCTCGATCGCGACCGGGTGCAGCGGCATCCGGACGGCGACGGTGCCCCGGGTCTCGCCGAGGTCCCAGCGCAGCGAGGGCTGGTGCCGGGCGACCAGGGTGAGCCCGCCCGGCCAGAAGGCGTCGACCAGCTCCCAGGCCTGTTCGGAGAAGTCGGTGACCAGGCCGTGCAGGGTGGTCGGCGAGCCGACCAGCACGGGCGAGGGCATGTTGCGGCCCCGGCCCTTGGCGGCCAGCAGGGCGGCGACGGCCTCCGGCGAGAAGGCGTCGGCGCCGACCCCGTAGAGGGTGTCGGTGGGCAGCACGACGAGTTCGCCGCGGCGGATGGCCGAGGCGGCCTCGCGCAGGCCGGTGGCGCGGTCCCCGGTGTCGGCACAGTCGTAGCGGCGGCTCATCGGTGCGGTCCCCTTCCGAGATTGCTCATTACAGCGATGCCTTGCGCGCCGTGGTGAAGCGCGGGCGGTTGTTGAGGTCGCGGTGGTCGGCTGCGTCCGTCCAGCCGCCCTCCTCGTTGAAGATCCACGGCACCTGGCCGCCCTGGGTGTCGGCGTGCTCGATCACCACGGCCCCACCCGGGCGCAGCAGCCGGGCGGCGACCCGCTCGATGCCGCGGATGGTGTCCAGCCCGTCCTCGCCGGAGAACAGCGACATCTGCGGGTCGTGGTCGCGGGCCTCCGGCGCGACGTACTCCCACTCGGTGAGCGGGATGTACGGCGGGTTGGAGATCACCAGGTCGAAGCGGCCGTCCCAGGAGCGGTCGTCCTCGAAGGCCCGGGTGGCGTCACCGGCGTGCAGGGTGACGCGGGCCCGGTCGGAGCTGGCCTCGATGTTGCGCCGGGTGTACCGCAGCGCGCCCTCGTCCAGTTCGAAGGCGTGCACGGTGGAGCGCGGCAGCTCCTGGGCGAGGGCGAGGGCGATGGCGCCGGAGCCGGAGCAGAGGTCGACCACCAGCGGCTCGGCGACGTCCATGTCCCGGACGGCGTCTATGGCCCACTCGACGACCGACTCGGTCTCCGGGCGGGGCACGAAGACCCCGGGGCCGACCTCCAGCTCCAGATAGCGGAAGAACGCCCGGCCGGTGATGTGCTGCAGCGGCTCGCGCGCCTCCCGGCGGGAGACGGCCTCCCAGTAGCGGGCGTCGAAGTCGGCGTCCTTGACCGTGTGCAGCTGGCTGCGCTTCACGTTGTGGACGTGTGCGGCGAGTTCCTCCGCGTCGAAGCGCGGCGACGGTACGCCGGCCGCGGCCAACCGCTGGGTGGCCTGGGCCACCTCGGCGAGCAGCAGGTTCATCCGTACGACCTCTTGTTTCTGCGCTCCGGCCTGGCTGCCGGTCTCAGTTCTGTTGGGCCGTGGCGAGCTTGGCCGCCGCGTCCGCGTCGACGCAGGACTGGATCACCGCGTTCAGGTCGCCGTCCAGGACCTGGTCCAGGTTGTACGACTTGAAGCCCGTGCGGTGGTCCGAGATGCGGTTCTCGGGGTAGTTGTACGTCCGGATCCGCTCGGAGCGGTCCACCGTGCGGACCTGGCTGCGGCGCGCGTCCGAGGCCTCGCGTTCGGCCTCCTCCTGCGCGGCGGCCAGCAGCCGCGAACGCAGGATACGCATGGCCTGCTCCTTGTTCTGCAGCTGGCTCTTCTCGTTCTGGCAGGAGGCCACGATACCGGTCGGGAGGTGGGTGATCCGGACGGCGGAGTCGGTGGTGTTGACCGACTGGCCGCCGGGGCCCGACGAGCGGTAGACGTCGATCCGCAGGTCGTTGGCGACGATCTCGACCTCGACCTCCTCGGCCTCGGGGGTGACCAGCACGCCCGCCGCGGAGGTGTGGATCCGGCCCTGGGACTCGGTGGCGGGGACGCGCTGCACGCGGTGCACACCGCCCTCGTACTTCAGCCGGGCCCAGACGCCGTGGCCGGGCTCGGTGCTGCCCTTGGTCTTCACGGCCACCGAGACGTCCTTGTAGCCGCCGAGGTCGGACTCGTTGGAGTCGATGATCTCGGTCTTCCAGCCGACCCGCTCGGCGAAGCGCAGGTACATCCGGAGCAGGTCGCCGGCGAACAGCGCGGACTCCTCGCCGCCCTCACCCGCCTTGACCTCCAGGATGACGTCCTTGTCGTCGTTCGGGTCGCGCGGCACGAGGAGCAGCCGCAGCTCCTCGGTCAGCTCCTCGCGGCGGGCCTCGGATTCCTTCACCTCGGCGAGGAACTCCGGCTCCTCGGCGGCGAGTTCGCGAGCGGCCTCGATGTCCTCACCGGTCTGCTTCCAGGCGCGGTAGACGCGGGTGATCGGGGTCAGCTCGGCGTACCGCTTGGCCAGCTTGCGGGCGTTCGCCTGGTCGGCGTGGACCGAGGGGTCGGCCAGCCTCGTTTCGAGGTCGGCGTGCTCGGCGAGGAGCTCTTCGACTGCCTCGAACATGGAGTGGCCTCCTTCCCGTGAGATCCGGTGGTGTGGGGGCGCGCGAGCACCGTGGGACGCGAACGGCGCCGGCCCCCGACGCCCCCGGAACGAGTACGGGGGCGTCGGAGACCGGCGCCGAGGGAGCGCTAGGCCTTCGCGCTGTGCTGCTTGCCGAAGCGGGCCTCGAAGCGGGCCACGCGGCCACCGGTGTCGAGGATCTTCTGCTTGCCGGTGTAGAACGGGTGGCACTGCGAGCAGACCTCGGCGCGGATCTCGCCACTGGCCTCGGTCGAGCGAGTGGTGAACTCGTTGCCGCAGGTGCAGGTCACACGGGTGACCACGTACTCGGGGTGAACGTTGGGCTTCAAGGGGTTCTCCTAGTGTTCGGGAGGGCACCGGGTCGGCGACTTGAATGCCGCACGTGAACCGGGACCGACGGACCAGTCTGCCAGGACCGGCCGCTTCTTCCCAAACCGGGTCCGGTCCGGGGATATTCCGGGCGCGTCCTAGCGGCTCGCGGTGGCGCCCGCTCCGCCGCCCGCCGGGGCCTTCGGAGCCTTCGCAGGGGCCGTGGGGGCCTTCGCGGGGGCCGTGGGGGCGGCCTGGGCCGGGTTCTGCGGCTGGTCCGCCACGATGGCCTGCGGGAGCGGCTGGTCGGCCTTCAGGGCGGCCCAGAGCTGATCGGCCTGGGGCTGCTGCTCGACCACCCGGTTGAGGTCGCCGGGGGCGGTCACCACCGGCAGGGTGACCATGCTGAGCTGGTCGGGGCCGATGCCCTTGAGTTCCTGGGCCAGCCCCACCAGGGAGTTCACCGAGGCCAGTGCCGAGTCGGTGGTGATGCTGCGGGTGAGGGTGTCGCCGACCGACCAGAGCTTGACCGGGTTGCCGAACAGCCCGATCCCGCCGGCCTGCTGGAGCAGCGAGCGCACCATCTGCTTCTGGAGTTCGATCCGGCCGAGGTCGCTGCCGTCGCCGACGCCGTGCCGGGTACGGACGAAGGCCAGCGCCTGCTCGCCGTTGAGGTGGTGCTCCCCCGCCGGGAGGTCCAGCCCGCTGTCCTTGTCGTGGATGGCCACCGTGGTCGTCACGGTGGCCCCGCCTATCGCGTCCACGACGTGGGCGAAGCCGACGAAGTCGACCTCGACGTAGTGGTCCATCCGCAGCCCGGTGAGCTGTTCGGTGGTCCTGACCGCACAGGCGGCCCCGCCGGTCTCGTACGCGCTGTTGAACATCGCGCGCTTGGCGCCCGGGGCGGGCCTGCCGGTGGAGTCGGTGCAGTCGGGGCGGGTGACCAGGGTGTCACGCGGTATCGAGACGACCTCGGCGCGCGAGTGGTCCTGGCTGATGTGGACCACCATCGCGGTGTCCGAGCGGGCCGTGTCGCCGGTGTCCCCGCCGGCCAGGCCGCCGTTCGCGCCGGCCCGTGAATCCGAGCCCAGCACCAGGAGGTTGAACGAGCCGTCGGTCGCGGCCGGGGGCCGTGCGGTGCCCAGCCGGGCGTCGATGTCGACGCTCTTGAGGTTGCCGTTGAACTTCACGTAGGCGTAGCCGGCGGCCCCGACGCCGAGCACGACGAGCGCGGCGAACGCACACGCGACCGACCGCAGGACTTTGCGGCGGCGACTCGGAACCCTCTTGTGCTCGGCCATACGGTCCAGAGTAAATCGGACAACATGATCCAAAAGGCTCAATGTGTCCCAACCCTGGAACAAACACGGAACCCCGGACCGCTCGCGCGGTCCGGGGTTCCGTGTTCACGAGTGACCCGAGTGCGGTCAGTCGCCGGACCCGGGGGTCGTCTTGGCGATCTGCATCAGGAACTCGGCGTTGCTCTTGGTCTGCTTCATCTTGTCCAGCAGCAGCTCGATCGCCTGCTGCGAGTCCAGCGCGTGCAGCACCCGGCGGAGCTTCCAGACGATGGCCAACTCCTCGCTGCCCAGCAGGATCTCCTCCTTGCGGGTGCTGGAGGCGTCGACGTCGACGGCCGGGAAGATGCGCTTGTCCGAGAGCTTCCGGTCGAGCTTGAGCTCCATGTTGCCGGTGCCCTTGAACTCCTCGAAGATCACCTCGTCCATGCGCGAGCCGGTCTCGACCAGCGCGGTGGCCAGGATGGTCAGCGAGCCGCCGTTCTCGATGTTGCGCGCGGCGCCGAAGAACTTCTTCGGCGGGTAGAGCGCGGTCGAGTCGACACCACCGGACAGGATGCGGCCGGAGGCCGGCGCCGCCAGGTTGTAGGCACGGCCGAGGCGGGTGATGGAGTCCAGCAGGATCACCACGTCGTGGCCCAGCTCCACCAGGCGCTTGGCACGCTCGATGGCCAGCTCGGCGACGGTGGTGTGGTCCTCCGCCGGGCGGTCGAAGGTCGAGGAGATGACCTCGCCCTTCACCGACCGCTGCATGTCGGTGACCTCTTCCGGACGCTCGTCGACCAGGACGACCATCAGGTGGCACTCGGGGTTGTTGTGGGTGATCGCGTTGGCGACCGCCTGCAGCACCATCGTCTTACCGGTCTTCGGCGGCGCGACGATCAGACCGCGCTGGCCCTTGCCGATCGGCGACACCAGGTCGATGATCCGGGTGGTCAGCACGCCCGGGTCGGTCTCCAGGCGCAGCCGGTCCTGCGGGTACAGCGGGGTCAGCTTGTTGAACTCGGGGCGGCCGCGACCGCTCTCCGGGTCCATGCCGTTGACGGAGTCCAGCCGCACCATGGCGTTGAACTTCTCGCGGCGCTCGCCGTCACGCGGCTGGCGCACCGCACCGGTGATGGCGTCACCCTTGCGCAGGCCGTTCTTGCGGACCTGGGCGAGCGACACGTAGACGTCGTTCTGGCCCGGCAGGTAGCCGGAGGTGCGCACGAACGCGTAGTTGTCGAGGATGTCGAGGATGCCCGCGACCGGGATCAGCACGTCGTCCTCGCCGACCTGCGGCTCGACCACGCCGGCCTCGAAGCCCTCGCGGCGGGTGCCACGGCCCCGGCGGTCACGGTAGCGGCCACGACGGCCCCGGCGACCGTCGCCGAACTCGTCGTCGTCGTAACCGCCCTGCTGCACCTGCGGCTGGACCTGCTGGCCGCCCTGACGGCTCTGCTGGCCGTCGCTCTGGGCGCTCTGCTGCTGGCCCTGCTGCGCGGGCTGGCGGTCGGTGCGGTCCCGGCGGTTGCGGCGGTCGCGACGCGACTCGCGCGAGTCGGCGTCCTGGCCGGCCTGGGCCTCGCCGCCCTCCTGACGGCCGTCGCGCTCGCCGCCCTCGCGGCGGTCCCGGCGGTCCCGGCGGTCGCGGCGGGTCTCGGTACGACCCTCCTCGCGGCCCTCGAAGGTGCGGGTGGCGTCCGGGCGGGCCTCGGCCTGCTTGGCCTCGGTGGCGACCGCGGCGGGCGCCTCGGCGGTCTCGGCGACCGGCGCGCCGGCGGCCGAGGTGGCCCGGCGGCGGGTGCGCTCGGCACGGGCCGGCGCGGCGGTCTCGGCGGCGGCCTGGACCGGGATCTCGATCTGGGCGGCCTGCGCCTCGGCGGCCGGGGCCTCGGCCTGCGCGGCGCGGCTGCGACGGGCGGGCTTCTCGGCCGGCTCGGCCTGCGCGGCGGCCTCGGCCGGAGCGGCCTTGGCGGCGCGCTTGGCGGCCGGGGCGGCGGTGCTGCCGCCGGCCGCGAGCAGCGGGTCCCCGCCGCTCTTCTCCTTGATGGCCTCGATCAGCTGGCTCTTGCGCAGGCGTCCCGTGCCGCTGATTCCGAGCGTCGAGGCGAGCTTCTGCAGCTCGGCCAGGACGAGGCCGTCCAGGCCCGCGGCGGCGGTGCGACGGCGCCGGGCCGGGGCCGCGGGGGCGGCGGCTGCGTCCGGCGCCTCGGCGTCCGGGCGCGCGCCCATCAGATCGGTGGTGTCGCTCACTAAGGGTCCTTCCCTGGAGCGGACGTCGGCCTGTCTGGCTCGGCGACCGGTTGTGCTGTCCTGACCAACGCTCGACTGCGTCGGTCCGAGGCGGTGATCCCCCGAATGGCGGTTGGCCCGTCGGGGGAGAGCTGCGAGGTGCGGTGCGTGAAGCACGGTGGTGCTGAGTGGCGCGGTCGAGTGCCGACCTGCGCTGTTGCCTGCGAATCCCGGGCCCCCGTCGCGTGACAGCGGCCCGTGCTCCGCCCGTCCTCGCCTCTAGGTGGGAGGCCGCGGGTGGGAGTCAGGTGCCATCACGGCTTCGGGATGCGGCCGCATGTGCGCAGGCAGGCTGCGTACGCGCTGCGGTGGGCTCCCGGAGAATCGTCGCCCCGGATATCGCCGGGACTCCGCGTGAGCGGAGTGCTGGGATCGGGACGCGGCGCACCGAGCCCCGGAGGGCACCTGGTGCAGCAATGAGGTTAACACTACCGACCCCCTCAGACATTCCCCAGCCTTGCGCTTACCAATCGTGTCCGGAGGACCCGGCTCCGGCCGTGCCGGACCGGGCCCCGCGGACGACGTGCTCAGACGTCGAGCGGGAGCACCGCGGCCCCGGCCCGGTCGAGTTCCAGCCGGTGGGCGGCGAACGCCGGGCCGCCACCGTGGCCGTGGTCACCGGCGAACGCCAGCACCTTGTCGGCGCCCGCCTCGTCGGTGAGCGCGAGGACGGTCGGCCCCGCGCCGGAGATCACCGCGGGGATCCCCTCCGCGCGCAGCGCGCCCACCAGGGCGGCGCTGTCCGGCATCGCGGAGGCCCGGTAGTCCTGGTGCAGCCGGTCCTCGGTGGCGGCGAGCAGCAGCTCGGGCCGCCGGGTCAGGGCCTCCACCAGCAGCGCGGCGCGGCCCGCGTTGACGGCGGCGTCGGCCAGCGGAACGGTCTTGGGCAGCAGGCCGCGGGCGGTCTCGGTGAGCACCTCGGTGGCCGGGACGAACACCACCGGGACGACCCGGTCGGACGGCTCCAGGGTGACGGCCCTGGCCGACTCCTCGTCCGTCCAGGCCACCGTGAAGTTGCCACGCAGGCAAGCCGCGACATTGTCCGGGTGGCCCTCCAGTTCGGAGGCGAGGACCAGCAGCGCGTCGTCGTCCAGGGCGGACGGGCCGCCGATGGTGACGGCGCGGGCGGCCACGATGCCGGCGCAGATCGCGGCGGAGGACGAGCCCAGGCCGCGGCCGTGCGGTATCCGGTTGGCGCAGACCACCTCGAGGCCGCGCGGCTGGCCGCCGAGCCGGTCGAAGGCGGCCCGCATCGAGCGGACCACCAGGTGGCGCTCGTCGCGGGCCAGGGTGTCGGCGCCCTCGCCGGCGATGTCGACGGAGAGCCCGGAGTCGGAGACCCGGACGACCACGTCGTCGTACAGACCCAGCGCGAGTCCGAAGGCGTCGAAACCGGGGCCGAGATTGGCGCTGGTCGCGGGGACCCGGACCCGGACGGCGGCGGCACGGAACGCAGGACCGGCCATGCGGTGGACTCTCCTGGGGAAATCGGGCGGCGCGAAGCGCGTCGGTGCGAGGGTGGGGAGGGGCCGCGGGCCCCGGCCGGGGCGGGCGGTCACAGTCGTTGGTGCGGCCCGCACAGGGGCCGGACCCGGGGCATGTGCCACACGGCCGGACCCAGAGTATCGAAGACAGGTTCCACAGTGGTACACCCCGTAGGCCTTCGATCTGGTGTGTTGCCGCTTCTGGCCGGAATACATGCGGCGATGGCGTCGGAAAGCGCCATGAAATTGACACAAAAGTGTCAGCCGGGAACGGCGGTGGGCCGACCCTCGAAAGGGTCGGCCCACCGTGCGCCCGTGGGTCCGCCGGTCAGTCCAGCAGGCCGAGCCGCTGGGCGGCCGCCTCCGGGTCGACCGGGACGATCTGCGGCTGCGGCGCGCCGGCCACCGCCCAGTCCGGGTCCTTGAGGCCGTTGCCGGTCACCGTGCAGACGATCCGCTGGCCCGGGTCGACCAGGCCGGCCTCCGCCTTGGCCAGCAGGCCGGCCACCGAGGCGGCCGAGGCGGGCTCCACGAAAACGCCCTCCTGAGAGGCCAACAGCCGGTAGGCTGAGAGGATCTGACGGTCGGTCACCTTGTCGATGAGGCCGCCCGACTCGTCGCGCGCGGCGAGGGCGAAGTCCCAGGAGGCGGGGTTGCCGATCCGGATCGCGGTGGCGATGGTCTGCGGCTTGAGCACCGGGGCGCCGTCCACGATCGGGGCCGAGCCGGACGCCTGGAAGCCCCACATCCGCGGCTTGCGGGTGCTCAGGCCGTCCGCGGCGTACTCGCGGTAGCCCTTCCAGTAGGCGGTGATGTTGCCCGCGTTGCCGACCGGGAGGACGTGGATGTCGGGCGCGTCGCCGAGCATGTCGACGATCTCGAACGCGGCCGTCTTCTGGCCCTCGATCCGGACCGGGTTCACCGAGTTGACCAGCGCCACCGGGTACTTCTCGGACAGTTCACGCGCAAGGGTGAGGCAGTCGTCGAAGTTGCCGTCCACCTGAAGGATCCGGGCGCCGTGCACCAGCGCCTGGCCCATCTTGCCGAGCGCGATCTTGCCCTGCGGCACCAGCACCGCCGACACCATCCCGGCGCGCACCGCGTAGGCGGCGGCGGAGGCCGAGGTGTTGCCGGTGGAGGCGCAGATGACCGCCTGGGCGCCGTCCTCCTTGGCCTTGGAGATGGCCATCGTCATGCCCCGGTCCTTGAAGGAGCCGGTCGGGTTGGCGCCCTCCACCTTGAGGTAGACGTCGCAGCCGGTGCGCTCGGAGAGCACCTGGGCGGGGACCAGCGGCGTGCCGCCCTCCAGCAGGGTGACCACGGGAGTCGTGGCGCTGACCGGCAGACGGTCGCGGTACTCCTCGATCAGGCCGCGCCACTGGTGGGTGTGCGCGCCTCGGGCGATCGCTGCGTTCATGGTGCTTCCTACTCCCCTTCAACCCGCATGATGCTGGCCACGTCCCGCACGCTGTCCAGCGCGCGGAGCTTGTCGACCGTCGCCGACAGCGCGGCGTCGGTGGCACGGTGGGTGACCACGACGAGCGAGGCGTCGCCGTCGCGGCCCTGCTGGCGCACGGTGTCGATGGAGACGCCGTGCTCGGCGAAGGTGGACGCCACCTGGGCGAGCACGCCCGCGCGGTCGTCCACGTCCAGGCTGACGTGGTACCGGGTGACCACCTCGTCCATCGGCTTGGCCGGCAGCCGGGTGTACACCGAGTCGCCGGGGCCGGTGGCGCCGGCGAGCTTGTTGCGGCAGACCGCGACCAGGTCGCCGAGGACCGCGGAGGCGGTCGGCGCGCCGCCCGCGCCCGGGCCGTAGAACATCAGCCGGCCGGCCGCCTCGGCCTCGACGAACACCGCGTTGTACGCCTCGCGGACGGAGGCGAGCGGGTGCGAGAGCGGGATCATCGCCGGGTGGACCCGGGCGGTGACCGACTCGCCGTCCGCCGCCCGCTCGCAGATCGCCAGCAGCTTGACCACGCAGCCCATCCGCTTGGCGGAGGCGATGTCGGCGGCGGTCACCTCGGTCAGGCCCTCGCGGTAGACGTCCGCCGCGGTGACCTTGGTGTGGAAGGCGATGCCGGCCAGGATCGCGGCCTTGGCGGCGGCGTCGAAGCCCTCGACGTCGGCCGTCGGGTCCGCCTCGGCGTAGCCGAGCGCGGTGGCCTCCTCCAGCGCCTCCGAGTAGCCGGCGCCGGTGCTGTCCATCTTGTCGAGGATGAAGTTGGTGGTGCCGTTGACGATCCCGAGCACCCGGTTGACCCGGTCGCCCGCGAGCGACTCGCGCAGCGGGCGCAGCAGCGGGATCGCGCCGGCCACCGCGGCCTCGTAGTACAGGTCCACCCCGGCCTCGGCGGCCGCGGCGTGCAGTTCGGTGCCGTCCTTGGCGAGCAGCGCCTTGTTCGCGCTGACCACCGAGGCGCCCTGCTCGAACGCCGACAGGATGAGGTGTTTGGACGGCTCGATACCGCCCACCACCTCGATCACCACATCGATGTCGCCCCGGTTGACCAGGGCCTCGGCATCGGTGGTGATCAGGTCCTCGGGCACGCCCGGGCGGGCCCGGCCCGCCCGGCGGACCGCGATGCCGACGAGCTCGACCGGCGCGCCGATGCGCGCGGCGAGGTCGGCGGCGTCCGTCGTCATGATGCGCGCCACCTCGGAGCCCACCACACCACAGCCCAGCAACGCCACCTTCAGCGGCCGCGTACGCATCATCCGACTCCGCTCTGCATTCATCGTGCTTCGGTAGTTCCGGCGGGGTTTCGGGGGTCCGCCGGACCTTCGGTCTGTTCCAGTCTCCGGGACTTTCCGCACGGATCTACGGTCGTTCCATGATCTGAGACAAGGATTTCGTCATCCGATATCGAGACGCAGGAGATCCTCCTCCGTCTCGCGCCGGACGATCACCCGGGCCGAACCGTCCTTGACGGCCACCACGGGAGGCTTCAGGGCGTGGTTGTAGTTGCTCGCCATCGAGCGGCAGTACGCGCCGGTGGCGGGCACCGCGATCAGGTCGCCCGCGGTCAGGTCGGCCGGCAGGAAGGCGTCCCGGACGACGATGTCGCCGGACTCGCAGTGCTTGCCCACCACGCGGACCAGCATCGGCTCGGCGTCGCTGGAACGCGACACCAGGGCGACCGAGTACTCGGCGTCGTAGAGCGCGGTACGGATGTTGTCGGACATGCCGCCGTCCACGCTGACGTAGGTGCGCAGGCCCTCCAGCGCCTTGACGGTGCCGACCTCGTACAGCGTGAACGCCGTCGGGCCGACGATCGCCCGGCCCGGCTCCACGCTCAGCCGGGGGGCGCTCAGCCGGGCGGCGGCGCACTCGCGGCGGACGATCTCGGCCAGCGCGGCCGCGATCTCGGCCGGTTCGCGCGGGTCGTCCTCGCTGGTGTACGCGATGCCGAGGCCGCCGCCGAGGTCGATCTCGGGCAGCTCGACGCCGTGCTCGTCGCGGATCTCGGCGAGCAGGCCGACCACCCGGCGGGCGGCGACCTCGAAGCCGGCCGTGTCGAAGATCTGCGAGCCGATGTGCGAGTGGATGCCGCGCAGTTCGAGGCTCCGGTGGGCCAGGACCCGGCGGACCGCCTCGGCCGCGGCGCCCCCCGTCAGCGAGAGCCCGAACTTCTGGTCCTCGTGCGCGGTGGCGATGAACTCGTGGGTGTGCGCCTCGACACCGACCGTGATCCGGATCAGCACCTGCTGCCGGACGCCGTGCCGGGCCGCGATCGCCGCCAGCCGCTCGATCTCCTCGTAGGAGTCCACCACGATGTGGCCGACACCGGTCTTCACCGCGTGTTCGAGCTCGGCCACCGACTTGTTGTTGCCGTGCAGCGCGATCCGCTCCGCCGGCATCCCGGCGGCCAGCGCCACCGCCAGCTCGCCCGGGCTGCAGACGTCCAGGTTCAGGCCCTCCTCGTGCAGCCAGCGCACGACGGCCTTGGAGAGGAACGCCTTGCCGGCGTAGTACACGTCCGCCTCGGTGCCGAAGGCCTCCCGCCAGGCGCGCGCCCGGGCCCGGAAGTCCTCCTCGTCCAGCACGTACGCCGGGGTGCCGAACTCGGCGGCCAGCCGCTTGACGTCGATGCCGCCGACGGTGGCCACGCCCTCGGCGTCCCGGGTGACGGTCCTCGACCAGACCTTCGGGTCGAGCGCGTTCAGGTCGCTCGGCGGCGCCTGGTAGTGGCCCTCGGGCAGCACGTCGCCGTGGCGGGGACCTGCGGGGTGTGCGGAGCGGCTCATCTGTCTTCTCGTCCTTGACCTATGGCGAGGGGCGGCGACGGTCTCCGTCGACCGTCCGCCGCCCCCGCTGCGCGCTTGGGGGTGGTGCTACATCCGCTCGGGCGCCGAAACGCCCAGGAGCGTGAGGCCGTTGGCCGTGACCGTTCGCGTGGCCTCGACCAGCCAGAGGCGGGCCCGGTGCGTGTCCGTGAGCTCCTCGTCGCCCTTCGGCAGGAACATGCAGTTCTCGTACAGGCGGTGGTACTTGCCCGCGAGGTCCTCCAGGAACCGCGCGACCCGGTGCGGCTCGCGCAGTTCGCCGGCCGTGGCCAGGACGCGCGGGAACTCGCCGAGGGCGCCGAGGATGTCGTTCTCCCACGAGGTGGAGAGCAGCTCGGGTTTGAAGTCCTCCGCCGCGCCCTTGTCCACGCCGAGCTGAGCGGCCTTGCGCGCCACTCCGCACATCCGGGTGTGCGCGTACTGGACGTAGTAGACCGGGTTCTCGTTGGTCTGGCTGGTCAGCACGTTGATGTCGAGCGTGATGGTGGAGTCGGTGGACGAGCGCGCCAGGGTGTAACGGGCCGCGTCCACGCCGATCCAGTCGACGACGTCGTCGATGGTGATGATGTTGCCGGCCCGCTTGGACATGCGGACCTCTTCGCCGTCGCGAAGCATCTTCACGAACTGGCCGATCCTGACCTCGATGTTGCGGTCCATGTCGTCGCCCGCGCAGGCCGAGATGGCCTTGAGCCGGTTGACGTAGCCGTGGTGGTCCGCGCCCAGCATGTACACCGAGACCTCGGAGCCGCGGTCCCGCTTGGAGAGGTAGTACGCGGCGTCGGCGGCGAAGTAGGTGGTCTCGCCGTCGGCCTTGATCAGGACGCGGTCCTTGTCGTCACCGAAGTCGGTGGTGCGCAGCCAGATCGCGCCGTCCCGCTCGAAGACGTGGCCCTGCTCGCGCAGCCGCTCGATGGCCTGCTCGATGGCGCCGGAGTCGTGCAGCGACTTCTCCGAGAACCAGGTGTCGAAGTGGGTGCCGAACTCGTCCATCGAGCGCTGGATCTCGGCCACCATGAGCTTGAGGCCCTCGGTGCGGAAGACCTGGAGCTGCTCGTCCCCGGGCAGGTCGAGCACGCCCGGGACGCCGTCGGTGATCGCCTTGGCGATGTCGCCGATGTACTCGCCGACGTAGCCGTCCGCGGGCACCTCGCGCCCGTTGGCGGCGGCCTGGAGCGAGGCGGCGAACTTGGAGATCTGCACACCGGCGTCGTTGAGGTAGTACTCGGTGGTGACGTCGGCGCCGGAGGCCTTCAGCACGCGGGCCAGCGAATCGCCGACGGCGGCCCAGCGGACGCCGCCGATGTGGATCGGGCCGGTCGGGTTGGCGGAGACGAACTCCAGGTTGATCCGCAGACCCCTGAGCGCCTCGTTGCGGCCGTACTCCGCGCCCGCCTCGACGATGGTGCGGGCCAGCTCGCCCTGGGTGGCGGCGTCGAAGGTGATGTTCAGGAAGCCCGGCCCGGCGATGTCGACCCCGGCGACCCCGGGCAGCTCTCGCAGACGGGCGGCGACCAGCTCGGCCACGGCTCGCGGCGGCTTGCCGGCCGGCTTCGCGAGCTGGAGGGCCACGTTCGTCGCGTAGTCGCCGTGGTCCCTGTTCTTGGGTCGCTCGACCGTCACGTGCTCGGGCACGGCGACGGCCAGCTCGCCCGCCTCGACGGCGGCGCTCACTGCGGCCTGGACTGCCTGGGAAAGTTCTGCGGGGGTCACGACGCCAAGCGTAGGCGAGACGGGGTGCCCGCCCGCCACCCGGTTTACCGGTTGAGACACCCGGCCGCCGTGGCGGCGGGGGTGTCAGCCACGATCCGTCCGATCTGTTCGCTCAGGGCGAAATCCGCCCGGTGTCCCGCCCAGCACCATCAACCGCCGCACCAGCGCCACCAGATCGGCCGGGTCGAAGGGCTTGCCCAGGTAGCCGTCCACCCCGACCGACTCCCCCAGATCGAGATCGGCCGGCGTGCAGGCGCTGACGATCGCGATGGGCAGCCGGCGCGTCCCCGGCGCCGCCCGCAGCCGGGCCGCCGTGCGCAGACCGTCCAGCCGTGGCATCACCACGTCGAGCGTCACGACGTCCGGCTTCACCCGGCGGACCACCTCCAGGCACTCGGCCCCGTCGGCGGCGGTCACCACCTCGAAGCCCTCGAGTTCAAGATTGACCCTGATCAGCTGGCGGATCGCCTCGCTGTCGTCCACCACGAGGACCCGCCCGGACTCTCCAGACACCTCACCGAGGGTATCGGCGCGCCCCGCGCCCCGTCCGGCCTTTCGCCACTTCCGCTTCCGCTCCCCGCTCCCCGCCGCCCGATCGACCGGCCGATCACCCGTCGGCGAAACCCGTGCACGGAGCACGCCCCGGGCCTGGTAATGTTCTCCACGTCGGAGCGAACGCGAAGACACCAAGCAGGCCCCCGTAGCTCAGGGGATAGAGCACCGCCCTCCGGAGGCGGGTGCGCAGGTTCGAATCCTGCCGGGGGCACTTCGCGAGAAGTGCAACAGAGGCCCAGGTCAGTGGAGTTCATCCACGGATCTGGGCCTTCGTCATGTTCCGGGCCGTACCGGCCCCGTGCCCCGCCCGGCGGCCGTCCGCCGGGCCGGCCGCCGGGGATGGCGGGCTGTGACGGCGGGCCGGGCGGCCGGCTCAGGAGGCCGCCGCCTCGGCCTCGGTGTAGAGGTCGGCGACGGTGTGGTCGAAGTAGGCGCTGTAGGAGGTGTCGGAGGTGTCCCCGCCCTGCTGGTAGCCGCCGATGGTGCCGATGACGTGGCCGGTGGCGGTGCTGATCCAGGGGCCGCCACTGGTGCCGCCCGGGTAGTCGGGGCAGTCGACGACGCGCTGGTAGGCGGACTCGCGGCCGGTGGTGTTGGCGCAGAGGATCGGGGCCTCGGAGTCGGCGGGGTAGCCGTAGAGGCGGACGGCGGAGCCGAAGGGCTCGTCGGTGCCGAGCTGGTTGGCGCCGACCACGTCCTCGATCCGCCGGCCGTTGCTGGGGGCGGTCTCCAGGATCGCGAAGTCCTCGTCCTGGTCGCCGTTCTGGGACCAGCCGGCGGCGGTGTGGACGGCGGTGACCCGCCAGGTGCCGTACGGGGCGGTGCCGTTGTGGTAGCCCGGGGCGAAGGTGACGCCGTCGGCACCGCCGAGGCAGTGGGCGGCGGTGAGCAGCAGGTTGCCGGTCGGGCTGTGCAGCACGCTGGCGGTGCAGAAGTGGTTGCCGGGCCCGACCCCGCCGCTGAACAGGGCGCCCACGGTGGCCGCTTCGGGGGTGGCCTGGGCCTCGGCGGTGGTGCCGGCCCTGACCGTGGTCGGCGCGGCGGTCGGCGCGGACGCGCGGGCGAGGAGCGACGGGTCCTCGGCCGAGGCCTCGTCCGAGGGGGTGGGCTCCGCCGTGGGGGTGGGCTCCGTCGTGGGGGACGGCGGGTCCCCGGCGGTCGACGGGGCGGCGGGCGGCGGGTCGGCCGGGGCCGTGACCGCCGGGGGCGGGCTGCCGACGGCCGTCGCCTCGGAGGTCACACCGTGGGTGCCCGCCACCACCGTCGCCGCGGTGAGGGCGGCGAGAGCGGTGAACAGGACGGGGGCCAGAAGGCGTCGGCGGCGGTTACGGCGGCGGTGCTGGCCCATACCTGCTCTGCTCCTGCCTCGGGGGTCGGCGCGAGTACGGTCCGACTATGGCGGGTGGAGCTGGGAAGGGTGTTATGCGCGGCTGGGAGCCGGATGAGAAATAGGTCACTCCGCCGGACGTCCGGCGCCGCCGGCGCCCCCGGCACCGCCGCCCTGGCCCACCGGACCGGCCGGCGCCGCGGCCAGTTCGGCGGGGGTGATGAACGCGGTGTGCGTCCCGGCGGTGGTGCAGGCGAAGGCCCCGGCCACCGAGCCCGCCCGGGCGCAGTCCAGCGGCGGGCGGCCCTGGAACCAGGCGTGCAGGAACCCGGTGACGAAGGCGTCGCCCGCACCGTTGGTGTCGACCACCGGGCGGCCCGGGTCGACGGCCGGGAGGTGGCGCGGCGGGGCGTCGCGGGTGAGCAGGTGGCAGCCCTCGGCGCCGGCGGTGGCGATCACGGCGGTGGCCCGGCCCTCGGCGAGGATTCCGCGCATCACCTCCTCGTGCCGGCCCCGGCAGCCGGCCACGGAGAGGAAGACCAGGTCGGAGTTGACCGCGTAGTCCCGGTGGTGCGGCTCGCGGCCGTCCCAGTCGTGCAGGTCGGTGGAGGTGGTGCGGCCGAGCCGGTGGAGATCCCCGTACATGGCGCGGTTGGTGCCGGTGATGGAGAGGTGCACATGCCGGCTGCGCTCGACGTACGGCAGGTAGAACGAGCGCGGCAGCCGCAGGTCGGCGGGGTGGCGGGCGTCGAAGAAGGAGAAGCGCCGACCGGCGGCGTCCACCAGGTTGACCGCGCGGGGGGTGCCGTGCGGCGAGACGAGGTGGGCGAAGGTCAGGCCCTGGCGGGCGTACTCGGCGAGCACCAGCCGGCCCTGCGGGTCGTCGCCCAGGTAGTCGATGAAGGCGGTGCGCAGGCCGAGGTGGTGGGCGCCGAGGGCGACGCCGTTGCCGGTGTGGGCGACGTAGTCGCGGACGGGCCCGACCTGCTGCGATTCGCCGGGCGGGACTTCGAGCCGGTCGACCCGGACGATGGTGTCGACGCCGGCGCCGCCGACGACGAGCAGGTCGAACTCGAACGGCTCGGGGTCCGGCACGGCGGCGCCTCCTTGGTCCTGGACGGTGCCCAGGAGTCAAGCAGGCCCCGGAGCCCGGCTGCAAGACCTTGCGGCAACTTTCAGGAGGCCCGCTGTCTCCCGGTGGGCGTCACCGCCCCCGCCTTGGCGCTCGCGTCCGTCTCCCGCGCCGTGACCCGCGCCCGCGCGCCCGCCTCGGCACGCGTCGCGGCGCTGGCGCTGGCACCGGCACCGACCGCACCGACACCGACCGCCCTCGTGGCCTCGCCGGGCGCCGGGCGGTGGTTGATCAGTAGGAACGCGGCCAGCGCCGCGAGCAGCAGGACGCCCGTCGCCACCCAGGTGGCGGTCACATAGCCGTGCACCGCGCCCTGCGCCCGGACCCGCGGGTCGGCGGCGATCCGGGTGGCGAGGTAGCTCGCGGTGGCACTGGCCGCGATGGTGTTCAGCAGCGCCGTACCGAAGGAGCCGCCCACCTGCTGGGCCGAGTTGATGGTGGCCGACGCCGCGCCGGCCTCGTTCCGGGCGACGCCGAGGGTGGCCAGGCTCGTCGACGGCATGAACACCATGCCCATACCGAAGCCGAGCAGCAGTTCGGCGGGCAGCACCGTGCCGGCCCACGGGCTGTCCACCGTCATCCGGGTCAGCCAGGCCATCCCGCCCGCCGCGATCACCAGGCCCGAGGCGACCAGGTTCCTGGTGGGCACCCTGGTCGTCATCCGGGCCGAGAAGCCGGTCGAAGTGGCGACGATGGAGACCGTCATCGGCAGGAAGGAGAGGCCCGACAGCACCGGCGAGAAGTGCTTGATCACCTGCAGGTAGTAGGTGAGGAAGAGGAACAGCCCGTACATCCCGATCATGGTCAGGCCGATCGAGAGGGCGGCGCCGCCGCGGTTGCGGTCGGCGATGATGTGCAGCGGGAGCAGCGCGTGTCTGGTGCGTCTCTCGACCAGGACGAAGACCACCAGCAGGACGACGCCCAGCGCCAGCGCGCTCAGCACCAGCCCGTTGCCCCAGCCCCTGGTCACGGCCTCGGACATGCCGAAGACGACGGCCAGCAGGCCGCCGCAGCCCAGCACCGCGCCGGGCAGGTCCAGTCTGACCCGGTGCCCCTTGCCGATGTGGTCGGCGGTGAGGACGTAGGAGGCGGCGAAGGCCGCGGCGGCGGCGATCGGGGTGTTGACGAACAGGCACCAGCGCCAGTCCAGGTACTCGGTCAGCAGGCCGCCCAGGATCAGGCCGATCGCGGCGCCGCCGCCGGCGATCGCGCCGAAGACGCCGAAGGCCGTACCGCGCTCCCTGGGATCGGTGAAGGTGGTGGAGAGCAGTCCCAGTGCCGACGGGGCCAGCAGCGCGCCGAAGGCGCCCTGCAGGGCGCGGGCCCCGAACAGCATCGCCGGTCCGGACGCCGAGCCGCCGAACGCGGAGGCGAGGGCGAAGCCGATCAGGCCGACGGTGAAGACGCGTCTGCGGCCGAAGAGGTCGCCGAGCCGGCCGCCGAGGAGCAGCAGGCCCCCGAAGGCGAGCGTGTAGGCGGTGATCACCCACTGCCGGTTGGCATCGGAGATGCCGAGGTCCCGCTGGGCCGACGGCAGAGCGATGTTCACGATGGTGGCGTCGAGGACGATCATGAGCTGGGCGATGGCGATGACCGTCAGGGCCCACCATCGGCGGCTGTCCGCCGCCTCACGACCGGTGGCAGGGTGCGAAGACACTGGAGAGCCTTCCGGACGGGTACGGAGAGGTCGCGCAGTCGTCTTCCAGCCAAACGCCCATGGCAGGGAATGGCAAGGAAAAATCCCGCCAAATCCATAGGAATGGGACAAAAGAACCAGGTCACCGGGGTCGGAGGGACCAGAGCCCCGGGCCGGAGGACGAGGCCGCCCTCCGGCCCACGGGCCCCGCGGTCATCAGGTGTGACCGCCGGGGCCCGGGCGCTTCCGGCCGGAACCGGTGCCTACAGCGCGGTCAGCTCCGCGACCAGGTCGTCCAGGCCCAGCGAGCCCTGCGACAGCGCGGCCATGTGCCAGGCCTTGAGGTCGAACACCTCGCCCCGCGCCTCGTGCGCCGCCTGCGCCGCCGCCCGGCCGCGCAGCCAGGCGCGCTCGCCCAGCTTGTAGCCGATCGCCTGGCCCGGCATGCCCAGGTAGCGGACCAGCTCACTGTCCAGGAAGTCCGTGGACAGCCCGCAGTACAGGCCGAAGAACTCCCGGGCGGCGTCCGGCAGGACGGTCTCGCCCGGCCGGTACGGGGAGTCCGCGGGGAAGTCCAGGCCGACGTGCATGCCGATGTCCACGATCACCCGCAGCGCCCGCATCATCTGGGCGTTGAGGTAGCCGAGCCGGTGGCCGGGGTCGGTGAGGTAGCCCAGCTCGTCCATCAGGCGCTCGGCGTAGAGCGCCCAGCCCTCCAGGTTGGCGCTCACCCCGCCGATGCTGACCTGGTAGGTGGAGAGCCGGTCCGCGACGTAGTTCCACTGCGCCAGCTGGAGGTGGTGGCCGGGAACGCCCTCGTGGTACCAGGTCGAGACCAGGTCCCAGACCGGGAACGCCTCCCGGCCGATGGTCGGCAGCCAGGTCCGCCCGGGGCGGGTGAAGTCCAGCGAGGGCGCGGTGTAGTACGGCGCGGCGGCGCTGCCGGACGGGGCGATCATCGACTCGACCCGGGTGATCGGCTCGGCCAGGTCGAAGTGGGTGCCCTGGAGGTCGGCGATCGCCTGGTCCATCAGGCCCTGGAGGTACTCACGGGCGGGCTCGGCGCCCTGGATGGCCGGGCCGTCGCTCTCCAGCCACTTCATCGCCTCCATCGGGGTGGCGCCGGGCCGCACCTTCTCGGCCTCCACCCGCATCTGCGCCAGCAGGTCGTGGAACTCCTGCCAGGCCCAGCCGTACGCCTCGTCCAGGTCCAGGTCGGCGCCGGTCCAGTAGCGGACGAAGCGGCCGTAGCGCTCACGGCCGGTGGTGTCGGGGGCGTCGGCGGCGGCCGGCCCGTAGACGTCGCGCAGCCAGTCGCGCAGTTCGGCCAGCGCCCCGGCCGCGGCCACCGCGTGCTCGGACAGGCCCGCGCGCAGGCCCTCCGGGGCGTCCTGGACGAGCTCGCCGAACCAGCCGCCGGGCTGCTCCCCCTCCAGCCACTCGCCGATCTGCCCCACCACGGTGGTGACCTGGCGGGGGCCGGAGAGCAGGCCGCGCTCGATGCCCTCGGTGAGGGTCTCGCGGTACTGCGCCAGCGCGACGGGCACCCGGGCCAGCCGGCGGCCGAGCACCTCCCACTGCTGCTCCGTGTCGGTGGCCATCAGGGTGAAGACCTCGCGCACGTTGTGCACCGGCGAGCCCATGTTGCGGACCGCACGGAAGTTCTCGCCCGCGTCGTGGACGGCCAGTTCGGCGGTGAGCCGCTCGCGCAGCAGCCGGGCGCAGCGGCGCTCGGCCTCGTCCTCGGCGGCGCCGGCCTGCTCGGCCTCGGCGAGCCGGGCAAGGGTGTGGCGGCCCAGTTCGGCGACCGCCTCGTCACCGGCCGGGGAGAGGTCGGGCAGCCGGTCGTCATCGGGGTGGAGGCCCAGGTACACCGCCGTCAGCGGGTCGAGCACGGCAAGGGCCTGGACGTAGGCATCGGCGATACGGCGTGGGGTGGTGCCGTCGGAGCTGATCAGTTCTTCAACCATTCGGACATCATTTCGCGGCCCGGGCCGATTGCAAGTCCCTTACGCGCCGCCTCGACCGGCCCGGTTCAGGCTCCGGACCGCCGGGCCCGCCACCACTGCCGGAGCAGGCCCGGATCCCAGGTGGGCCGTCCGCGCGCGAAGGGCCGGAAACAGAGGCCGATCAGCACCGCGCAGAAGTGTCCGAGATCCGTGAAGGTGTGCGACGTGATCAGCGGCACCAGGTAGAAGACCACCACCCCGCCCCCGTACAGCCACCGCAGGCGGCCGGCGAACCGGTAGGTGAGCACCGCGGCCACCCCGGCCAGCGCGTACGAGACGCCGACGTCCACGGTGCGGGCGAGACTGTCGTGCAGCCGGCCGCTGGTGATGCCCCAGGCGACTATCCCCTCGCTGACGAAGGTGGCCCCGACGTGCGCGGTCGCGGCGACCGTGAACCAGCGCCAGGTGCCCAGCCAGCGTTCGGCGTTGGCGTGGAAGAGGCTGAAGAGGACGAAGTAGGAGAGGAAGCTCGCCTGCTCCGTCCAGATCGCGCTGGCGATCAGCGCGTGCACCGGGTGCGAGCGCAACTGGTCCAGATTGGTGGACCGGGCCGCCAGGAACCAGTGCAGCCTGGCCGGGTTCATCCGCGCCACGACGAAGCTGGTGGCCGCCAGCACCAGCAGCCAGAGGTACGTCCCCGGCGCCGACCCGATCCACCCCCCGACCGCCCGCGGCACCCGGCGGACGAGGCTCGCACGCGTGGGCGTCTCTGGCATCCGGCCGGGCTTCCTCGTCGACGGTTCGGGCATTTCCCCCCATAGTGGGCGCCTCCCCCACCACCGCCCGGCACCCTCGGCTCGCGTGTTGCCCGTGCACGAGCAGTGCCAGACCCCGGCCCGCGTCCGCCAGGGCACAGCGGACACGGACGGCCTGAGCCGTCCGGCGAAGCCGCCTGCTGACTCCGGAGGAACCCCGCACAGGAAGTCGGTGGGGCCGACTTCCTGTGCGGGGCAAGCGAGGGTGGCGGCGGGGTTCGTTCCGGAAGTGGGGTGCAGGCCGGGAACGGATCGGAGCGGGGCCCATTACGCTGGCCGCCATGGAAGCCAGCCCAGCGCCCTCGCCGCCCGTTTCCGACGGCCGCCCGCGTCGTAGCGGGTACCGGAGGCTGCCGGTGCAGCAGCGGCGGGAGCAGCTGATCTCGGTGGCCCTGGAGCTGTTCGCCTCGCGACCGCCGGAGGAGGTCAGCCTGGACGATGTCGCGGAGGCGGCGGGGGCGTCGCGGCCGCTGGTGTACCGCTACTTCGCGGGCGGCAAGCAGCAGTTGTACGAGGCCGCGCTGCGCAGCGCGGCGGAGGAGCTGACCAGCCGGTTCACCGTGCCGCCGGCCGGGACGCCGACCGAGCAGCTGTCGGCCGTGCTGGACAGCTACTTCACCTTCGTGGCCGAGCACGACGCCGGGTACTCGGCGCTGCTGCGGGGCGGTTCGGTGGTGGAGACGGCGCGGACCTCGGCGATCGTCGACGACGTGCGGCGGGCGGCGCTCCGGCGGACGCTGCGCCACCTCGGGGTGCGGGAGGCCGGGCCCCGGCTGACGCTGCTGGTGCGCTCGTGGATCTCGGTGGTCGAGGGCGCGTCGCTGAGCTGGCTGGACGAGGGCCGCACGCTGCCGGTGGCCGAGCTGCGGGACTGGCTGGTGGACCAGTTCGTGGCGATGGCCGCGGCGACGGCGCTGCGCGATCCGCAGTCGGCGGAGGTGCTGGCCGGCGTGCTGGCGCTGGAGGACCCGGCCGAGTCACGGACCGAACGGCTCCAGGCCGTGCTCACCCGGTAGCCCCGCCCCCGGGACCGGGTACCGGGCGGGGTGCTCAGGCCTTGCCGAGCACCTGGCGCCGGCGGCCGAGCCCGTCGATCTCGGTCTCGACCACGTTCCCCGGCGCCAGGAGCGGGGTTCCCGGGCGGCCCGGGGTGACGCCGGCCGGGGTGCCGGTGACGATCACGTCGCCCGGCTCCAGCACCATGAACTGGCCGGCGTACCGGACCAGTTCCAGCACCGGGAAGATCATCCGGACGGTGGAGCCGTCCTGCCGCAGCTCGTCGGAGTGGCCGCACACCGGCCCCGGCCTCTTGCCTGCGAGGCATGTCAAGGCACCCGCCCGCGAACCAGGCGGCTCCGCCC
This sequence comes from Kitasatospora sp. NPDC087315, assembly GCF_044744345.1. Classification (NCBI taxonomy): domain Bacteria; kingdom Bacillati; phylum Actinomycetota; class Actinomycetes; order Kitasatosporales; family Streptomycetaceae; genus Kitasatospora; species Kitasatospora sp. NPDC087315. The sequence continues at coordinate 31,949 of NZ_JBIUYD010000019.1, read as the reverse complement.
TCCGCCCCCGTCCGCCCCCGGCGAACAGCCGCACGCCCAGGGCGAACAGCCGTTGTGGGCGGGGAGCCCGGCACACAGGATCGGGACATGGAGATCACCCGCGTACGACCCGAGTTGTCCATGATCACCCTGGAGTTCGGGACGGCCTACCTCTGGCGGGACGAGGACGGGCTGACCCTGGTCGACACCGGTATCGCCGGGTCGGCGGCGGCCGTCGAGGAGGCGATCCGCTCGCTCGGGGCGGACCCGTCGGCGCTGCGCACCATCGTGCTGACGCACCACCACGAGGACCACACCGGCTCCGCCGCCGAGCTGGCCGGGCGCTGGGGCGCCGAGGTGGTGGCGCACCGGCTGGAGGCGCCGGTGATCCGGGGCGAGCGACCACCGGTGCCGCCGGTGCTGAGCCCCTTCGAGCAGGAGATCCGGGACGGCCTGCCGCCGCTGCCGCCGGCCCCGCCGTGCGCGGTGCACCGGGAGGTGGTGGACGGGGACGTGCTCGGCTTCGGCGGCGGCGCGGTGGTGGTGCACGTGCCGGGGCACACCGACGGCAGCATCGCGCTCCACCTGCCCGGCCCCGGTGTGCTGTTCACCGGGGACGCGGTGGCCAATCCCGGGGGCCGGACCATGTGCGGGGTGTTCAACACCGATCCGGTACGGGCCGCCGGCTCCCTCCGCCGCCTGGCGGGGCTGCCGGTGGAGACGGCGGTGTTCGGGCACGGCGACCCGATCACGGCCGGTGCGTCAGCCGCCCTGCGGGCCGCCGCCGAGCAGCCGCTGGAGCGGTAGCGGCCGCGTCTCCCCCGGCCGCGTCTCCCCCGGGCGCGCCTCCCCCCGGCCGACACGGTCCCGTTCGCGCTGCCAGTGGTCCAGGTCGCGCAGGGCGTCGGCGCGGGCGTCCGGCTCGCCGGCCAGCGCCGGGACCAGTTCGCGCAGCAGGGCGACGGCGGCGCCGGGACTGCCGCCGCGGGCCTGCCAGAGGGCCAGGTCGTGGCAGGTCCGCAGGGTGCGCAGGTCGGTGGGGCCGCAGATCCGGGCGAGGTCGGGGATCAGCGCCTCCAGCATCCGGACGGCCTCCTCCGGGGCGCCGTCCGCGCCGCGCTGCCAGGCCTGGTCGGCCCGGCGGCGCAGCTGTTCGGGGCTGGGGTCGTCCGGTCCGAGCAGGCCGGGCCGGACGTCCCGCAGCCGGCGCCGGACCTCGGCGGCGTCGGCGGGCCGGTCGGCCGGGTCCTTGGCGAGCAACTGGCGCACCAGGGCGGCCAGCGCCGGGTCGGTGGTGCGGACCGGCGGCGGGACGTCGTTCAGGTGCTGGTACATCATCGCGGCGGCCGTCCCGGCGTTGAACGGGCGCCGGCCGGTGCAGAGCTGGAAGAGCACGATGCCGAGCGCGTAGAGGTCGGCCCGGCCGTCGAGCGGGGCGCCGGCCCAGCACTCGGGCGCCAGGTAGGGCACGGTGCCGATGACGTTGCCGGTGGAGGTGAGGCCGACGGACTGGCTGAGCAGCCGGGCGATGCCGAAGTCCAGCACCTTGGCCTCGCCGGCCTCGGAGATCATGATGTTCTCGGGCTTGATGTCCCGGTGCACCACGCCCGAGCGGTGCGCGGCGTCCAGGGCCTTGCAGACCTGGCGGATCCAGCGCAGCGAGAGCGCCGGGTCGGGGATGCCCTCCTTGAGCACGGCGGACAGCGGCCGGCCGCGGACCAGCTCCATCACCAGGTAGTGGGTGGACCAGGCGCCGTCCTGCACCCGGCCGTAGTCGTGCAGGGTGACGATGTGCGGGTTGGAGAGGCTGCCGACGGTCCTGGCCTCCAGGATGAAGCGGTCGACCGCCTCCTGGTCGCTCGCGTTCTCCTCGGAGAGGACCTTGACCGCGACCGGACGGCCGAGTCTGGTGTCGTGGGCCGCCCAGACCACGCCGAATCCGCCCCGGCCGAGCTCCCGGTCCAGCCGGTAGCGGCCGTCCAGCACCTCCCCCGCCCTCATGCCTTCCCCCAGTCCGCCAAGTCCGATGGATCCGAACGGTGTTCACCGCGACCGGGGCCACCATAGCGGTGGGGGAAGACATCGGGGTGAACGGCTCACGGCTTCGGCTTGGGCAGGCCCTCCGGGTTCAGTTCGGAGGTCGGGACGGCCTCGTTGTCCAGGCCCCAGCGCTTGAGCACCTGGCCGTAGCTGCCGTTCCCGATGACCTCGTTCAGCGCCTCGTTGACCGCCTTGACCAGCCCGTTGTCCTTCTTGGTGGTCGCCGCGATCTTGCCGACCACATTGGCGCCGCCGCCCGAGTAGGTGCCGATGATCTCGGTCTCGCCGGTCTGGACGGCGTGGAACGAGGCGCTGGGGTTGGGGCCGACGTAGATGTCGATCCGGCCGGAGGAGAGCGCGAGGTAGTAGTCGGAGGAGTTCTGGTAGTACTTGATGTCGGCCGGCTTGAGGCCGTTCTTCACGTTCTCCTCGTTCCAGGAGACCAGCAGCTTCTCCTGGTTGGTGCCGGAGGAGACGGCGATGGTCCGGCCGGCGATGTCCTTGGGCCCGGTGATCTTCCAGCCGCTGCCCTTCCTGGCCTCGAAGCCGAGGATGTCCAGCCGGTAGGTGGCGAAGTCGTACTTCTCCTTGCGGGCCTCGGTGACGGTGATGTTGGAGAAGCCGACGTCGTACTTGCCGCTGTCCAGGCCGACGAAGATGTTCTCCCAGGAGACCGGGTTGAACTCCGCCTTCAGGCCGAGGACGTTGGCGATCAGGGAGGCGATGTCCGGCTCGACGCCGATGATGGTCTTGTCGTCGTTGGCGTAGAAGTCCAGCGGCGGTGTGGTGCCGAGCGAGTCGACGACCGTCAGCGTCCCTCTCTTTCTGATCTCCTCCGGGACCAGTGCCGCGATGGCGTCGACCTTCGGTGTGGTGACGCGGTTCTGATTGGGCGTCAGATTGACCGTGATGCCGTTGGGCGCGGTGCTGCCCTTGGCGGGCGCGAGTTCCGCCGTGGCGTCCGAGGAGCCGCCGCAGGCGGCCAGGGTGAGGGCGGCGGCGGCCGCGACGGCGGTCACGAGGGCACGGCGGGGCAGGGACATGGCGGAACTCCTTGACGGGTGAAGGGGTTTCGGGGACGGCACGAGCCGGGGTCAGAGGACCTTGGCGAGGAAGGCGCGGGTGCGCTCGTGCTGCGGGTCGTCCAGGACGGCACCCGGCGGGCCCTGCTCGACCACCACGCCGCCGTCCATGAAGACGACGGTGTCGGCGACCTCGCGGGCGAAGCCGATCTCATGGGTGACCACGATCATCGTGGTGCCGCTCCCGGCCAGACCCCTGATGACGTCCAGCACCTCACCGACCAGCTCCGGGTCGAGCGCCGAGGTGGGCTCGTCGAAGAGCAGCACCTTGGGTTCCAGGGCCAGCGCGCGGGCGATCGCCACCCGCTGCTGCTGCCCGCCGGAGAGCTGCCGGGGGTAGGCGTCCGCCTTGTCCGCGAGGCCGACCCGGCCCAGCAGGTCCAGCGCGGCCGCCCGGGCCTCGGCCTTCCGTCGGCGCAGCGCGCTGACCGGCGCCTCGATGATGTTCTCCACCACGGTGAGGTGCGGGAACAGGTTGAAGTTCTGGAAGACGAAGCCGATGTTGGTGCGCTGGCGCAGCACCTCGCGCTCCTTGAGCTCGTGCAGCCGGTCGCCGGACCGGCGGTAGCCGATCAGCTCGCCGTCGATGGCGACGAAGCCCCGGTCCAGCTTCTCCAGGTGGTTGATCGCACGCAGCAGGGTGGACTTGCCGGAGCCGGACGGACCGAGCACCACCGTCACCGAGCCGGCCGGGACGTCGAGGTCGACGCCGCGCAGCACGGCGAGCTGCCCGAAGCTCTTGTGCAGGCCCCTGACCTGCACCATGGGTTCGACGGCGAGCGTGGTCATGAGCGTCCTCCGGGGGCCTTGTCGGCGGGGGCACGGGCAGCGGTACGAGCGGCGGTACGAGCGGGACCGCGGCCGGTCCGGAGGCCCCGGACGAAGGCCAGGGCCCGCCGCAGCGGGGTGGGCGGCGGGGTGCGCTCGGCGCCCCGGGCGAAGTAGCGCTCGACGTAGTACTGGCCGATCGACAGCACGGTGGTCAGCAGCACGTACCAGACGGTGGCGACCATCAGCAGCGGCACCACCCGGCCGGTGCGGCCGTAGACGACCTGCACCTGGTAGAAGAGCTCGCCGATGGCCATCACATAGACCACCGAGGTGCCCTTGAAGAGCGAGATCACCTCGTTGGCGGCGGCCGGCAGGATGCCGCGCATCGCCTGGGGGAGCACGATCCGCCAGGCCTGGCGCCAGCGCGGGACGCCGAGCGCGGCGGCGGCCTCGCGCTGGCCGGCGTCGACGGAGATGATGCCGCCGCGGATGATCTCGGCGGCGAACGCGGCCTGGTGCAGGCCGAGGCCGAGCACGGCGGCGCCGATCGCGCCGAGCACGCCGACCGTCTCGAAGTCCGCGAAGGTCGGGCCGAACGGGATGCCGACGCCGAACCGCTTGTAGAGATAGGACAGGTTGAACCAGAAGACCAGCTGGACGATGAGCGGGATGGACCGGAACGCCCAGACGTAGGCCCAGGCGATGGACTGCAGGACCGCGCTGCGGGACAGCCGCATCGCGGCCACCACGGCGCCCAGCAGAAAGCCCAGCACGGTGCCGTAGAAGGTGAGTTCGAGGGTGCGGCCGACGGCCCGCAGGATGGTGTCGGCGGAGAAGAAGAGCCGGAAGGTGGCCCAGTCCCAGCCCGGGTTGGTGGCCAGCCCGTGGGCGAACTGGGCCAGGACGACGAGCGCGGCGAGGCCGGCCGCCCAGCGCCAGGGGTGCCGGGCGGGGACGGTCCGGAGCCCGGCCAGCTCACCCAGGTCGAGGGCGGCGGCCGGTCTGGCCGCCGGTTTGACCAGGGGGCCTGTCGCGGTGGTGACGGTCATGGTGGGATTCCTCCAGGAGACCTGACGCAGGGGGGCCCGAAGCCCGGACAGGGGATCACGCGTGCTCGGGCGGGCTGATCAGGGACTCCTTGATGGCCGAGTCGGCGACTCCCCACTTCGCGAGGATCCGCTCGTACGTCCCGTCCTTGATCAGCTGGTTGACGGCCGCCTGGAACGCGGGGGTGAGCGTGGAGCCCTTCTTGAAGGCGAAGCCGACGTCCAGACGGTGGAACTCACCGAGGAACCTCGTCCCGGACGCCTCCTGCGCGGCCTGGTAGCGCAGGCCGTTGATGGTGGACATCGAGATGTCCACCCGGCCCTGCTGGAGGCTGGTCAGCGCGGCGCCGGTGTCACTGAACGCCTTCACCTCGTACGGCTTCCTGCCCGCGTCGGTGCAGACGTTCTTCCTGCTGTTGAGCGTGGTCTCGAAGGTGGTGCCGGCACCGGTGCCGATGGTCAGGCCGCAGAGCTGGAGCAGGTCGGTGACCGGCTGAATGGTGGTGTTGTCCTTCTTGACCGCGAAGCCCTGGCCGTCGTCGATGTAGGTGACGAAGTCGATGGTCTTCAGCCGGGCCGTGGTGACGCCGAAGTTGCCGGTGCCGACGTCGAACTTGCCGCTGCCGAGGGCGGGCAGGATGGTCTCGAACGCGGCCTCCTCGCGCTGCACGGTCAGGCCGAGCACCCTGGCCACCGCGTCGGTGAAGTCGATGTCGATCCCGGCCGCCTTCTTGGTGGCCTGGTCGGCGTAGAACGCGCCGGGCGGGGTGCCGAACGAGGACCCGAACTTCACCGTGCCGGAGGTGCGGACGTCCTCCGGCAGCAGTGCGGCGGCGGCGTCCGACCTGGCGATCCCGGAGACGATGTCCTGCGTGGCGGCGGCGAGCGCCTCGCCGCCGCCACCCGGCCGGGCGGCGATCTTCGGGTCCGAGCCGCACGCGGCCAGCGCCAGGACCGGCAGCAGGGCGGTGGCCGCGTACAGGCGGCGGACGATGGTGGTTCTCACGGGAGTCGGTGCCTTTCGGGGGTTCGGACGGTGCGGCCGGGCAGGTGCTTCTCGAACGGCAGCGGGCCGATGGTCAGCGGGTCGGCCGTGACGTCGAAGAGCGGGGTGTAGCCGGTCGCCAGGTAGAGGCCCTTGGCCTCCGGCTGGCGTGGCCCGGTGGTGAGGTAAATACGGGTGTAGCCGGCCGCCTCGGCGGCCCGTTCCAGCTCCGTCAGGACCCTGCGCGCCAGGCCCCGGCGGCGGTGTGCGGAGTGCGTCCACATCCGCTTCAGCTCGGCGGTCCGCTGGTCGTACCGCTTGTACGCGCCCCCCGCCACCGGCTCGCCGTCCTCCAGCAGGAGCAGCAGGACGCCGGCCGGCTCCGCGAAGGCGTCCTTCGGGTAGCGGGTCATCTCCTGGTGGGCGTCCGCTCCGTACCGGCTGACGTACTCGTGGGTGAGTTCGCGCAGCAGCGGCTCGACCAGCGGGTCGTCGATGGTGACCCGGCGGACCTCGACGGCCAGGCCGGTACGGCTCACGCCTGCACCGCGATCAGCTGGTGGCGGTCGCGCTCGGCCCGGGCCGCCTTCGCGGCGCAGGACGCGTTCGGCCGGTGGACCAGCGGGATCTGGAGCTTGTCGGGCATGGTGACTGACCTTTCGGGTTGTGCGGACATCCGGTGGACCGCGGGTGGGCCGGGGCCGGAGCAGGCCATGGCGGAGCCGGACGCGGCACGCGAGGCGCGGAACACGGCTGCGCGGCGGCGACGGTGAAGGGGTGAAGGTGCAGGCGACGGTGGCGGAATCGGTGACCGGGGAACTGCCGGAGCGCAGTGGGGAGGAGGGCGAAGCGGAAGGCGGCAGCGTGCGCCTGATCAGCCGTCAGCGGTGGACGGCTTCCCGGCCCGCGTCGGGGCACCGAGGGAGGGGTCTCCGAGAGGAGAGCAGGGCCGGCTGGGCGGCCCGCTGCCGGGTCAGCCGCGACACGCCGCGGACCACACCCGACCGAAGTCGATGTGGTCGCGGGTGACCAGGGGCTGCTCGGCGTACATGGCCCCAAGTTGAACAGCCGCCGATGCGGTACGTCAACCACCCTCCATTACCGCTCTGTTGCGATCTCCTGTCGCCCCGCGACCCTGTCATCCCGCCCTTGACACGCGCCGATCGAGCATGCGTACGATCACAGCGGAGTGCAGTGCAGTGCCGGCCGCGTTGAGGGACGCGGGCCGGTGCGACGGCAGTACGTGACCACACCCGTACCTCCCCGCCTGCCCGCACCTCCAGCCTGGAGTCCTCCTCATGGCCACCCCGCAGGACGTCCTCCCCGCACCCGCCCTCCGCAAGAGCACCGGACCCACCGCCGACCCCGCCGCCGACCCCGCCACCGGTCCCGCCGAGGCCCGGATCGTCGCCCGCCGCCGCCCCGGGCAGTGGGTCTCCGCCGCCGTCGCCCTGCTGCTGTTCGCGATGGCCGTCAGCTCGGCGATCCGCAACGACGCCTTCCAGTGGGACGTGGTGGCCGACTGGTTCACCGCCACCTCCGTCCTGAACGGCCTCACCCTCACCCTCTGGCTGACCGCCGTCACCCTCACCCTCGGCTTCGTCCTCGGCACCCTGCTCGCCACCATGCGCCTCTCCACCAACCCGGTGCTGCGCACACTCAGCTGGGTCTACATCTGGATCTTCCGCTCCACCCCGCCCCTGGTGCAGCTGCTCCTCTTCTTCAACATCGGCGCGCTCTACCCGACCCTCGGCCTCGGCATCCCGTTCGGCCCGGAGTTCGTCACCGTCAAGACCGTCAACCTGATCGGCCCCACCCTCACCGCCGTGATCGGCCTCACCCTGCTGGAGGCCGCGTACGCCGCCGAGGTGGTGCGCGGCGGCATCCTCTCGGTCGACCGCGGCCAGCTGGAGGCCGCCTCCGCGCTCGGGCTGAGCCGTTGGCGGGTGCTGCGCCGGATCGTCGTCCCCCAGGCGATGCGCTCGATCGTGCCGACCGCGGGCAACATGCTGATCGGCGCGCTCAAGGGCACCAGCATCATCAGCGTGCTGGCCGTCTCCGACCTGCTGTACTCGGTGCAGCTGGTCTATCTGCAGAGCTACCAGGTCATCCCGATGCTGCTGGTCGCCACCATCTGGTACATCGTGATCACCACCGTTCTCTCCATCGGCCAGTACTACGTCGAGCGCCACTACGCCAAGGGCGCCACCCGCGAGGGCCTGCCGCCCACCCCGCTGCAGCGGGCCCGCGCCGCCTACCGCCGGCTGCGCACCGCCGCCGACGCCGATGCCGATGCCGATGCCACCGACGCCGCTGCCGTCGCCGGCCGGGCCGCCGGGGAGGCCCGGTGAACACCCTGGTGATCGTCGGCGCCGGGCCACGGGGCACCGGGCTGCTGGAGCGGATCGCCGCCAACGCGGCCGAACTGCTGCCCGCCCGGCGGCCGTTGCACATCCACCTGGTCGACCCCCACCCGCCCGGCGGCGGCCGGATCTGGCGCTACGACCAGTCCCCGCTGCTGCGGATGAACTCGATGGCCGAGGACGTCACGATGTTCACCGACGAGAAGTCCACCATCGAGGGGCCGGTCCGCCCCGGCCCCTCGCTCGCCGAGTGGGCCGCCCGCATCGAGGAGTTCGCGCCCTACCAGGAGATACCCGACCCCGGCGTCCGGGCCGAGCTGCGCACCCTCGCGCCCACCGACTTCCCCACCCGCCGGGCCCAGAGCGCCTATCTGGACTGGGTGTTCCGGCGCGCCGTGGCCGACCTGCCGCCGCAGGTCACCGTCACCGTGCACCGGGACACCGTCCGCCGGATCGAGGGCCCCGGCGACGGGCCGCAACTGGTCCACCTCGGCGACCGGGTGCTCACCGCCGACCAGGTCGTGCTCACCCTCGGCCACCTCGACTCCGCGCCACACCCCCGGTACGCCGCCGACGCCGACTTCGCCGCCCGGCACGGCCGCTTCCACCTCCCGCCCGCCTTCTCCGCCGACGCCGACCTCTCCGGCATCGCACCCGGCGAACGGCTCGTCCTGCGCGGTTTCGGCCTGGCCTTCGTCGACCTCGTCGCCCTGCTCACCGAGGGCCGCGGCGGCCGTTTCGAGGAGACCGCCGACGGCCTGGCCTACCGCCCCTCCGGCCGCGAGCCGGTGATCCACGTCGGCTCCCGGCGCGGCGTGCCGTACCACTCCAAGACCGGCTACCGCCTCCAGGGCCCGCCCGCCCCGCTCCCCCGCTACTTCGACGCCACCGCCGTGGACACCGTCCTCGCCCGCCCCGGCCCGCTCGAACTACGGCGCGACTTCTGGCCGTTGATGGCCAAGGACATCGGCTTCGGCCACTACCACGAGCTGTTCCACGCCCACCCCGAACGCACCGCGCTGCCCTGGCCGGAGTTCCTGGCCGGGTACGACCGGCACGACTGGTACTCCCCCGAGCTCGGCGAGCTGGTCGCCGCGGCCGTCCCCGACCCGGCCGACCGGCTGGACTTCGAACGGCTGGACTTCCCGCTGGCCGGCCTCGAACTCGGCTCGGCCGAGGAGCTCCAGCGGCACCTGCGCGACTACATCACCGCCGACGCCGACCGCCGCGCCGACCCCGCCCACAGCGCCGACCTCGGCGCCTTCCTCGCCCTGCTCTCGCTCTTCGGGCAGGTGCCCCGCATCCTCGCCTCCGGCCGGCTCACCGCCCGCTCGGTCGGCGAGGAGGTGGACGAGTGGTTCTTCGGCTACTTCAGCTACCTCGCCTCCGGCCCGCCCGGCTTCCGGCTGCGCCAGTTGCTCGCGCTCTCCGAGGCGGGCGTGGTCCGCTTCCTCGGCGCGGGCGTCCGGGTGGAGCGGGACGAGACCACCGGCACCTGGCGGGCCTCCGGCGCCACCGTGCCCGGCCACACCGTCACCGCCACCGCCCTGGTCGAGGCGTACCTGCCCAGGCACGCCCTGGCCCGTACCCGCGACCCGCTGCTGGCCGGGCTGCACCGTGCCGGGCGGATCGTCGAGGAGGTGGTCGCGGACGAGGAGTACACCCACCGCTCCGGGCTGCTCACCATCGCCCCCGGTGACAGCCGCGTCCTGGACCCGGCCCTGGACGGCGCCCCGCACCCGCGCCGCACCGCCCTCGGTCCGCACACCAGCCTCCGCGCGGCCGCCGCCTTCGCCCGCCCGCGCACCGACTCCCCCGGCTTCCGCCAGAACGACGCCGCCGCCCGCACCCTGCTCCGCGCCCTCGCCGGGACCCAGGCAGCCGCCCTGGCCGCCTGAGCCGCCGGGGAGCCGGGCCGCCGGGGAGCGGCGCCGCCGCCGAAGCCCGTACCGGGCCCGCGCCCGGCCCTGCCCCCGGCCACCCGCCGGGTGGAAGGATGGGGCGCGGGCCCGCACCGGCGCGCGGCCCGGACGAGCCGGAGGAGAGCGGTCATGGCCAAGCAGGCCCCGCAGAGCGATCCCGCGCAGGACGCCCCCCAGGTGTCGGCGCCCCACCACGCGGCGGCCGGGCTGCCCGCGGTCGGCCACAGTCTGCGGATGGCCGCCGAGCAGATGGGCACCCGCCGAACCCTCGCCACCCTGCGCAAGGTCAACCAGCCGGACGGCTTCGACTGCCCCGGCTGCGCCTGGCCGGAGCCCGGCAGGACGCACACCGCCGAGTTCTGCGAGAACGGCGCCAAGGCCGTCGCCGAGGAGGCCACCGAGCGGCGGATAACCGCCGAGTTCTTCGCCGCCCACCCGGTGGCCGAACTCGCCGGGCGCTCCGGCTACTGGCTCGGCCAGCAGGGCCGGCTCACCCGGCCGATGCTGCTCGACGAGGGCGCCACCCACTACGTCCCGGTCTCCTGGGACGACGCCATCGGGATCGTCGCCGAGGAGCTGCGCGCCCTGGACACCCCGAACGGCGCCGCCTTCTACACCTCCGGCCGGACCAGCAACGAGGCCGCCTTCGCCTACCAGCTGCTCGCCCGCCGCCTCGGCACCAACAACCTGCCGGACTGCTCCAACATGTGCCACGAGTCGTCCGGTTCGGCGCTCACCGAGACGCTCGGCATCGGCAAGGGCAGCGTCAGTCTGAAGGACCTCTACCAGGCCGACCTGATCATCGTGGCCGGCCAGAACCCGGGCACCAACCACCCCCGGATGCTCTCCGCCCTGGAGCGAGCCAAGCGCGCCGGCGCGACCGTCGTCAGCGTCAACCCGCTGCCCGAGGCCGGCCTCGAACGGTTCAAGAACCCGCAGCACGCCCGCGGCCTGGTCGGCCACGGCACCAAGCTGACCGACCTCTTCCTGCAGATCCGGCTCGGCGGCGACCTCGCCCTGTTCCGCGCCCTCAACCAGCTGATCCTGGAGGCGGACGGCGGCGTCGACCGGGCGTTCGTCGATGAGCACTGCCACGGCTTCGAGGAGTTCGCCGCCGAGGCCCGGACCACCGACCGCGCCGAGGTGCTGGCCGCCACCGGCCTGCCCTGGGAGCAGATCGAGGAGCTGGGCCGGCTGGTGCTGGCCTCCCGGAAGGTCATCGTCTGCTGGGCGATGGGCCTCACCCAGCACAAGCACGCCGTGCCGACCATCCGTGAGGTGGTCAACTTCCTGCTGCTGCGCGGCAACGTCGGCCGGCCGGGCGCCGGGGTCTGCCCGGTCCGCGGGCACAGCAATGTGCAGGGCGACCGGACGATGGGCATCTTCGAGCGGCCGTCCGCCGCCTTCCTGGACGCGCTCGGCAAGGAGTTCGGCTTCGAGCCGCCGCGCGCACACGGCCACGACTCGGTGGACACCATCCGCGCGATGCGCGACGGCCGGGTGAAGGTGTTCTTCGCGATGGGCGGCAACTTCGTCGCGGCCACCCCGGACACCGAGGTCACCGAGGCGGCGATGCGCCGCTGCCGGCTGACCGTGCACGTCTCCACCAAGCTCAACCGCTCGCACGTGGTGACCGGCGCCAGGGCGCTGATCCTGCCCACCCTCGGCCGCACCGACCGGGACATCACGGCCAGGGGCGCCCAGTTCGTCAGCGTCGAGGACTCGATGGGCCAGGTGCACTCCTCGCGCGGCGGCCTGCGCCCGCCCGCGCCGGGCCTGCTCTCCGAGGTGGCGATCGTCTGCCGGCTGGCCCGCGCCGTGCTCGGGCCGCAGGACAGCGTGCCGTGGGAGGACTTCGCCGCCGACTACGACACCCTGCGGGACCGGATCGCCCGGGTGGTGCCGGGCTTCGAGAACTTCAACGACCTGGTCCGCCGGCCCGGCGGCTTCACCCTGCCGCACGGCCCACGCGACTCCCGGACCTTCCCGACCGCGACCGGCCGGGCCAACTTCAGCGTCAACCCGCTCACCGCGCCCGAGGTGCCGGCCGGCCGGCTGCTGCTCCAGACACTGCGCTCGCACGACCAGTACAACACCACGATCTACGGTCTGGACGACCGCTACCGCGGTATCACCGGCGGCCGCCGGGTGGTCCTGGTGAACCCCGCCGACGCCGCCGAACTCGGCCTGCCCGAGGGCGGGTACGTCGACCTGGTCGGCGAGTGGAAGGACGGCGTGGAGCGCCGCGCCCCGCACTTCAAGGTGGTCCACTACCCGGTGGCCCGGGGCGGCGCGGCCGCGTACTACCCGGAGACCAATGTGCTGGTGCCGCTGGACTCCACCGCCGACATCAGCAACACCCCGACCTCGAAGGCCGTGGTGATCCGCTTCGAGCCGGACAGCGGCGCCCGCTGAGCCCGCCGGGCCCGGGGCCTGAGCCCCGGGCCCCGGGCGGGCCGGTCAGTTCTGGTTGGCCGGCAGGGTGCCGGTGGCGCCGGCCGTGGCGGACGCGGCCGACGACCCCTTGCCGGACGGCGAGCCGGTGCCCGTGGGCGCCTGGGTCCCCGTGCCGGACGGCGTCGTCCCCGTCGGGGTGCCGGTGGGAGTGTCGGTCGGCGAATCGGTGGGCGTCCCGGTCGGGGTGCCGGTGCTCGGCGTACCGGTGGGCGTACCCGTCGGGGTACCGGTCGGCGTCGTGGTGGGCGTCCCGGTCGGGGTGCCGGTGGGCGTGGACGGCTGGCCCGGCGTCGCCGGGTCGGTCGGCGTCGTGCCGGGCGCCGGAGTGCCGGGGGCCGGCGTCCCCGGAGCGGGCGTGCCCGGCGCCGGGGTGCCGGGCGTGGCCGGGACCTGGTTGGCCGGGCTCGGGGCGATCGGGGTCACCGAGTCCCAGCCGGCCGGGAGGTCCGGCACCTTCCAGGCGCCGCCCTGCTCGTCCGAGGCGGTCTCCGGGTCCGGTCGGACGGCACCGAGGATCGGCATCGAGCCGATCGGCGACACCTTGATGACGGCGCCGGGCCGGGGCGCCTGGACGACCAGCCCGCCGCCGATGTACATCGCGACGTGGGTGGCGCCCTCGAAGTAGATGACCAGGTCGCCGGGGCGCATCTGGTTCAGCGGGATGTGCTGGAGCTGGGCCCACTGCTCCTGGCTGGTGCGCGGGATCGGCCGTCCGGCGTGCAGCCAGGCCTGCGAGGTGAGGCCCGAGCAGTCGAAGACGTCCGGCCCGGCGCCGCCCCACACGTACGGCTTGTTGAGCTGCGCCAGCGCGTACGTGATGGCGGCACGGCCGGCCAGCGAGGGGGTGCGCTCGCCCTTGCCGAGCACGCCGGAGGCGAGGAAGGCCAGCTGGGCCTCGTCGGCCTTGGCCTTCTCCAGCTTCTCCAGCTCGGCGCGCTGGGCGCCGGTCAGCGAGGAGACCAGTTGCTCGACGGCGGTCAGGTCGGTGGCGACCTTGACCTTGGCGGCGTCCTGCTGGGCGGCCAGCGCCTGGGAGTCCTTGAGCGCGTCCTCGTTCTGCTTCCGCAGCCCGGTGAGCGCGTCGCGGTCGGACTTGAGCCGGTCCAGGAAGTCGGACTGCGAGCGGCTGGCGGTGGCGAGCAGCTCGGCGATGGTGACCGCCTCGTACGGGTCCTTGGAGAGCAGCAGTTCGGCGTAGGCGGAGGCGGCGCCGTTGCGGTACTGGGCGGCGGCGAGCTGGGCGGCCACGTCGGTGCCGGCGTCCACCTGCTTCTGCTGTCGCTCCAGCCGGCCCTGGAGGTCGGCGAGCGCGGCCTGCTGCTCGGCGACCCTGGCGACGGAGGCGTTGTACTGCTCGGTGGCCGCCTCGGCGCCCTTGTACAGCTCGTGCAGCTGGTCGAGCAGCGGGCCGAGGGTGGCCTTGGCGTCGGCCAGCGGGTCGGTACCGGGGACGGTGGCCGGGGCGCCGACACCCGGGCCGCCCGGGTCGGGGGCGGCGTACGCGGCCTGGGTGGCCAGTGGCAGGGCGAGCGCGGCGGCCGCGAGCACGGCTCCGCAGCGCAGGGCGGCCCGCACCCACGGTCGTACGCCCGTCGACTCCGTGCGTTGTGCAGCCCCGCCCATGGGTTCGTCCTCCCCGCCCCTGCCTGACGTCCGGGGTCCCCGGACCCCGCCGATCCTGCCATGGGTTACTCGCCGGAAACAGGCCGCACCAGGACCGGCTGATGAATTCTCCGTTCATCTGTGAGACAGGTCTCAGCAAACCGGAGCGAACCAGGATTTTCTCCACTAATGTCCAGCTCAGCACGGGCAGGGACACCCTGCGGCAAGGCGCTGGAAACCCGTGGGACACTCACGGAACCACGATTCCCGACCCAGTTCACCTTCCGTTTACCAAGCGTCCCTACCGTCGCGACCGACACCAACGTCCGTGCGACAACTACGACGATTGTTTGGGTATGGAACACATCTCGTTCCTGGTAGCCGTTGTGATCATCACGGCACTCGCCTTCGACTTCACCAACGGCTTCCACGACACCGCCAACGCGATGGCCACCTCCATCGCCACGGGAGCCCTCCGCCCGAAGGTCGCAGTCACCATCGCGGCCGTCCTCAACTTCGCGGGCGCGTTCCTCTCCGTGAAGGTCGCCACCACCATCTCCGGCGGCATCGTCAACGAGAAGGCCGGCATCCATCCCGAGATCATCTTCGCCGCGCTGGTCGGCGCGATCCTGTGGAACCTGCTCACCTGGCTGAGAGGTCTGCCGTCCAGTTCCTCGCACGCGCTCTACGGCGGTCTGATCGGCGCCACCGTGGTCGGCGTCGGCGTCAACGGGGTCAACTTCGACACCGTGCTCAGCAAGATCCTGATCCCGGCGATCGCCTCCCCGCTGGTCGCGGGCCTGGCCTCGTGGGGCGCCACCAAGCTGGCGTACGCGATCACCCGCAAGAGCGACGGCAAGACCGTCACCAAGGGTTTCAAGACCGGCCAGATGTTCTCCTCCTCACTGATCTCGCTGGCGCACGGCACCAACGACGCCCAGAAGACGATGGGCATCATCACCCTGACGCTGGTCTCGGTCGGCGCCCTGCCCAAGGGCGCGCTGCCCCCCACCTGGGTGATCATCTCGGCCGGTGCGGCCATCGCGCTCGGCACCTACATGGGCGGCTGGCGGATCATCCGCTCGATGGGCAAGGGGCTGGCGGACATCCAGGCGCCGCAGGGGTTCGCCTCCGAGTCGGCCGCCGCGACCGTCATCCTGACCTCCTCGCACATGGGCTTCGGCCTCTCCACCACCCAGGTCTGCTCGGGCGGCATCATGGGCGCCGGCCTCGGCGGCCCGAAGGGCGAGCTGCGCTGGAGCCTGGTCCGCCGCATGGTCTACACCTGGGGCCTGACCCTGCCCGCGGCCGCCGCGGTGGCGGGCGGCGCGGCCTTCCTGGTCGAGCAGGGCACCTGGGGCGTGGTCGTGGCCGGCGCCGCCCTGGTGGCCGGCTCGGGCGCGATGTGGCTCGTCTCGCGCCGCCAGCCGGTCGGCGCGGACAACGTCAACGACATCACCCCGGTCGAGGTCGCCCCGGCCCCCGCGCCCGTCACCCCCACCCCCGCCTCGACCACGGTCGCGGCCTGAGCGCCGCAGGCTGAGGAGCACACACCATGCACATCAAGTGGAACGCCCTGGCCCAGACCGCCGGTGTCAGCTTCGGCATCACCGTCGCCGTGGTCTCCGTCTTCGCGCTCGGCATCCTGGCGCTCTCCCGCCGCGAGGCCGTGACGGCCCGGCACGCGGGCACGGACGCCCCGGCCGCCGGCGGCAGCGGCCGGCTGGCGCTGGTCGGCGCGTACGCCTGCTTCGGCGTCTGCGCGGCGGCCGTCGTCTACGGGCTGACGCTGATCGCCGGCAAGTAGCACGGCCGTACGGCCGTGAAGGAGAGGGGCCGGGGAGTGGAATCACCACTCCCCGGCCCCTCTCCTCATCCCGCCGTCCCGACGCCGTCCGGCCGGTCGGCCGCCCCGGGCTCAGTCCTGCTGCGAGGTGCGCAGCGCGGTCTCCCGGATGAACAGCACCGTGATGAAGGCCAGCAGCGCGAACGGCGCCGCGACCAGGAACACCACGCCCACACCGTGCCCGAAGGCGTCCGTCACCAGCGGGACGACCGGGGCGGGCAGCTTGTGCAGGTCCGGGATGCCGCCACCGCCGGCGCCGGCGGCCGGGATGTGCGCGGCGGTGAGGTTCTCCGTCAGGTAGTGGCCGACCCTGTTGTTCATCAGGGCGCCGAGCGCGGAGACGCCCATCGCACCGCCCATGGTGCGGAAGAAGGTGACCACCGAGCTGGCCGCGCCGAGCTCGCTCCGCGCCACCGTGTTCTGCACCGCCAGGACGAGGTTCTGCATGGTCAGGCCGAGGCCGACGCCGGTGATGGCCATGTAGAGCGAGAGCAGCCCGTAGTGGGTGTCGGCCCGGACGGTGCCGAGCAGGGCGAAGCCGATCGCCAGCAGCAGGGTGCCGGAGACGAGGTACGCCTTCCACTTGCCGTACTTGGTGATCATCTTTCCGGCCACGGTGGAGGAGACGGCCAGGCCGAGGATCATCGGCAGGGTCATCAGGCCGGCGATGGTCGGGGACTTCTCCCGGGCCAGCTGGAAGTACTGGCTGAGGAAGGTGGTCGCGCCGTACATCCCGATGCCGACCAGCACGCTGGCGACCGCCGCCAGGGTGACGGTGCGGTAGCGGAAGAGGTGCGGCGGGATGATCGGCTCGGCGGCCCGGCGCTCGATCACCACGGCCAGGGCGCCCAGCGCCAGGCCGCCGCCGACCATGGCCGCGGTCTGCCAGGAGAGCCAGGCATAGTTCTTGCCGGCCAGCGTGATCCAGATCATCAGCAGGCTGACGGCGCCGGTGATGACCAGCGCGCCCAGGTAGTCGATCTTCACCTTGCGCTTGACCACCGGCAGCTTGAGGGTGCGCTGCAGCACCAGGATCGCGGCCAGCGCGAACGGGATGCCGACGTAGAAGCACCAGCGCCAGCCCAGCCAGGAGGTGTCCACGATGACGCCGCCGATCAGCGGCCCGCCGATGGTAGCCAGGGCGAAGACGGCGCCGAAGTAGCCGCTGTACCGGCCGCGCTCACGCGGCGGGACCATCGCCGCCAGGCAGATCTGGGCCAGCGCGGTGACACCGCCGGCGCCGATGCCCTGGAGGGCACGGCAGGCGATCAGCTGTCCGGTGTTCTGGGAGAGACCGGCCAGCGCCGAGGAGGCGATGTAGATCACCAGGGCGATCTGCAGCAGCAGCTTCTTGCTGGCGAGGTCGGAGAGCTTGCCCCAGATCGGGGTGGAGGCGGTGAGCGTGAGCAGGGTGGCGGTGATCACCCAGGTGTAGGCGGACTGACCGCCGTGCAGGTCGGTGAGGATCCGCGGCAGCGCGTTGGAGACGACCGTCGACGAGAGCACGGCCACGAAGAGACCGAGCAGCAGGCCGGAGAGCGCCTCCATCACCTGCCGGTGCGTCATGGGCTGGTCGTCGGCGGTGGCGGCTCCGGTCGCGGCGTGGGTGGTGACGGTCATCTGGGTCCTTCTGCGGGGTACGGGGGATGCGAGAAATCGTTGCCTTAAGCAACCATAGGGGCGATGGTTGACTAAGGCAACTTTCTTCAAGCCCAAGTAAAGTCCCGCCGAACGACCCCGCCCCGGCCGGCGCCGGGGCCCCCGCAGCGGCTCAGGGCGCGACGGCCTCCCCGACCACGTCGTTGAAGCGGTGCAGCAACTCGGCGAAGCGGACCACGTCCTCCTCGGACCAGTTCTCCATCAGCTCCCGCACCCGCTTCACCCGGACGTCCCGGGCGCCCAGGTAGCGCCGCCGCCCGTCCTCGGTCAGCGAGACCAGCGCGGCCCGGCGGTCCTGCGGATCCGCCTCCCGGGACACCAGACCCAGCTCCTCCAGCGCCCTGATCTGCCGGCTCACCGTGGCCTTGCCCACAGCGAAGTGCACGCCGACGTCCGTCACCCGCACCCGGCCGGCCTGCTCGATGTAGCCGAGCATGCTGTACGCCATGCCCTCCAGCCGGGGATGGACCCGGCGGGACAGCTCCGCCACCCGGGCCCGGCCCCGCCGGAACATCAGCGCGACCTCGCGCTCCACCGCCAGCAGGGGATCTTCGTCACTCACCGTATTCGCCGCACTCACCGCGCCAGTATCCCGCAGGCCACCCCGGGCCGGACCCGGCGCGGGATGACAAACAACCTAACTAGTTGATGGTATGAAGTATCCGTTTTTCCCTCATACACAAGGAGATGTCGATGGCCGCCCCAGGGCAGGGACTCGTCGCCGAACTCAAGGGAGCGGTCACCCCGCGCGCGGCGCTGATGGTGATTGCCGTGCTCCTTCTCCAATTCGGCTTCATCACCTCGTACGTCGGGGCGCTGCACGAGCCGACCCCGCACAACCTGTCGATCGCGGTGGTCGCCCCGCCGCAGGTCTCCCCCAAGCTGGTCGAGGCGCTGGACTCGGTGCCGAACGACGCCGTCCGGGCCGTCACCGCGCCCGACGCGCAGACCGCCACCGAGCAGCTCAAGGACCAGAAGATCTACGCCGCGCTGGTGGTGAACCCGGCCGGCACCGAGGACACCCTGCTGGTCGGCAACGCCCGCGGCCCGGCGGCCGCCAAGGCCGCCGAGTCGGTCGTCACCGGCCTGAACAAGGCGCAGGGCCGGACGGTCGTGACCCAGGACGTGGCACCGCTGGCCAAGGGCGACACCAACGGCCTCTCCTCCTTCTACCTGGTGATCGGCTGGTGCGTGGGCGGCTACCTGGTCGCCTCGATCCTCGGCATCAGCGCCGGCTCGCTGCCCGCCAACCCGCACCGGGCGCTGATCCGGCTCGGCACCCTGGCGCTCTACTCGATCGCGGCCGGCATCGGTGGCGCGGTGATCGTCGGACCGGCCCTGAACGCGCTGCCCGGATCGTTCTGGGGCCTCTCCGCCCTGGGCGCCCTGGTGGTGTTCGCGGTCGGCGCGGTCACCATGGCACTGGAGTGCCTGTTCGACATCATCGGCATCGGTGTCGCGGTGCTGCTCTTCGTGGTGCTCGGCAACCCCAGCGCGGGCGGGGTCTTCCCGCCGCCGATGATGCCGCCGTTCTGGCGGGCCATCGGGGCGTGGATCCCGAACGGCGCGGGCACCGACGCGGCCCGCTCGATCGCCTACTTCGGCGGCACCAACCTGGGCATGCCCCTGCTGGTCCTCGCCGTCTGGGCGCTGGCCGGCGTCGGAATCACCTTCCTCGCCGTGCTGCGCAAGCCGCGCTACGGCCGCGAGATAGTGCACGCGTAGGGCGCCAGGGCCTGTCAGACAAGCCCTAGTCCGCCAGACGGCCCGGGTCCGCGACGATCGCCCGCACCACGCCGACCGCGGCCCCCAGCAGCGGGCCGCGGCGGCCCAGCCGGGAGACCGTCAGCCGGTCCTCCGACCAGGGGCGGACGGTCACCCGGGCCGCCAGCTCGGCGCGCATCGACGGCAGCAGCCAGGGCGCCAGCTGGGCGTAGCCGCCGCCCAGCACCACCTCGGCCGGGTCGAGCAGGTTGACCGCCCCGGCCGAGGCGATGCCCAGCGCCGTCCCGGCCCCGGCCAGCGCGACGCGCACCTCCTCGTCCCCGGCCTCGGCCCGTTCGGCGAGCAGCGCCACCCAGTCGCCCCGGACCCCCTCCAGACCGGCCGCCCGCAGCACCGCCGCCTCCCCCGCGTACTGCTCCAGACAGCCGTACGCCCCGCAGGCGCAGCGGGGTCCGTCCGGGTGGACCGGCACATGGCCCAGCTCGCCCGCGTACCCGCGTGCCCCGCGCAGCAGCCGGCCGCCGATCACGATCGCCGCGCCGACGCCGGCCTCGGCCGAGACGTGCAGGAAGTGGTCGGGTCCGCCGCCCAGCCAGAGTTCGGCGAGCCCGCCGAGGTTGGCCTCGTTGTCCGCGTCCACCGGCAGCTCGGCCAGCTGCTCCGCGTTGGCCGCCCGCAGCGCGAGCCGCAGCTCGGCCGCGATCGGCACGTCCTGCCAGCCCAGGTTGGCGGCCCGCTGGAGCACCCCGCCCCCGGCACCGACCAGACCGGGGACGGCCAGCGCGAGCCCGGCCGGGCGCAGCCCCGCGTCGTCGGCGGCCCGGCGCAGCAGCTCGGCGAGGTCGGCCATCACGGCGGCGGGCCGCCGGCCGCGGTTGCGGATCTCCTGGCGGCGCCAGGCGCGGACCTCGCCGCGCAGGTCGACCACGCAGGCGCCGAGGTGCTCCACGCCGATCTCGGCGCCGATGCCGCCCGGCCCCCGCGGGTTGAGGCCCAGCGCGGTACCGGGTCGGCCGACCTTGCCGCTGGACGTGGCCGTGCCCTCCTCGACCACCAGACCTGCGGCGATCAGCTCTTCGGCGAGCGAGGAGACGGCCGCCCTGGTCAGCCCGGTCTCCGCGGCCGCCTCGGCCCGGGAGCGCGGGGAGCGCGCGATCGCGCCGAGCACCAGCGCCAGATTGGCCCGGCGCATGCCCTGCTGGCTGGCGGGTCCGGTCCGGGGACCGTCCGTCTCGCGCATCGCCCTCACCCGCTCGACTGCCGCGCACCGTGCCCATGGGGCCGGACGTTTGCAGCGTAATCGCGTTTGGCCCCGGTGGCCCGGAGCGGTCGGCCGGGCGCGGAGGGGCCGCTCCGGGCCACCGTCACGAGGTCCGCTGGGGCTGCTGCTCCATCCGGGCGACGGGCTGGGCGAGGCGGGTGAAGACCCAGCGCTGCATCGCCCAGAAGCGGAACAGCATCGCGACGAAGGTGCCGACGACCATCCCGCTGAGGAAGTCGGCCACCTCCTGGGTGAGGGCGCTCACCTGGGGCTCGCGCAGGTCCAGGAGGTAGCGCGAGAGGATCAGCGGGATGTCGTTGACGACGATCGCCACCACGCTGACCAGGAAGAACAGTGCGGCCTCGCGTCGGCGCCCGACCGCCCGGAAGGACCACCGGCGGTTCAGCACGTAGGAGACCGCCGTGGCGGCCACGGTCGCGATGGTGAGTGCCACCACCGGCTTCCGCTCCAGCAGGGTGAACTTCAGCGAGAAGTTGATCACCGTCGTCAGCACGAAGCAGGAGGCCCCGACCAGCAGGACCTTCACCAGCCTGCGGTGCCTGACCAGGAACGGGCGCAGACGGGCCGGCACCCTGGCCAGGGCTCGCTGCGTGGGGGACGGCATCCTCGCAGTCTGGCACGAGGTCTGCCGCCCCCTCCCGTCCGGCGGCCGGGCCGGGTGACGCCCGGACCGCTGCCCACCGTCAGGCGGCGACCAGCACCTCGGCCGGCTCCAGGGCCAGCCTCAGCACCTCCCGGACGTCCGCGACCGGGTGGACGGTGAGCCGCTCCAGCACCTCGGCCGGGACGTCGTCCAGATCGGCCTCGTTCCGCTTGGGGATGATCACCGTGGTGACCCCGGCCCGGTCGGCGGCGAGCAGCTTCTGCTTCACCCCGCCGATCGGCAGCACCCGCCCGGTCAGCGACACCTCGCCCGTCATCGCCACGTCGGTGCGCACCTTGCGGCCGGAGAGCAGCGAGGCCAGCGCGGTGGTCATGGTGATGCCGGCGCTCGGCCCGTCCTTGGGGACGGCCCCGGCGGGGACGTGCAGGTGCACGCCGCGGTCGCGCAGCGAGGTGACCGGCAGCTCCAGCTCGGCGCCGCGCGAGCGCAGGTAGGAGAGCGCGATGTGCGCGGACTCCTTCATCACGTCGCCCAGCTGCCCGGTCAGGGTGAGCCCGGTGCCGCCGGTCTCGGCGTCGGCGAGCGACGCCTCGATGAAGAGGACGTCGCCGCCGGCGCCGGTGACCGCGAGGCCGGTAGCCACGCCGGGGACGGCGGTGCGCCGCTCGGCCGGCTCCTGGGCCGCCTCGGGCACGTGGTGCGGGCGGCCGATCAGGGCGCGCAGGTCGCCCGCGCCGATCGTGGCGGGCAGCTCCCGCTCGCCCAGCTCGCTCTGCGTGGCGATCCTGCGCAGCACCCGGGCGATCGAGCGCTCCAGGTTCCGGACGCCGGCCTCGCGGGTGTACTCGCCGGCCAGCCGGCGCAGCGCCTCCTCGTCGACGGTGACCTCGCCGTCCTTCAGCCCGGCCTGCTCCAGCTGGCGCGGGAGCAGGTGGTCCCGGGCGATGACGACCTTCTCGTCCTCGGTGTAGCCGTCCAGGCGGACCAGCTCCATCCGGTCGAGCAGCGGCCCGGGGATGGCCTCCAGCACATTGGCGGTGGCGAGGAAGACCACGTCCGAGAGGTCCAGCTCGACCTCCAGGTAGTGGTCGCGGAAGGTGTGGTTCTGCGCCGGGTCGAGCACCTCCAGGAGGGCGGCCGCCGGGTCGCCCCGGAAGTCGGAGCCGACCTTGTCGATCTCGTCCAGCAGGACGACCGGGTTCATCGAGCCGGCCTCCTTGATGGCGCGCACCAGACGGCCGGGCAGCGCGCCGACGTAGGTGCGCCGGTGACCGCGGATCTCCGCCTCGTCCCGGACACCGCCGAGCGCGACCCGGACGAACCTCCGGCCCATGGCGCGGGCCACCGACTCGCCGAGCGAGGTCTTGCCGACGCCGGGCGGGCCGACCAGCGCCAGCACCGCGCCCCCGCCCGCCCGGCGCGCGCCGCCACCCGGCTGCTCCTGGGGGCTCGCGGCCGGCCCGGTCCGCTGGTCGGCCCGGCGCTTGCGCACCGCCAGGTACTCGACGATGCGGTCCTTGACGTCGGCCAGGCCGGAGTGGTCGGCGTCCAGCACCGCACGGGCGCCGGCGATGTCGTAGGCGTCCTCGGTGCGCTCGTTCCAGGGCAGCTCCAGGACGGTGTCCAGCCAGGTGCGGATCCAGGAGCCCTCGGGCGACTGGTCGGAGGAGCGCTCCAGCTTGTCGACCTCCTTGAGGGCCGCCTCGCGGACCTTCCCGGGCAGGTCCGCGGCCTCGACCCGGGCGCGGTAGTCGCCCTCCTCGTCCGCCGGGTCGCCGTTCAGCTCGGCCAGCTCCTTGCGGACCGCCTCCAGCTGCCGGCGGAGCAGGAACTCCTTCTGCTGCTTGGCGACGCCCTCCTCGACGTCCTTGCGGATGGTGTCGTTGACCTCCTCCTCGGCGAGGTGGTCGCGCAGCAGGCCGAGCGCGTACTCCAGCCGGGCCACCTGGTCCGCCTCCAGCAGCACCTTGAGCTTCTGCTCGGCGGTGGCGAAGGGGGCGTAGCCGATGTTGTCCGCCAGCTCGCCGACGCCCTCGATCTGGGCGACCCGGTCGACGATCTGCCAGGCGCCGCGCTTGCGCAGCCACTGGGTGGAGAGCGTCTTGTACTCCTTGACCAGCTCGGCGGCGCGCCCGGCCACCGGGGTGCCGGCCGAGGACTCCCGGAACGGCGTGGTCTCCACCCAGAGGGCGGCGCCGGGACCGGTGGTGCCGACGCCGATCCGGGCCCGGCGGACGGCGCGGACCAGCGCCGCCGGATCCCCGTCGGCCAGCCGGCCGACCTGCTCGACGGTGGCGAGGGTGCCGACCGCCGCGTACGAGCCGTCCACCCGCGGGACCAGCAGGACCTGGGGCTTGCCGGCGCCGGTGGCCGCCGCCCGGGCGGCCTCGACGGCGGCGCGCACCTCGGTGTCCTTGAGCTCCAGCGGGACGACCATGCCCGGGAGCACGACCTCGTCGTCGAGCGGCAGCACGGGCAGGGTGAGCGGTGTGGACGTCGATGCCATGATCTCTCCCCAGTCAGCGAACTTGAGTTGACCTGACTAAGGTTTCGCGGGCACCGGATGTTCCCGAGGCCTTGTTCGCCGTGAGCGAACAGGGAAGGCCGCGGCCCGGGCTGTCAAAAACGCCTGGCCCAGGCCCCGCGCGGGGCTACCCGCGGTCCAGCACCGCGGCCCCGCCGGGCCCGGAGGCGGAGGCCGCGGAGGCGGCCGGCGTACGCAGCCGGCGCGGCCGCAGCCTGCCGCCCCCGTCCCGCCGGAGCCAGCGCCAGAGCACCACCCCGGCGAGCACCGCGACCGGGTGGCCGATCCCGGTGACCAGGTCCCGGTCGGTGAGGATCTGGTCGGCGATCATCGCTCCGACGCCGCCCAGCGCCAGCAGCCGCCCGCGCGGCGGCAGCAGCCCGGCCAGCGCGCCGAGGCTGGCCAGCACGCCGTAGCTGACGCCGATGTCCAGGTAGTCCATCGCCTCGGACTCCATCCGGCCGGTCGCCACGGCGGTGATCACCACCGCCTGGGAGAGCACCGTGGCGGTGATGTGCCCGATCGCGAACACCGCCGCCGCCCGGGCCGCCCCGACCCGGCGCTCCAGCGGCGCGACGGTGAAGGCGAACGCCCACAGGTAGGGCATCCAGATCGGCCCCGCCACCCAGAAGCCACTGAAGAGCAGCGCGCGCACGGGGTGGTGCAACAGGTTGTGCCCGTCCGAACTGGACGCCTCCTGGAGGCGCAGCACCAGCTCCGGATCGGCGAGCCTGGCGAAGGTGGTGGTGGCCCCGACCGCGGCCAGGTAGCCGAGCGCGAAAGGGTTGCGCCGCGGCGTCGGCACCCGGGCCAGCACCCACTCGGCCACCCCGGCCCGCAGGCCGTGCCGCAGCAGGCCGTACGGCGGCCCGGCGGGCGGCGCCGGGCGGGAGCGGGCCGGTACCACACCCTGCCGCCACTCCGCCATGCCGCCTCCGCTCAGATCCGCAGACACCGGTTCACACCCGGTGCCAACGTACCGGCGCGCGCCGGAAATCCCACCCTCGGCAATCTCGTGACCACGGTACGTCGAGGTTCTGGGAGCCCGCTGGGAAAACCCCGTGAGGATCACCGGGCCCGGGGTCGCCCGTCACCCGGGATTGGTCCAGACCTTCTCTCCGTTCACGCGCCGGCACGGGTCCTGACCGGCGTCTCAACGTCAACCCGGGTGCATACGTACCGTTACGGAGTGAAAAATCGCCGGGTAAGGTATCGGCCCGTGCCCACTTGCGAGTGGGTCCGCGGACGGCCCCGACGGCCGGCCCACGGGCCGGAAACGTCCGGTCCACCTGCCGGGAGGCACCCGCTGTCCGTACGCTGCGAAGTGTGCGGGACAGGTGGGCGGTCGACACCCGCCCTCCGGTCCCCGCGCGCGACGGGACGGCGGACCCGGCACAGTCCACGACGGAACAAGACTACGAGCGGAGCCCCGCCATCCCCATCGGTGGCCGGCCCGCAGCCCTGGGGGCGGTGGCGTGACCGTGACAGAAATTCAGCAGGACAACACCAACAGCGGCGGCACGGTGAGCAGCCAGCGCAGAGTGCTGGTGGTGGAGGACGAACCGACGATCGCCGAGTCGATCGCGGCCCGCCTGGGCGCGGAGGGCTTCAAGGTCGCAGTCGCCCACGACGGCCCGGGCGCCGTCGACGGCTTCCACACCTGGCAGCCGGACCTGGTGGTGCTCGACATCATGCTGCCCGGCTTCGACGGCCTGGAGGTGTGCCGCCGGATCCAGGCCCAGCGCCCGGTCCCGGTGCTGATGCTGACCGCGCGGGACGACGAGACGGACCTGCTGGTCGGCCTCGGCGTCGGCGCGGACGACTACATGACCAAGCCGTTCTCCATGCGCGAGCTGGCGGCCCGGGTCAACGTGCTGCTGCGTCGCGTCGAGCGCGCCCAGCAGGCGGCCAGGACGCCGGCGCTCGGCAGCCTGCGCTTCGGCGAGCTGGAGATCGACCATGTGCAGCGCCGGGTCCGGCTGGCCTCGGGCGACGTCCACCTGACGCCGACCGAGTTCGACCTGCTCGCCTGCCTGGCCGCCCAGCCGCGCGCGGTGCTCACCCGCGAGCAGCTGCTGGCCGAGGTCTGGGACTGGACGGACGCCTCCGGCACCCGCACCGTCGACAGCCACGTCAAGGCGCTGCGCCGGAAGATCGGCGCCAGCTGGATCCGCACCGTCCACGGCGTCGGATACGCCCTGGAGGCCCCGCACCCCTAGGGTCACCGGGCACCGGGCCTCCGGGGGGCCCGCATCCCGGACCGCCGCGCGAACCGCGCGGGGGGAGCACACACGGGGGAAGCACAGGGGACCAATGACCTTTCCACAGCAACGCGACGGGGACACCGCCGGCATGCGGCAGCCCACCCTGGCCGCCCGCGCCGCCCGCCGGGTCTGGGCCGACATCCGGCCGCTCGACCCGGTCCGCTCCATCAAGGGCAAACTCGCCCTGCTGGTGATCGTCTCGGTCTTCCTCGCCACCGGCATGGTGGTGGTGGCCATCCGGTCCGAGACCCAGATCCGGATCATCATGGTCTTCTCCATGATCGCCTCGCTGCTCTTCATGCAGTTCCTCGCGCACGGGCTGACCGCCCCGCTGCGCGACATGACGGCCGCCGCCCGCGCGATGGCCTCCGGCGACTACAGCCGCCGGGTCGAGGTGAACTCGCGCGACGAGATCGGCGAGCTCGCGGCCGCCTTCAACCTGATGGCGGCCGACCTGGAGGCCGCCGACCGCCACCGCCGCGAACTGGTCGCCAACGTCTCGCACGAGCTGCGCACGCCCATCGCCGCGCTGCGCGCCGTGCTGGAGAACGTCGTCGACGGCGTCGTCCAGCCGAACCCGGCGACCCTGGGTGCCGCGCTGGAGCAGACCGAGCGGCTCGGCCGGCTGGTCACCCATCTGCTCGACCTCTCCAAGATCGACGACGGGGTGGTCGACCTGGACGCGCGCTCCTTCGAGGTGCGCGAGTTCCTGGACGGCGTACTGCGCGGGGTCACCGTGGACGGCGCGACGGCGGGCGGGGCGTTCTCCCGGCGCGGGGACGTCCGGCTCGCGCTGGAGGTCAGCCCGGCAGGCCTGACCGGCGTCGCCGACCCGGAGCGGCTCCACCAGGTGGTCGCCAACCTGGTCGACAACGCCTGCAAGCACTCCCCGCCCGGCGGCACCGTGACGGTCCGGGCCCGGCCCGGCGCCGAGCCGGGCGCCCTGCTGCTGGAGGTCGAGGACGAGGGCCCGGGCATCCCGCCGGCCGACCGGACCCGGGTGTTCGAGCGGTTCAGCCGCAGCGGCACCGCCACCGCCCAGGGGCCCGGCGCCGACGGCGGCACCGGTCTGGGGCTGGCCATCGCCCGCTGGGCGGTGGATCTGCACGGCGGCCGGATCGAGGTGGCCGAGGCCGCCCGCGGCTGCCGGATCGAGGTCCGGCTGCCCGGTCCGCGGTGAGCCTCGTCGCATTCGCGTCGGACGGACTTCGCCGTCATGTCACAGGACGGACACAGACGTACACGAAGATCATTCGGTGCTTCCGGGATGCTTTGTCCGGTTTCGTCCAGATATGTGCACTGATCGACCGTGATCGCTTCCCCTCCGATGCGGCTTTCTAACGCACATTTTCAGCCAAACTGCAGGTCAGCACTGTGATCTGGGCGACGCCTGAGCCCCGGGGACTGCGCGATCACTGGTCAGGGGCGTAGCCTTAATCCCCGCTGTCCAAACATCCCAAAAGGAAGCGGAAGAGGGCGGTTGCCGCCGTGTCGCCACAGTCCCCTGAAACCCCCAATAGCTCGGCAAGTTCCACTGGCTTCGGCCCCAATGAGTGGCTCGTCGATGAGATCTACCAGCAGTACCTCCAGGACCCGAACTCGGTCGACCGAGCCTGGTGGGACTTTTTCGCCGACTACAAGCCCGGTACCGAGGTGACCCCAGTGACCCAGGCCGCGACCCCGGTCGGCACCACGCCGACTCCCGTTGCCGCCCCCGCGCCCGCCGCTGCCGCTCCCGCCGCGCCGGCCGCACCCGCGACCGCCCCGGCGGCCCCGGCTCCGGCTCCCGCGCCGCTCGCCGCAGCCCCCGCCGCGCCGCCGGCCCCCAAGGTCGCCGCCCCGGCTCCGGCCGCGCCGGCCGCCACGGCGGGCCCCGAGCTCGTCCAGCTGCGCGGCCCGGCCAAGGCCGTCGCCACCAACATGGACGCCTCGCTGGAGGTGCCGACCGCGACGTCCGTCCGCGCGGTGCCCGCCAAGCTGCTGATCGACAACCGCATTGTCATCAACAACCACCTGCAGCGCGCCCGCGGCGGCAAGGTCTCCTTCACCCACCTGATCGGTTACGCCCTGGTCCAGGCCGTCAAGGCCTCGCCGGGCATGAACCACAGCTACAAGGTGGAGAACGGCAAGGCCTTCCTGGTCAAGCCCGAGCACGTGAACCTGGGCCTGGCCATCGACCTGGTCAAGCCCAACGGCGACCGCCAGCTCGTCGTCGCGGCCATCAAGAAGGCCGAGACCCTCGACTTCTTCGGCTTCTGGCAGGCCTACGAGGACATCGTCCGCCGGGCCCGCGCCAACAAGCTGACCATGGACGACTTCACCGGCGTCACGGTCTCGCTGACCAACCCCGGCGGCATCGGCACCGTGCACTCCGTGCCGCGCCTGATGCAGAACCAGGGCACCATCGTCGGCGTCGGCGCCATGGAGTACCCGGCCGAGTTCCAGGGCTCCGCCCCGGAGACCCTGTCCCGCCTCGGCGTCTCCAAGATCATGACGCTGACCTCGACCTACGACCACCGCGTCATCCAGGGCGCGGCGTCCGGCGAGTTCCTGCGCGAGATCCACCGGCTGCTGCTCGGCGAGAACGGCTTCTACGACGAGATCTTCGAGTCGCTGCGGATCCCGTACGAGCCGGTCCGCTGGGCCACCGACGTCGCCACCACCCACGACGACGAGGTCAACAAGACCGCGCGCGTCATGGAGCTGATCCACTCCTACCGGGTCCGCGGCCACCTGATGGCCGACACCGACCCGCTGGAGTACAAGCAGCGCAAGCACCCCGACCTGGACGTCACCACCCACGGCCTCACCCTGTGGGACCTGGAGCGCGAGTTCGCGGTCGGCGGCTTCGGCGGCCAGCGGATGATGAAGCTCCGCGACATCCTCGGCCTGCTGCGCAACACGTACTGCCGCACCGTCGGTATCGAGTACATGCACATCCAGGACCCGGCGCAGCGCAAGTGGCTGCAGGAGCGCCTGGAGAAGCCGTACACCAAGCCGGAGCGCGAGGAGCAGCTGCGCATCCTGCGCCGGCTGAACTCGGCCGAGGCCTTCGAGACCTTCCTGCAGACCAAGTACGTCGGGCAGAAGCGCTTCTCGCTGGAGGGCGGCGAGTCGCTCATCCCGCTGCTGGACGCCACGATCGACGCGGCCGCCGAGCACCGCCTCGACGAGACCGTGATCGGCATGGCCCACCGCGGCCGTCTGAACGTGCTGGCCAACATCGTCGGCAAGCCGTACGGCAAGATCTTCGGCGAGTTCGAGGGCAACCTCGACCCGAAGTCGATGCACGGCTCCGGCGACGTGAAGTACCACCTCGGCTCCGAGGGCACCTTCACCGGCCTGGACGGCGAGACCATCAAGGTCTCGCTCGCCGCGAACCCCTCCCACCTGGAGGCCGTGGACCCGGTCGTCGAGGGCATCGCCCGCGCCAAGCAGGACATCCTGGACCAGGGCGGCACCACCTTCCCGGTGCTGCCGATCCAGATCCACGGCGACGCGGCCTTCGCCGGCCAGGGCGTCGTCGCGGAGACCCTGAACATGTCGCAGCTGCGCGGCTACCGCACCGGCGGCACCGTGCACATCGTGGTGAACAACCAGGTCGGCTTCACCGCCGCCCCGGCCTCCTCGCGCTCCTCGATGTACTGCACCGACGTGGCCCGGATGATCGAGGCCCCGATCTTCCACGTGAACGGCGACGACCCGGAGGCCGTGGTCCGCGTCGCGCGGCTCGCCTTCGAGTTCCGTCAGGCGTTCCACAAGGACGTCGTGATCGACCTCATCTGCTACCGCCGCCGCGGTCACAACGAGGCCGACAACCCGTCGTTCACCCAGCCGCTGATGTACGACCTGATCGACAAGAAGCGCTCGGTGCGCAAGCTGTACACCGAGGGCCTGATCGGTCGCGGCGACATCACCATGGAAGAGGCGGAGCAGGCGCTCCAGGACTTCCAGGGCCAGCTGGAGAAGGTCTTCGCCGAGGTCCGCGACGCCGCCCAGACGCCGGCCCCGGCCGCCGTCGGCACGCCGCAGGCCGACTTCCCGGTCAGCATCCAGACCGGCATCTCCCAGGAGATGGTCAAGCGGATCGCCGCCTCGCAGGTCAACCTGCCGGACTGGCTGACCGTCCACCCGCGACTGCTGCCGCAGCTGCAGCGCCGCGCCGGCTCGGTCGAGGACAACACCATCGACTGGGCGATGGGCGAGACCCTCGCCATCGGCTCGCTGCTGATGGAGGGCCACCCGGTCCGCCTGGCCGGCCAGGACAGCCGCCGCGGCACCTTCGGCCAGCGCCACGCGGTGCTGATCGACCGGGTCAGCGGCGAGGACTACACCCCGCTGCTGTACCTGACCGAGGACCAGGCCCGCTACACCGTGTACGACAGCCTGCTGTCCGAGTACGCGGCGATGGGCTTCGAGTACGGCTACTCGCTGACCCGCCCGAACGCGCTGGTCATGTGGGAGGCGCAGTTCGGCGACTTCGTCAACGGCGCGCAGACCGTGGTGGACGAGTACATCGCCTCCGCCGAGCAGAAGTGGGGCCAGCACTCCGGCGTCACCCTGCTGCTGCCGCACGGCTACGAGGGCCAGGGCCCGGACCACTCGTCCGCCCGCCCGGAGCGCTTCCTGCAGCTGTGCGCGCAGAACAACATGACGGTCGCCATGCCGACCCTGCCGTCGAACTACTTCCACCTGCTGCGCTGGCAGGCGCACAACCCGCACCACAAGCCGCTGGTCGTCTTCACCCCGAAGTCGATGCTGCGTCTGAAGGCCGCGGCGAGTGCCACGGAGGAGTTCCTCTCCGGCTCGTTCCGCCCGGTCATCGGTGACACCACCGTCGACCCGTCGCAGGTCCGCAAGGTGGTCATCACCGCGGGCAAGTTCTACTACGACGTCGAGGCGGCCCGTGCCGAGCGCGGGATCACCGACACCGCGATCGTCCGGGTCGAGCGCCTCTACCCGCTGCCGGTGGCCGAGCTCCAGGAGGAGCTGAGCCGCTACGGCGACGACGTCCAGTTCATCTGGGCGCAGGAGGAGCCGGCGAACCAGGGTGCCTGGCCGTTCATCGCGATGAACCTGGTCGACCACCTGGAGGTCGTCATCGGCCGCAGCGCCGGCGACTCGCGCCTGCGCCGCGTCGCCCGCACGGCCTCCTCGGCCCCCGCGGTCGGCTCGGCCAAGCGCCACGCCGCCGAGCAGCAGGGTCTCCTGGAGGAGATCTTCTCGCTCTGACCCCCGGTCAGGCCGAACGGCCCGGGCCCCCGCGCACACCGCGCGGGGGCCCGGGCCGTTTCGCGGTGCCGCCGCGGTCGCGGCCGTGGAGGCCGCCGGCCCCACCACCGGGGCCGCCGGGGTGACCCTCGGCACCTGGCGGGCCAACGGCCAACCGGGTCTATCCTGACCAGGTCGAATTCCCGTCTGACCGGAGCGAACCGTGTACTTCACCGACCGCGGCATCGAGGAGCTGGCGAGCCGGCGCGGCGACGAGGAGGTCACCTTCGAGTGGCTGGCCGAGCGCCTGCGCGAGTTCGTCGACCTCAACCCCGACTTCGAGATCCCGGTCGAGCGGCTGGCCACCTGGCTGGCCCGGCTCGACGACGAGGACGACGAGTAGACCGCTGACACCGCCCCGCCGAGGGGCCTGAAGGGCCCGGGTGACCACCGTCTCCCGGGCCCTTCGCGCTGCGCCCCTCGCCCTTCACCCCTAGACGAGTAGATCCGATGTGATCAGTGGTCGTAGGCGATCAGCGAGCGGGTGACCGGTGCGCCGATCAGGTTGTTGTGCCAGATGCCGGCGG